>NZ_CP158866.1:752200-1073301 GCF_050990905.1 Falsibacillus pallidus
ATTCACAATTATTTGCTACATAAGGAAACAATAATAAAGGATTCTATTACAGTTTCCCCATTTAAAATCTCTTTGTTTAAAGTGTTTTTAAGAGCGTTTAGTAAAATGCTGTGAACTAACTTGAAATAACTTAGTTTTCTTATGTTTTCTATTGTGAGATCGTGCTAAGCACATAACTCCTTGACATAATTCCTCACAGTTCCTTCTAAAACAGAATTCATGGACAGTATCTACTCTAATTCAACTAACGAAGAATGACTATTGAATAAGCAAGGGATTGATTCTATAAAGTTAAGATATTTCTAAATCGTAAAGTTCTGAAAGGTCATACGGGCTTTCTTGTCGAAGCATAGAAATATGAAATTCATTAAATTGGAGGAATAAACGATGGCAGAAGTTTTGTTGTTACACCATGTTTTAGGCCGAACGGAGGGGATTGAAGCAATCGCCGATCAACTGAGAGAAGCGGGGCATACGGTGCACGTACCAGATTTATTTGAAGGCCGCACATTTTCCTCGCTGGAGGAAGGCTTGGTATTTGTTAAGGAAATCGGATTTGATGAAGTGACGGCGCGCGGCGTTCGGGCAGCCGGCGAGCTTTCACACGATGTCGTCTATGCTGGTTTTTCACTTGGTGTCCCGGCAGCACAGCAGCTCGCTCAAACTCGTGATGGTGCCAGAGGAGCACTGTTTTTTCATGCTTGCCTCCCGACCTCTGCGTTCGAATCTCAGTGGCCGGCCGACCTGCCTGTGCAAATTCACGCAATGAGTTCAGATCCTTTTTTCGTTGAAGACGGCGACATCGACGCGGCCCGTGAGCTTGTAGCATCGGCCCATCACGCTGAACTTTTTTTGTACGATGGCAAAGAGCACCTATTCACCGACAGCAGTTTACCGTCTTACGATGCTGACGCGACGAAACTTGTGATTAAGCGGATTCTTGACTTTCTCGCCTAGTACAACATTATATTATTAATAAATCCAAGGAGAGAATTTTATGAATAACATTACGAAAATGAAAATATTGAAACCAGTTAATGAATTGTTTGAAGCTTTTGTTGACCCTTCAAAAATAGGTAACTTTTGGTTCACATCGAGTTCCGAAAGGTGGGAACAAGGTAAGACAATTACACTTAAATATGATGAATATGATGCTCAAGGCGATATAAAAATAGCAGAAATCGAGTTAAATAAGAAAATCGCCTTTTATTGGGGTGCGAAGGAGGAAGGGAATAAAGTTACTATTACCCTGCATGAATTAGGTAATTCTGAAAGTATCATTGAAATCAACGAAGAGGGTTTTAATGAAAATGAAAACAATATAATAAATCAATTGTTAGATAATAAAGAGGGCTGGGTCTATATGTTGACATGTTTAAAGGGTTATTTAGAATATGGCGTTAATTTAAGGGCTTCATTAGTTAAGTGAAATTATTAAGAGGAAGAAACACGGGGACGGTTCTCGTGTTTCTATTTTAATTGAGGAATAAAGCACCAGAACCGTCCCCATGCTCCCATTACATTTTCCCTTCTTTTATCCATCCCCAAATCCGGTAGCTGCCGAAGATGGACACGAAGAAAAGTAGAATCATAAAGATCACATAAATGGATAATCTATTGATTTCCTGCAATCCTTCACTATTAGCCGCTACCCAGATGGATAGTCCAACTAGCATCAAGTAACAAAATACATTTGGAATAATCCATACGATTCTCAACTTTGTGTTTTTCAAAAATATCCCCCCAACGAGAAGCAGGGGAACGGTTCTCCTGCTTCCTTTTTGTCAAAGGGGAAGCAATAGAACCGTCCCTTTGCTTCCTAATCTCTTGATTCAAAGTAATGGATCTGATGAATCTCAATCCTCCACCCAAATTGTTCTCCCGCATCAACCTGTACTGACGGGTGTAAGGAAGCAATGCGGATCGCTTCCTCCATGTCCCGTGCTTCTATAAGAAAAGCGCTTCCTATCATCTCCTTCGTTTCGATAAATGGACCGTCCGTAACCTTCACTTGGCCGTTTTCCCGACGCAAGCATTTCGTTTCGGAGGAGATGCCAGCATCCATCACCACTTGGCCGCTCTTATAGAATACTTCTAGGTGAGACTGACATTCTTGCATAACAGTATCAATCTCGTCCTTTGGGCGAGCATCCATTTTCGCTGGCTCCAAGTAACCTAAACATAGAAATTTCATTTTTAATTTCTCCTTTTAAAATAAATTGAAGCTTTGCTGCTACTATTTATCCAACAACCAACTTACAGGGTGATTTTGAACCAAACCAATAAAATCAAATCGAAAACAATTTCCACTGCCCCTCAGAAATAACTTCGACTTCTCCGTCCACGACCTTGATGGCAGTCATATCATCGATGGCATACGCCGGCCCCTGCAACTCCCCAGCCCATTTCTCTGCTGCAGTCATCGTGTTATGCGGCAGCATTTCGTGTTCCAAATGAGGAAAAATTGAAAAATAAACCAACCCAAGTGCATCATCATTACCAGAAGGGGGAGTCCAGCCAACGAAGAATTCCCCTATTTTCGGGGCCATCGCCATGCTGCCGGCACTCATTCCTACATAAACTGCATTCAGTGACGGCAATAGGTCTGCCATCCCAGATTGATTCATCCAGTGGGAGAGGTAGAGGGCGTCGCCGCCAGACACTAGGAGGACATCCGTCTCTTGGACCAGCGGCACCCACCGTTCTTTGTCGATGCTTGGCAGCGCTGTGAGTTCCAGTACCCCGACGGACTTCCAGCCTAGATCAACCATTGGATTCTCGGAATTCCCGCTGATGAACTCCCAGGTTCTTACGCCAGGGCCAACCCAGGGGTGTCCATACATCGCGGTGGGGATGCAAAGGGCATTGCATTCGGCGATTGGCTTGTCCAGCATGTCGACCAGCGCGTCATGAATGCTTTTGTTATTGACGCCTGCAGATGTGAGAAGTAATTTCATAATGTCACTCCTTAAATTTATGTATTGGGATTCCAGCGGCTAGTATGACTATTCGGCAACTTGGCGCAGTTCAATCTGTCCTTCTCCAAGACCATGTGGATCAGGCGCGCGCATTGCCCATTTGATCGCTTCCTCGTGGGATTCTACATCTATGAACCAATAGCCTGCGATCAACTCATTAACTGCATCGAATGGCCCCTCGGTAATAATCGGCGGTTCTCCCGGTATAGGATAAGACAAGCGAATGCCTTGGGAGCTTGGCAGGAGTCCACCAACTGCCACCAGAACTCCGGCATTCCTCAATTCATCATTATATTCCTTCATGGCAGCAAACATCTTATCCATCTGTTCCTTCGGCATGGTCCCTGCTTCCGAATCTTTTGAAGCCTTCACAATCATCATAAATTTCATTTTCAGTTCATCCTCCTTAGAAGACCCTCAGTCTGTCTCCTTAATACAATTCCACAGAAATTCAATATCACCTTTCAGTTTCTGGAATTGCCATTTTCTCATAAAAAAATAGGAGTACAGAACGCTGTGCAATTGGTACTCCTATTGTGTATGCAATCTATTGTTCTTCATCTAATTTTGCTCCATGGGCTCTGATTTTAGTGAATAGGCTGCTGGCTAAGCAGCTTAGAATCAACAAAAACATGAAGTTGATATGGTATCGGGCATAAAAGATATCGAAGTCAGGGGAGGATTCATAAAGAAAGAAAGTGAATAAGAGGACGGAACAGGCTAAAAGCACACATCCAAACATAACTCGTAAATAGCCAATCTTTAAAATTCGATTGAGTAGATAGAAAAGCGAGCCCCAGCTTATCGCTGTAGCCAGAAACACCATAACAAAAAAAGCCGCTTCACCTATATAAGTCTTGTGGGGCGTTAGTTTATAGTGCATTGCCCAATACCAGCTGGCGAAGAACATCAAAATAATGCCCCAGTTCAAATGGGAAAGCTTCTTATTTCCACCAAGCCTAAAAGCAAAGGGGCCAACAAAAATAGATAAGAGAGTTAATTGATAAATTGCTTGGTCACTCATATCAAAGACCACCATCCGTTCCCAGAAAATTTTAAGCATTGAACTCTGCTTCAGAGAAGAGAGGTCCTGTGTCTTAAAAATACTTTAACATAAAATTCCAAATGAATTTTATAGAATAATTAAAAACTCATGATGAATCGGACGGCGGGGTTCAAAAAGAAGCGGAAGAACCGTCCCCATGTTTCTCGCTTTCTGTCTTGACTTAATATAAGTATATAAATATAAAATAAACAAATTTTATTATTTTGTATAAGTTTACTTTACTTTAATGCAAAAAAAGTTTATGATTAGATCCAAGAGGTGGTTGTCATGAAGAAAGATTTTGGTGATTCGATATCAAATAAGGTTTATGAATATCGCGTACTTGCCAGAATGTCTCAGCAGGAATTGGCAGAGAGGGTAGGGGTTTCCAAGCAAACCATCTTTGTCATGGAAAAAGGAAATTATGTTCCGACTCTGCTGTTAGCTTTTCGAATTGCTCAATTTTTTAACGTGGATGTAAAAGATGTTTTTACTTATGTGAAAGGAAATGATCAAGATGAAAATTAAGTCTATCTCTGATATCCCTAACGCAATGTTTTATCCTTTAAAGTCTTGGGCTGAACAATCCTCAACAAATTGGAATGTTCTCATTGGAGTGGGTGGGCTGCTGCTTATTGCCAGTGCGATTTTTTGCTATATATTTTATAAGAAGATTGGGCAAGACGATGAACGGACCCATAAGATTTTTTTGAAAAGCAGTTACTATATGCTGTTGGCAATCATTTTATGTGATGTGCTTTTTCCGAAAGACTATATGTGGAACATGTTCTTCTTGTTCAAATACACGCTGGCGTTCATAGCTGGAGGAATTTACTTGGCTGTCCAATATAAAAGGGATTTTTCATAAGGCAAGGAAACGAGGGGACGGTTCTTGTGCTGCAACTTTTCTTAGAGGAAAGCAAGCGCATGAACCGTCCCCATGCTTCATTATATTACGTCCCTTATTTTGACATGTGCTATTATAAAACTATCAAAATTAACAAAGGAACGTGAGATGGATGAGCGAACAAGTTATTATGGATTTTCATAAAATGATCTCCCATAAAATTCTCTCTGAAAAACAAAATCTTATTAATCAGAAGACCCAGCTGCTTTCCCACCAGACCCCTGAGAATTTGCACGGCCATTTACAAAAGTGGCGTGAAAACATAATTAACATATACGCAAAATCTATTGAGAGTGGGTTGGAAGCCACATTCTCAGTACTAAAAGAATGGGGAGAAATTACTGTTGATACTTTAGTAGACAACAACCTTCCATTAGAGATTGCTATAGATGAAGTGAGAGATTATCGCAATTTAATCGGACACATTATTAAGGATGAAGCGATGAAATCTGATTTATCAATCGAGCAATTTTACAAATTAATCTCTGACTTTGATTCTGTAGTTGACCGTGCTGTACATTATCTAAGCATCTCTTATACACGAAAGTTTTATACGAGGATCCGTGTAGCTGAAGCAGCTGCTTTAGAGTTATCCATCCCGGTTATCAAAATATCAGATACTATCGGGGTATTGCCCTTGATTGGAGACATAGACACTCAACGCGCCCAAGAGCTTATGAATCAAGCTTTATTGAAAGGCAGTGAATTATCTTTAGAGCACATTATCATTGATCTCTCTGGAGTCCCAATCGTAGATACGATGGTTGCTGACAACATCATTAAAGTGGTGAGTGCCCTCTCGCTGCTGGGGATAAAGGCCACACTTTCTGGAATTCGCCCAGAGATCGCTCAAACCATTATTCAATTAGGTATTAATGTTTCGGACATATCTATTTCTTCGAATCTGCAATTAGCCTTGCAAAGCTTGCTAAAAGGGAAGGGATAAGAGGGGAAAAGTAAGTCGCCGGCTAAATTGTCGGCTTTTTTTACACATTTCCCGCCGATTACGGACTGCCAGGTTGGGCTTCTAACCACAAGAACACCAGAATATCCTTTTAAAAGGCTTCCGTTATATAATGAAATTATTCCCATTCAGGAGGTACATATGAAACAGCAAAACTATGAAAATCACAGTAAGCTTGATCCGATGTTTCATTTCGGCATCGCCATTTTGACGCTTGCGACACTCGTTTTATCCATCATCTTTTTCGTGAAAAACGTTGGGGACGAGACACTCCTCAGCTTCGTGGTGCTGCTTGCTGCACTCACCTTCCTTCTTATGATGGTGCGTTTAAGGACGTACCCATTGCAGGTTCAGGACCGTGTGATTCGTGCAGAGGAAAACTTCCGCTACTACCGTTTGACGGGAAAAGCGCTGGATCCGAAGCTCTCCATGAAACAGATTATCGCACTACGCTTTGCGCCGGAGGAAGAGCTGCCAGGACTTGTGGAGCGCACATTGGCAGAAAACCTGGGACCGAAAGAAATTAAACAAGCCGTGCAAAATTGGCGGGCAGATCATTACCGCGTGTGATGAAAGTAAAAACAGTCTTTATGGCTGTTTTTTATTTGGGTGAAAATATTTCCAAAAACTTCTTGTAAACCGACATCCGTGTCGCTATAATAAAATTAACAAAACGACACTTGTGTCATTTTTAAAAAGGAGAATGAGAAATGAGTCCTTCATTGAGGCAAAATAGAGGGTTTATGACGTTGATGGCAGCGCAGGTCATCTCAAATTTAGGGGATTGGCTCAGCATCGTCGCCATCATTACGCTGGTCGGGTTAAAATGGGAAGCAACACCGATGAACATGTCGCTCGTCATCCTGAGCCTGGCCATTCCAATGGCGGTCTTGGGACCGATCACAGGGACCATCGCGGACAGATTTGAACGGAAAAGGCTGATGATTGCTTCTGATGTGATCCGGGGCTGCCTATTTCTCTTATTGACGTTTGCGACAAACGTTTGGATGGTATACGGACTTCTGTTTCTGACCGGCATCTTCTCTTCATTTTTTAACCCGGCAAAAAACGGGAAGTTAAAAGAGATGGTCAAAGATGAAAATATTAAAGAAGCGATATCGATTACCTCAATGATTGAATCTGCGACGAAGATTGCCGGCCCCATGGTCAGCGGAATACTCGTTTCAGCAATGGGAGCGACCCATGTCTTTTTCATCGATGCAGCTACATTTTTCATTTCTGCACTATTGATTTTCTTTTTGCCAAAGACCGTGAAGGCAGTTGTCACAGTGAAAGAAAGCGGGAAGAAGGACGCGTCTTCCTTTAGAGAGGACATCAAAGTGGGAATCAGTTTCATCAGGAAAAGCCGCTTCCTACTGTATGGACTGTTTTTGCTCGGCTTCAGCTTATTGATTCTGCAAATGTCAGATTCGCAAATCATCATTTTGCTTCGTAATCTGACGAACGTATCACCTGATCTTTTTGGCTACGCGGTTGCCTGCTCGGGGATTGGGATGCTTTTGACAGGATTCTTTCTTTCGAAAAAACCGGTTTACAACGAGTTCGTCTACATGTGCTTTGGTGTATTGGGAATCGGTCTTGGGTTCGGATCCATGGCAGTCCTGACGAATTATGATACGCCGATGTCCTTGATTTGGGGGCCAATCCTCGGACTGTTCGTCGGCGTCGCTGCGGGATTGGTATTCATCCCATTCCAGGCGGCCGCACAGGAGAAGACGCCGGTCCATATGACGGGAAGGGTCTTTGGCGTCATCAGCAGCACGACCCAGACTGCAACGATCATCGGGCCGCTGGCAGGAGGAGGGCTTGCCACCATCATCGGAATCATTCCTTCCTTTTTGGTCACGAGCTCCCTATTAATCATCCTATTTATCATATCCATCATCGTAAGAAAGAACGTAGAAGAGGGGGAGGCAATTGTCACCGAAAGTCAGTCCAGCACACAAACAGCAGCGCCGCATTAATCTATTGAAAGCGGCAGAAGAAGTATTCATCGAGCACGGGTTTGAAAAAGCGACCATGAAGCATGTCATGGATGCAGCAGAAGTCAGCAGGGGCGGTTTGTATCAATATTTCTCTAATAAAGAAGATTTGTTTGAAGCATTGATCGAGGAGAAGCAGGATGAAGTTATCAATGGCTCTGTGGAAAATTTCATCCAGCAGCAAGGCTCCTGCTGGAATGCGCTGCTCGCGACATTCTTGGGGGATGAAAAACAGCCGAATGATAAAATGGATCCGCTCACACCTTCAAAGCTGGAGTATTTCATTACGGGCAGAAACGAAAAAAGAAGGCAGGACCACGCGAAGCAACGGTTTCAAAAAGGTTATATGATAACCCAAAGGATTATTGAAGAAGGAGTAAAAGCAGGAGAGTTTTCACCACGTTTCGATTCCGGTGTCATTGCAAAGTCCATTATCTCGCATATCGATGGGATGGCCATCGACCACGCCATACTAGGTTCCGAGACGATTCAATTGAAAGAACAGACGGAACTATTGATCGAGCATCTAAAATGGTCCCTCGATTTGAAGGAATAAATCGTTTTATGCCGAATATGCAAGTAGAAGCAGAAGCAGCTTTCGACAAGGTGCTTCTTTGTTGATAAAACCCCCTCGGTACATAGACGCTTTACCGCATCGGGGGGTCAGGCACCCATAAACGAAAGGAGACCGCTCAATGACACTTTTCAGCAAGTTATTCGGAAAAAGCAGCCTTAAAGAACCCGAAGAGAAAAAGCCCAGCTACACTGAAGACCTAGAACTTTATATTATTTATGATAGTGTTGCTTTTGCTGACGTTAATGAAGATGAAATTTATCAGGATTTAGAAAATGAGTTTCGGGTGTATGCTTCTCTAGGCGAATCGGGTGTGGTGTCATCACATGAGGCAAAGGAGTATGGGATTCCTTTACCAGCACTTCCGGAATACCCGGTTATTGGGGTCTTTAACTTTAGCGCCTATAAAGGATACAAAGAAGGGTATAAACATCCTCTTTTTCTATCATCCGATAAAGAAGAGGTAAAGCGATTTTTTGAAGAATACGAGAGAACACATCCATAGGACGAAAATGGGGCTAGACCCAGTCAACTTACACATTAATGTGAAGGAATAAACGATTCTTTGCCGAATATGCAAAGAGAAGCAGAAGCAGCTTTCGACCAGCTGCTTCTTTTGTTGAAAATAAACAACAGGACCTGCCCCCCAATACATAAACGCTTTACCGCACCGGGGGTCAGGCACCAATAAGGAGGCTCATTATGCCGAATGAAATCATGGTAGATGTACAAGGTTTGGTGAAACGATATGGCTCCTTTACGGCAGTGAAGGGCGTCCATTTTCAAGTGGAAAAAGGCGAGATCTTCGGGCTCCTCGGTCCGAACGGGGCCGGGAAGACGACAACGATCGAGATGCTTGTCGGACTCCGCAAGCCGGATGAAGGGACGGCCGTATTGTCAGGCTACGATGTACGGAAGAACGTGAATCAAGTGAAAGAGGTCATCGGGGTGCAGCTTCAGTCGACTTCATTGTTCGAACTGTTGAAGGTGGAGGAGATCCTCCGTCTGTATGCGAGCTTCTACCCGAGCCATGTCGATATCGATGAATTGATCGGCGACATGCTCTTGACCGAGAAGAGGAAAGGACGGATCAAGGGATTATCCGGCGGACAGAAGCAGCGGCTTGCGATTGCACTCGCACTGATCCACGACCCGAACATCGTGTTCCTCGATGAACCGACGACGGGGCTCGATCCCCAAGCAAGACGGACGCTGTGGGACATTGTCCTACGGTTGAAGGAGCGCGGGAAGACCGTCATCCTTTCGACTCATTACATGGATGAAGCCCATGTGCTCTGCGACCGCATCGGCATCATGGACCAGGGGGAGTTGATTGCCCTCGACACGCCGCAGAACCTGGTGAAAACCTTGCAGTCGGCAAGCACAATCGAATTCCATCTGAACAACCCGCCGGAGCCGGAATGGTTCGAGCGGATGGACGGGGTGAAGGAAGCAGCCGTCAAGGACGCCTTTGTCCAGCTGTATACGGATGACCTGCAGCTCGCCTTGACTTCGCTCATCGAAGTGGCGTCCGAGCGGGAAATTAAAATTGAAGACCTGCAGACAAGGCAGGCGACATTGGAAGATGTGTTCATTCACATGACAGGAAGGAGGCTGCGTGAATCATGAGAGGCTACTGGCAGCTGACACTCGCCCAACTACGGATTTTTTCACGCAACAAACAAGTCCTATTCTTCACATTGCTGTTCCCGATCATCCTGATGGTGGCCCTTGGATCCTTTGCCGGGGGAGACGATTCCCTCAGCTTGGATGCAGGACTGATCGATAAGGATCAAACGGCACAATCCAAGGATTTAAAGGCATTATTTAAGAAAAATGACGGAATTAAACTGGTCAACTATGACAATACCAAAGCTGGGAAAAAAGCCGTCAAAAACGGGGACATCCAGCTTCTCATCGAAATCCCGAAAGGCTACGGGGATAACGTGAAGAGTGAAGGAAAGGAATTCGCCCTTCCTGTCTATTACAATGAGAAAAACCTGACGACCGCCCAACTCGGCCTCACCGTCGTGAACGGGATCGTCGATCAATACAGCAAGCACCTGGCAGGATATAAGCCTGCCGTGACGATTCAAAAAGTCGGCATCGAAGCCATCAATATCCGATATGTCGATTTCCTTGTCCCGGGAATCGTCGCCATGATGATCATGAATAACAACATGAACGGAGTCGCGGGACAAATCGCTGCCTGGCGTGAGAGGGGAATCCTTCGCCGAATGCAGGGAACAAGGCTCAAAGCATCGACGTTCATTGCAGCCCAGATCACAGCAAGGCTCGTGCTGAACGGAACGCAGGCGCTGCTTGTCGTCCTCATTGCCAATCTCATCTTTGGCATCAACGTCGCCGGCTCCTGGGCAGCCTTGATTTTCTTCATCATTCTCGGCACATTGGCGTTCATGTCCCTGGGCTTCATCATCGCAGGGCTGGCCAAAAACCCGGAGAGCGCCGGCCCGATCGCTGGATTCGTCACATTCCCGATGCTGTTCCTCGGCGGAGTCTTCTTCCCCGTAAGCAACATGCCGGACCTCATCCAGCCCATCGTCAAGGTACTCCCAATCGCCCACCTGAGCTCTGCCCTCAGGGAAACCATGAACCTCGGAACACCGTTTCTCGATTTGGGAACCGATACACTGATACTGGCAGTCTGGCTAGTAGGTGGGTTTGCACTGGCTAGTTGGGTGTTTCGGTGGGAGTGAAATAATAACGAAAGAAAACTTCTAATATCACTACAAAAATGAATTTAAAACTTGAACAGTTATAAAAAGACCGCTATTTGCGGTCTTTTTTATCTTTACAATAAAAAATTGTTTTAATAGTTCCATCTATTTTACAACCATATATTTTAAATATGGATATACATGGTAAAATAGTAAGTGTTAAGCATTATTATGCTGGTCGTTTAAGTATATTTAAACTATTTTTTCAGTAAATCCACGGTTTTATTGGACAATGCAATATCAGAAATTAAATTATGAAAAGGAGACCAACACAATGTCACAAGTTCTCACACAAGGAAAATGGAAGTTCTCTCCGATTCCTAATATTGAAGAATCTAATTTTAATAAATCATTAGAACGATTTTACGACATGGGGGTAAGTGGATTAGTTCGAGAAAATTTACAGAACTCACTAGATGGTCGCTTGATAGACAATAATGAACCGGTTGTATTGAGAGTTAAGACAGGAACAATTCATAAAGTACATATTCCAGGTATTGATGAAGTAAGGGAGCGTATTCTGAAACTGGAAGGTCGGAATACATATACAAATGAAACTATCACTCATATGAAGAACAAACTTAACCAAGATGAAGTCAAATATATTTCTTTTGAAGATATTAATACCCGTGGATTAACAGGAGCAAAAAATGGGCAGAGTGGATCAAAGAAAGATACTTGGGGGATCTATGCCTATAACAAAGGTGTTCACTTTGAGGAAGACCGTGAGGAAATGGAAGTATCACGAGGGGGATCTCATGGAATAGGGAAAATAGCTTCTAATGCGGCATCTGACTTACATGTTATGTACTTTGCGAATTGTGACGCCAACGGAGACCAGCATTTAGGTGGAACGGTACAATTGATTGAGCATTTCTATAATGGGAAGGCTTTTAGATCAACAGGATACTTTACAGATGTAAAATGGGAAAATAACAACTCAAAGTTTTATCCATATGAAAACAGCTTTAATCAAGTTTTTAAGAAAGACACAAGGGGCTTAAAAATTATAATTCCATATTTTCGTGAAGAATATGATGATGAAAATGAAATTGTTAAAAGCATTTGTGATAGCTTCTTTATCTCCATTCTAAAAAATAAGTTGGAAGTGCTTGTGAATGATAAAAAAATTAATAAAGATACAATTTTGCAGTATGTCAAAGATCAAGCCTACTACAACCAGGACATCACTGAGGCAAAAAAAGAATTTACTCCTTTATATGTGGATACATATTTGAACACAACTGCTAAAGAGATTACAGTGTCAAATGGAGTAAAAGATTTCCACTTTCAACTTTATTTTAGGTACGATGAGAGAATTCCAAAAGGTAGAGTAGCAATTGTGAGGACAATTGGGATGAAGATTGAGGATTTTATAGTTGCGTCAAATGCAACAAAACCGTTTAATGCTTTGTTGATTGGTGGTTCCGATGAAGATGCTTATTTAAAGTCTTTAGAGAATGAATCTCATACAAAACTATCAAAAGACCATTTTAATGATAGGAACTTAAAGAGATTAGCCACCAGATTTATTAATAATCTATCGAAAGAGATTGCAAAGGTAATTGAAGAGGCTATAAAAGAAAATAATCCAACAGATGGAAAAATCGATACACAGGATATTCTGTATATAGTGGAATCACACTTTAAAAAAGATCTTGAAAACTCATTAGGAACAGTGAAGATTAATCAAGATAAATCCTTAGTGAAGTCGACTACAAGACAGTCTCAAAAAGAAAAGCGTGGACCACAAGAAAAACATAACAAAGACAGCAAAGACAGCAAAGACAGCACCACCAACCGAAAACGAGATCCTCTTAAGAGGCAAAAAAGTAATGAAAATATTGATGATAATCAAGAAGGAAAAGAACGTTATAGTGCACATCCTGATATGGTAGAGAGAGTTATTCTTGAGAATAAGGAAATGATTAAATTTAATTTTTCTCAGAGCGATATATTCGCTGGTGAGAATGCTTGTGATATTTCATTATCAATTATTGATGGCATGGGTGTAGAGTATGCAGATGAATTTCAGATTCAAAACAGCTATGAGGGGATTTTAGATATGAACTCTAGAGAGTCGTGTGCCTATAGAAAAAACGTTATTAAAAATGTGCAAATAAGGAATGGAATTGCTCAACTCCAGTTAAATCTAAGTAGATCATTTAATCGTTCATTAAAGTTTGTTTACTATGTGGAGGTGTAAGAAGTGATATATCGAAAAGATGCTAACTTTCCATATCCAGTTTTATCTAACACTTCTCATAGTTATGAATCTAATCTCTTTGATTTAGATGTAGACGTCAGTGAGAATGCAGACTATTATCACTTTCATTTTACATATGAGATTGAATCACAATTTTTGAGAGAACAGATAATTCGTGGAAAGGCACAATTGATTCTCATTATACAGTCTAAGGATAATAAGTTTTTTAAATTGAATGCTGCACAAAGTTCTGTGAAACTGCACAAAACCCGTATCTCTCTTACAAAAAGAACATCTATTCAATTACACATACAAGCTTTGGAAGAAATTTCATATATAAAAAATGATGATTTAAGCGAATTTTACATTCAGTTTAGAGAACAAATAACTGTTCCTAAGTTTTCTTTATTAGGATATTCCAACGTTATTGTATTTGATGGAAGTATTAATAAACCGTTTGATCTCTTTCAGAAAAAATTAAACGAAAACTTAAAATCAGATATTAAGGTTGAATTGGGACAGGAAACTATTGTTATACATTATAGAAGACCAGAATTCCAGTTTAGTAGTCTTCCAAATAGCAATGTGCTAAACCACCCATACATTTATGCTGGACTTTCTAAAGCACTTCAAGCATTTATCATTAATAATAGTGATGATGGTGATGTAGATATATATGAGATTCAGGAACCCGAAGGCTCTCTGGATTTTAAATTATTTAATTTAATGAAGAAGAAAAATGTGACAGAGCTAAACATGGACAATATTGATGAAGTTATTTATATGATTTCAGATCGCATTATTGAAAGGTACACAGCGACATTAGAGGAGGTTGTTAGGAGTGGAAGTTAGATTGCTGGAGAAAGGATATAAAAATTCAACCTCTTTATATACTGATTTCCTTCAGGGCAATTTAAATGACAAGGAAGAGTACTTTTCAGATAAGGTAGTTTATATCCGAGAAGCTCCTGACTTCCCTATTTATATGGGGCGGGGAAGTGAAGAAGATAAAAGAAAGAGCTTTTTAACTGCTTTTCAAACCATTTCTAAATATTATTTAAACTCAGAGAGAGATTTACTTTTAGATGAGACGTTTTGGCATTCGTTACTATTAACACATAAACAAAATTTTATCTTAACAGAGTATCCTGAAGTAGCTGAAAAAGAAAGTATTTTTCGAAACATAGTCCTCAAAAAGTTTGACTGGGAGAACTATATTTATAAAATTATTTTAGCGGCCCAATACATTGACGATAATATCAGTGATAGGGAAGACCGTCTCAAGTATTACGAATTAATTATTGATAACCTAGATCTATATAATTATATTATAAAATACGAAATTTTTAGAAATGAACATTTCTTGGTGAATATTTTAAGTATCATTGATGAATTGAATATATCAAGAGTATTAAAAACAAAAATTAAAGGTCGTGAAGATCTAGGAGACGATGAACGTGTTGGCCGACGGGTTATCTTTGAGTTTAATAAAAGCTACCCAGTAATCATGTCTCCAACGCTTCATAAAGAAGAGCTCCAAAAGCTATTTATAGAATATTTAAGCTATTACTATGATATTTCACAACTTTTTACAGACAGAGAATATTCAATCAAAGAGATTGCTGCTGATTCAAATGATATTGAATATTCTTACCAAGACAACTTTAGTAACACTATAGCTACAGAGGTTTCTAATCTAGATGACCCCGATATTTTGATTCATGAAAAGAAAGAAGAAAACGAATTTATAGGAAAAGAAAATCTAATAAACTATTTGAAAAGTCATAAACTAGAATATGTCGATAATCGTAGCAAAGGGGGATCTATTTGGGTAATAGGTGACAAGAGGATAAAAGCCATCCTAAAGCCTTTAGAAGAAGAAGGAGTATGCTTTAGATTTAAGCCAGTTGGAGGTAAAGCATCAAAAAATAAGCCAGCCTGGTTTTGGTATAACAAGTAATCTTTTAAAGTAGCAAGCCAAACTGTGATAGTTTGGCTTTTTACATATTATAGAGTAACATTTTTATATTTCTCTAAGACACTAACGCAAATGCATAATTGGTAGAAATTTAAATAATTTTACCAAATTTTAAGTGGTTAATGTGTTGCCAACCTAAAACAAACTGGTCCAGGATAAAATACCAAAAAATATCGAAAAGAAGAAGGATATTCAATCGGAATTCTTAATAAACAGGATAACAAAAACTGCTGAAAAAAATGCCTTGAGGAACTGAATGGGTATTACGCTGTTGAAACGGATGTGCTGACAGTAGAATTGGTTGCTGATCTTTTAGAGAATTCATGCACCACTTGGAAATAATTTGCTAAACTATAGAAAACTACCTTTAGGAGACATCTATGATCATAGAAATCTTAAAAGCATTGGCAAAACGAACTGAAATGATAGAAACCTTATCATTAAATAAAAGTAATTACATTAGAAAAACAGATGATAAAGGTATATATGTAGAGACGGACTCTTCAATGGGGAAGTTCCGGCGTGGAGAAAAGACAACTCCACTAGAGTTAATTCCCTTTGAGTTTATACAGCATGCATGGGATGAATTTGCTTCTAAGCGCGTAGCTTCCAAAGAGGACTTTGTGAGAACAAAAGGGCGAACTTCTTTTATTATGTCTTTTTTTGCAGAGCTTCCTTTTGTAAAGGTAGTGGAAGAGGGACAAAAGACAGCGATTTCGTTAATAGAGTTCAAAACAGATGAATTGCCTAATGAGCAGATCCATAAAGTAATAACCTTTATAGAGGAGGTTATTGCGGGTGTTTATCAACCTGAAAAATTAAGCGAACAACTTGAAGGTAATGAATATCGAATAAAATCAAGAGGACGGCAAGACCTAAGGTTGTTAGGTTTTCTGGATCAGAATCAACAGCAAAATAAAGAACTCTTTAAAGAATATAATCAATCCTCTAATCAGAAAGAGCTATTAAGAAAACTTATGTTACAAAAAGAGTATTTCAGAATTGCTCTTGAACTATTAGGGTTATTAAAAGAGCATAGCCCCAAAGAGAAAAAGAGAGCCTTGATAGTGATAGGGAAACTAATTGTAAGAAATTCACGTGGGGACAACTTAATGGTGGATAGTGTTGCTATAGAAAGAACGACAAATCTCCTCGAATGGCTTAAGTATGTAGAATTAATTGATGACAGTTATAGCCCAAACATTCAAGTTAATATGCAAAAGGAGCACCAAATAGTGAATACGTCGATACATGAAAAACTTTTATATATTATGAATAACTATGTTTCAGCTAAGATTCAACCTTTTGGAGGGAATCAGATAGGGGCTTATGTAAGGAATAATGTCCCGAGAGAATTTAAAAATTTACTTTTTTTGAATGATCAATATACCGTTACGGGTTCAGTGGGTCAAGGGAACTGGGCGTCTGTTCCTTGGATTGCGATTATGAATAAAGAAATTACGACTTCTACTCAAAGAGGCTATTATATCGTTTATTTATTCAGCGAAGATATGAAAAGACTATATCTTACTCTAGCTCAAGGGGTAACGGAAACCTCACAAGAAGATATGCTGAGACGAAAACATGAAATCCGTGAAAATATTGAGATGATCCCTAAGGTTAAAAAGGACGATGATTTGTATTTAGGAGAGTCATCAAAAGCAAAAGGATATGCTTTATCGACTGCAGCTTATATTGAATACCACAGAGATTCTTTCCCTTCTGAAGAAGTTTTAATAAACGATTTGGAGCAAATGATGTCTTACTATGAACGTTACATAGAGTATAAAAATGAAGGCATAGATAAAGCAGAAGTAATTAGTAATAAAAGTGATGAAGAAATGGTTGATCACATCCATTCATACATTTCAAACAAAGGCTTCTACTACAATCGAAAAGAAATCATTAATTTATATCTGTCTCTGAAAACCAAACCTTTTGTGATCCTTTCCGGAATCTCTGGAACAGGAAAGACCAAGATCGTGAAGCTCTTTGCTGAAAGTTTAGGAGCTACTGCTGATAATGGACAGTTTGCTTTAATTCCCGTTCGCCCTGACTGGAGCGACGGTTCGGATCTAATTGGGTATCGAGACATTAAAGGCGAGTTCCAACCTGGTCCATTTACAAAAGTATTAATCGAAGCGAATAAGCCGGAGAACCTTGATAAGCCATATTTTGTTCTGTTAGATGAAATGAACTTAGCAAGGGTAGAATACTATTTTAGCGATTTATTGAGTGTGATGGAAAGCCGTGAAGAAAAGGATGGAGAAATTGTTTCTGCTCCTGTGGTCGAAGAAGTAGAAGTTGGCAAGCTGCTGTTAAGAAATAATGTTTTTATTATTGGAACGGTTAACATGGATGAAACGACACACCCGTTTAGTCCAAAAGTTTTAGACAGGGCGAATACGATTGAATATAACGATGTTGTGCTGGATGACTTTGGCTTCTTGAGAGATGATTCTGATGTGGATGCCATATCGATCTCAAATGAGCAGTTGGCTGGAAGATTTGTGAAACTAAAAGATGCTTTTTTTGACCATGAGGAATTAGTTCGTGAGGTTACAAGTTTGCTAGTTGAAGCCAACACGATTTTGGAACCGATTAAAGCGCATTTTGGCTACCGTGTTCGAGATGAGGTTTGTTTTTATATGATTTATAACAATGAGGGGCAATTGATGTCATTTGATGAGGCGTTTGATTATCAGCTGCTTCAGAAGGTTCTTCCGCGTTTAACAGGCAACGACCTTAAAACAGAAGAGGCTTTAAAGAGCTTATTCCGTTTCTGTACGGGCCATGAGTGGTCAGACGATGGCGTAGATTTGATGGCTGATGAGGGGCGTTTTCCTAAATCAGCAAGAAAGCTAGCGAATATGATTCCGAAGATTATGCATGACGGCTTCACTTCTTTCTGGGGTAGTTAATGATGAATAGATCGGAAACGAAGGAGCTTCTGTACATTGAAACAGAAGATTTGTCGCTATACATAAAAGGGATGCCTTATAATGCCCGCTTTGAGAATCTATCACAGTATCGAAAGCATTCAGTGATCGAGAAGCAGGTTATGAGGTTCAAAGTGAACGGTGAAAATTTAGAATCAGTTGGATTGTATGATGTCGAAACGGATGCACTAGAAAGTAAAGAGGGGCATTCATACTCTCCGATTTTCTTTGAGAATGGCGTTTATCAAATAGTCATTTCTCCGAAGACGGATAAGGCGTTGACTTTCTATCATGAGCATCCAGGGTTAAGAAATGCTGTTGAGCCTGTAGGAAGAGCGAAGAATCCGATTCTTATGGGGAATTTGCAGTTCATGAATGAAGTAGGTTTTACGAGTTTTCAAGTGAAGCATAAGGATAAGACATTACTAGAGGTTACGCTTGAAATTTTTCCAACAAAGTTGAGCTATAAAGATGATTATCGGAAACTTCTTGAAGAGGTTAATGACGAGGTTTATAATCTCGCTTTTCATTTTATAAAGAAGACCTTCTTAGGGGCATCGAATCACTTGTCAGAGAACCCTTCGCTTACGGAGTTTTACCGATTGATCGAGTTTTACTTCGATGGCTTTATTAAGTCTATTCAACGCATTGAGGAGCAGCCGCATCATCAGCTGCTAACGGAGCATCAGATGGTAAGAGGCGAGCGGATCAAGAAGCTGGATAGTAAAGGCAGAAAACATTTACAGCGAAATCCTCAATTATTTATAGAGACGGATAAAGGAATCGTGCTGCATAATCAATCTGTTTTTCCAGTGAAAGGGTTAAACGCTCGCAAGACCATTACCTACGATACCTTGGAAAATCGGTTTGTGAAATGGATGATGGAGCGGCTAATGCACAAGCTAACGGACTTGGCTAAGAAGGCTGCTGGACAGTCTGGCAGATATGAGCGGAAAGTTGATGAAGATTTACTGGGGAAAGTAATGGGTATGCAGAAGAAGCTGAAAGCTTATGTGAACAAGCCTTTTTGGAAAAGTATCAGTCCGATCGATCGAAAAGTAACCTCGATGGTAATCCAACGTAAGATCGGATATCGAGATGCGTACAAGATTTATTTAGTGGTAACAAGAGGACTGGCACTAGAAGGCGAGTTGTTTAAAATGTCAGTGAAAGATGTGGCCACTCTTTATGAATATTGGACGTACTTGAAGATGGGGCAGATTTTGCGAAAGAATTATGTAGCCGATTATCAAGATGTTGTCGTGATTCGCCACGGAGCATTGTTTGTTGACTTGGACCAGACGTCGAATGCGAAGCAAGTATTTAAACATCCTCAAACGGGGGAACGGATTGTTCTTTCTTTTCAAAAGAGAGAAGGGAAGCTGCCTACTGTGACGCAGAAGCCTGATATTATGCTTGAGGTAGAGAAGAAGCATTCGCATAATCATTATCATTATGTGTTTGATGCCAAGTATCGAATTGATTTTGGCTTTGGGACGGGTGCTGCTGCAGAAAAAGTCGGACCGTTGGAAGAAGATATTAATACCATGCACCGGTATCGTGATGCACTGGTGAAGAAGCATGATCAGCGAGACAGCTACGAGCGTTATTCTTTTGGGGCGTATATTTTATTTCCATGGCACGAAGAACAAGCGTATCTTGAGCATCCTTTTTATAAAAGCATTGATGAAGTTAATATCGGAGGACTGCCTTTTTTGCCTAATTCAACTGTGTTGGTAGAAAAATTAGTGGAGCGCTTAGTGGAGAGCAACCCTGAGGAACTGCAGGAGGAAGGGGTTCTGCCAACGGGTGCACTGACTCATTGGTATTCATCATTGGATGAAAAGGTACTAATTGCAACGATAAGTGATACTAAGGTATATGAGGAATTTAAAAGAAATAAGTACGTAGAGATTGAGGTTGTTGGCCTTCGAAAAGACTGGCAAAAAAGTGTTTATGCTGCATTGTATGTAACATCAGAAGTAAGTAAAGAGACGCGAGCAGAAAATGGCATCCAGTTTTATGGAAGAGTTCAGGATGTGAAAGTTTTAGAGGGAAAAGTAAGATTTGAAATTGAGAGCTGGATGCTGTTGAAGAAAGCTATTCATCCAGTTGGATATGGCATTCAATCACATTTGGTCACCACATTGTCCCTGCTGGAGCAGGCAGAGGAGCTTCCAGAACTGTTTATGAAATCTGGGGAAGAGATCAAGCTTTGGCGGATGTTGAGAAGGCTTAATAGTCGAGTGAGAACAAGCTTGGATGATACGGCAGTGGATTTTGCCCGGAAAATACAAGCGTATCAAATTGGGCATGTGGAAGTGTTATTGAATGCACAAAATGAACAAATCGAAATCATGCAGCATGATGAAATGATAGATAGCATCCCGTTTGAGATTTTGCAGAAGCAGCCTACCCAGGCGTTTAAAGTGATACGGGAAGCGGTTTTTAGGTAGGTATCTTTCTAATTGGAAAGGTATCTTTTTTTGTTCTGGGACGGGGGGACAGGTATGGTGTCCCAGTGAACGATGGCGGCCAGGGAAGCGGCGGGACGAGGACCCTGTCCCTATGTCCCACAGCACATCGCAGCACCTCCATTTTTATTATCTCTGGTCTATGAAGGGTATAATGATGGCAACTACAACGAACATTGATTGCGGGAAGCAAGGAGCGGAGGTGATCCTTTGTCTAAGTCTGTTTGTATTGTTGGTGCGGGTGTGGGCGGATTGATGGCTGGGGCCTATTTAGCGAAAGAAGGGTATAAGGTGACGGTCCTTGAGAAGGCCACGACTGTTGGAGGTTCAGCGGGGTGGTATGTTCGGAAGGGTCGGAAGTTTCCGACAGGTGCGACGATTGCGTTTGGTTTGGAGGAAAATGGCTTGTTGAGAACCTTATTGAAGGAACTGGATATCGATCTGCCCGCAGAAGAACTGCTTCATCCTATGGATGTCATTTTGCCGGAAGGGAAGGTTTCAATCGTAAAAAGTTCAGCCTTGTGGGCACAGAAACTGAAGGAAGCGTTTCATTCGAGAACCGGGGATGTGGCAAGGTTCTGGGAAGCTCTTCAACGTATAAGTGATGATGTATTGGCTGTGACAGAAAGCAGGGTTTCTTTGCCTGTCAGAAAACGACATGACTTGGGAAGCTTGCCTCTTCACGCTGTAAAGCATCCAAGATCCATGGCCCGCTTGGCACGGTATGCATTGTATACAGTTGAAGATCTCATGAGGAAATATCATCTTGAATCGTATGAACCACTGCGTCAACTATTGAATGCCCAGCTTCTTGACGCTGTACAGACGGATGTCACGGAGGCAGCCTTGCTTCCATCCAGTCTCGCTCTGACGATTTATCGGAGAGGAAGTTTTTTTATCGAAAATGGGATGGGCCAGCTGGCAAAAGCACTGGCCAATCGCATTAAAGAGCTCGGCGGCGAGATATTGAAAGTGTCTCCGCTTGAAAGCCTTTTATATGATAAAAGCCGGAAACAATGGAATGTGTCCAGTCGCAAATGTAATTCTTCCTTCGATTTTGTTATCAACAATTCTGGCATCTCCTTTGGGGAGGGAACGAGCTATGAGAGCGAGGACGAGTTTTCCTGGGGAGCCTTTAGGGTCGATGCCATTTTGTCTAAAGAAGGGTTGAGAGAGTCGTTAAAGGAAAGGAAATTCCCTTTCGCTTATCAAATCGTCCCGAGTCTGGATTCTCCCTCTCTTAGTTCGAACACCCATGGACCTATTTATGTCACCTTCAATCATTCTGTTGATCGAAAAGGTGAATTGGTTGAAGGGGAAGTGATGATGACGGTCTCGCTGCATACTGAATTAGAGGGATGGTCGAAATATACAGAGGATGAGTACAAGCGGATCAAAGAGCAGGTGACAGAAGAGATTCTCACGGAGATCGAGAAGGTCATCCCTGTAAAAGAGAACCTGCTGTTTGCAGAAGCCGGCACTCCCCTGACCTATGAGCGCTATATCGGAAAAAGGGCAGTTGGGGGCTATCCGCTGACCGTTCGAAATGCCATCACCAAACCGAAAAGTGTCCGGTCTTCACTGCCGCAGCTGTACATTGTAGGCGAACAGGTCTTTCCGGGACCGGGAACACTATCTTCGGCTCTCAGCGGCTATTATGCAGCCAGGAGTATTATGAAGGACTATAAATGAAGGTGGGACGGGGGGACAGTGTTGGTGTCCCAGAACGGAGTGGAGAGGGGAGAGGTGCAGTTCCGAGAAGATGTGGGATGCGGGGGCAGGTTCCTTGTCCCAATGGGATTCAGTCCACAAATGGGAAGGGTTTTGATGAAGGTAGGATGTATGGAAGCGGCAGCTGCTGGTGGTGGGACAAGGAACCTGTCCCTATGTCCCAAATAAAGCCAGTCTCCCTGTGGTTTTGCAGCAGGGGTGCTGGCTCTGTTTTTGGTTTTTTTAGTATGAAAAACTTTAAATGAAAGGAGAAATATATTGTGGGTCGTGTTGGGGGTGGAACTGTGGGAATACGTTAATCGCCAGCACCGTTATTTCCTGTAATGACGATTAACGGTCTGCTCTGCTTTCTAGGTTGAATACACGTTTATCAATATTGGTTATTCTTGTGTTCAAGTAATGAAAATCAGATTCGGAATTTTTGCTTGTTACTTTTAACATGGCTATGACATCTTCTGTTTGTGCGGTTTCAATTCGGTGGACTGTATTTTTAATGTCTTTGACATCAGTACGAGTTTCCTTTAACTCACTACGAGTCTCGGCTAACTCGCTTCGAAACTCCTTCATTTCGCTTTGGATTTCAGTCAACATCTTAATAATTTGCTTTTCCATTTAATTCACCTCCTTTATATCATTATAAAGGATTGGTTTTTTTTAGACTACCTTGGCCAGCTTTCAATATATGGGATGAAGGGACAGGGTTGCTGTCTGAGAGTGGAGTGGAGAGGGGCAGTTCAGCGGGATGCGTGCGGGATGAGAGGACAGGTTCCTTGTCCCAATGGTCTCCAGTCCATAAATGGGAAGGTTTTTGATGAAGGTAGGATGTATGGAAAAGGCAGCTGCTGGTGGAGGGACAAGGAACCTGTCCCTATGTCCCGTAGCTGTGTTCTATGACGAAGGTGATCCATCCGTCATGATAGTCTGCACGGATGTTTCCGCCGTGCAGTTCAATGATTCGTTTGGAGATGGCTAGTCCGAGGCCTGTTCCTTGGTTGGTCCTTCTTGCTTTATCGCCTATATAAAAACGTTCAAATAGTTTATCCATCGAATCCTCAGGAGGGGATTCGACCCGGTTTGATATTTTCATGACCGCCCTGGATCCGTCGGTTTCCAGAGTGAGATGGATTTCAGACGGTTTTAAACTGTATTTGATCGCATTCATCAGGAGGTTTTCGTAGACACGAATCATTTTCTCGACATCCATTACCACTGGAATTTCATAATCAGGCATGGTCTTTCGAATGGATAGGTTTTGTTTTTCAAACATGGGGACGTATTCCCCGATTAACTGGTCGACTAGATCGTTCAAGTTTACTTCCGTGAAGTCTAATTTGACATCAGGACTTGATAACCGGGTATATTCAAACAGCTCATTGATTAAGGTTTCCAGGCGTTTTGATTTGGCATAGGACGTATCGAGATAGTCATTCAACTGATCTTGGCCGGAGTATTCGCCTCTTCGCAGCAAGTCCAAATAGCCGATGATGGAGGTCAGAGGCGAACGCAGATCATGCGATACGTTGGTGATGAGTTCATTCTTGGCCAGTTCCAGCTGCCGTTCGTATTCGAATTTATCGGCCAGCTCTTTGGACATGCTATTGATATTTTCTGCAAGCCTGCTTAATTCATCATTTCCTTTCCGATCGATCGTCCATCCCAATTTTCCATTGGCGATTTGGTTGATGCTCTCTGTGATATGTTTGATATAGAGCAGCTTGTTCCGGGTGATGGCGAGAAACGTGAGTATAAAGGAAAGAATCACGACAGAAAAGATTAAAAATACCAGCATATTGTAAGTGGTTACGCCGATTTCTTCCGTCAGAAATTGCACATTGTAGAGATGCAAAATGATTTGGGAGATGACGGCCATGACGACGATTGATACAAGGAAACTGAATGCTACTGCTGCGAGGAGCTTGACTAGTAGTGAGTTCTTAAACCAGTTCCATTTCATATTTTATAGCCGACTCCCCATACCGTTTTGATATAAATGGGACGCTTTGGATCCTCTTCGATTTTGTCCCGGATTTTAGTGATATGCACCATCACGTTATTATCCGACTTGAAAAAGTCCTCTTTCCAAACGGCTTCGTATATTTTGCTGACACTTAACACGATTCCCTTATTTCGGGCAAGCAGTTCAAGGATATCGAATTCCTTCGGTGTGAGCCTGACTTCTTTTTTCCCAGTCCAGACCTGGCGGGTATCCGTGTTTATTTTTAGCGCGCCGATTTCAATTACGCTTTTGTCGGCTTCAACTTCTGTATTATATTTTTTATACCGCCTAAGATGAGACTTGATTCGGGCAATAAGCTCCAAAGGGTTGAAGGGCTTGGTCATATAATCATCGGCACCAGAAGCCAGCCCATGGATTTTATTCATATCCTCTGATCTCGCCGACAGCATGATGATGGGCATATGCCGTTCTTCCCTGATCTTCAGACAGGCTTCAATCCCATCCATTTTCGGCATCATGATGTCTAAAATGATGAGGTCAAAGTCCTCGAGTTCCAGCAGCGTCAATGCTTCTGCTGCATCCTCCGCCTTTTGGGTCTCCATGCCTTCATTTTCTAAATAAATCGCAATCAGGTTTCGGATATCCGGATCGTCATCCACAATCAAAATTTTCGTGCTCAATCTATTCACACCTTTTCCACTGGGTTGAAATTCTATTGTTCTGGCAGCTTAGCACAAAGGCAGGAGGGAAATTGCGGTATTCCCGCTGAATATCAATGTGCTCAAAATATTGGTCAAAAAGAGAAACTTTCAAAAGGGAATATTGAAAAGTAATAAACGAGCCTCCGTCTTTCAGTAGCTTCCTGGTTTTATTTAAAATAACATTCGAGACCTCAGTCGGCAAACTGGCAAATGGCAGACCAGAGATTACATAGTCAAGATAAGGGATCCTGTATTTCTCCAAATATTTATCTATGTTTTCTGCTGAATCGTTAATGATGATAAGGTTAGCTTCCCTTTTATATCGTTCTTTTAAAGATTGGTAAAACACCTTATTGCTCTCAAACAGCATGACGATGGTTCGGGGGTTTCTGAATTGAATGATTTTATCCGTGAAGACGCCCGTCCCCACTCCATATTCTACAATATAGCGCGCAGAATGGAATTCAACCGATTCAATCATTTTATCAGCCAGGAAGCCGGAACTTGGCAAAACCGCGCCAACCTTCCTTGGACTAAAGATATATTGAAGAAAAAACTTGATCGATTTCAAATCCTATTCACTCCTTCGTTTTGAGTACAAAGGTAACAATAGACCCAAAACATAAAGGAACCACGAAGAAAAACCTTAAGAATTCTTAAGAAAATGTGGGACGGGGGGACAGTGTTGGTGTCCCGGAGCGGAGTGGGGAGAAGTGCAGTTCCAAGGAGATGTGGGATGCGGGGACAGGTTCCTTGTCCCAATGGTCTCCAGTCCACAATTGGGGAGGGTTTTGATGAAGGTGGGATTTATGGATAAGGTAGCTGCTGGTGGTGGGACAAGGAACCTGTCCCTATGTCCCATAAAGAAGGGTTATGCCAGTATGTTGTGGAATATTAGATAGTATCTGAATCTCTTTATACTTAAAAGCAGTCTCTTAATCTCCTGCATATTGAATCATGACCCCAGCACATTCATCTGTTCCTTTTAGAGCGATCGAGGGTATAAGATAAGTGCAAAGGGTATAGACTTGATGCATTGGAAAAAATTTCAGAGCAAATTCATAGCAAGATTTCGAAACAGGAGGGACAGTAACCATTGAAAAATAAAACGGTACTTATTATTGGAGGCGGACTTGGCGGAGTGTCGGCTGCCATTTCACTTGCACAGGCGGGATATGATGTCTCCTTATATGAAAAAAACAATCACATTGGAGGAAAGTTGAACCGTCTTGACCAAGATGGCTTTGGTTTTGATCTGGGTCCCTCCATCCTGACGATGCCGCATATTTTTGAAAGATTGTTTGCGGCCAGTGGAAAATCCATGAAGGATTATGTCCAGATTGAAAAGCTCGATCATCAATGGCGCTCTTTTTTCCCAGATGGGAATATCATAGATTTATATGAAGATCTGAACGACATGCTGGAGAAGAACGAATCTCTCAGTGAAAAGGACATCCGTGAATATCAAAGTCTGCTGGATTATTCGAAAACGCTATATGATATGACGGATAAAACGTTATTTAAGCATGGTGTGGATTCGACGAGAGAAATGATGAAACATACGAGTCTGTTCACTGCATTGAAGAACTTTGATTTGTTTTCGACGGTGCATAGGTCCCTCGATAAGCGGATCAGTAATGAGCAGTTCCGCGATATGCTTTCCTATTTTATCAAGTACGTGGGTTCTTCCCCTTACGATGCGCCAGCCGTGATGAATATGATGATTTACATGCAGCATGAGCAGGGGGTATGGTATGTTCCCGGTGGTTTGCACAAGCTCGCGGACGGCCTTGTGAAGCTGGCTGAAGAAGTGGGGGTTACTTTCCACCTTGGAAAGCCAATCGTCAAACTTGAAAAGAAGGATGGCGAGATTACCGGAGCCCTTTTGGAAGACGGGACACGGATTACGGCAGACTACTATGTTTCCAATATGGAAGTCATACCGGTTTACGAGCGGTTGCTGGAGGAAGACAGCCATTATATTAAAAAATTAAAAAAGAAATTCGAACCAGCCAGTTCCGGTCTCGTGATGCATCTTGGCGTGAAGAAGAGCTACCCTCAGCTGCGCCATCATAATTTCTTTTTCGCAGAAAATATGAAAGAGCAAATGCAATCGATTTTCCACCGACGTGAACTGCCGGAAGACCCGGTCATCTATCTGGTCAATGTCAATAAGACCGATCCTACACAGGCGCCTGCAGGACATGAAAATATCAAGGTGCTGCCTCATATTCCTTTCATCCGGGATGAAAATCCGTATACGCAGGAGGAATATGAACAATTCGCTGAGCGGGTCCTGATCAAATTGGAGAGAATGGGCCTCGATGGCTTGCGCGACAATCTTGTCACTAGGGATATGTGGACACCGGAAGACATCAGGCGCACGTATGGCTCCGACCGCGGGGCGATTTATGGGACCGTGTCAGACAAAAAGAAGAATAAAGGGTTCAAGCATCCGAAACAGAGTGAGAAGTATGACAACCTCTATTTTGTCGGGGGGACGGTGAACCCGGGCGGCGGAATGCCAATGGTTACCTTAAGCGGCCAGCTTGTAGGCGAGAAAATTGTTGAGAGGGATACATCCCATGCCTGAAGATGATCGTGCTTTTCTAGAGGCATTGCCGGTCAAACAGAGGGAGGATCTATTTTCCTCAGGGCTGTCTTCAAAAGAAGCACGCATCAAACTGCTTCATCAGTTGAAATCGGTCCTTTTGGAGAATGAAGGGGCCTTCATGGAAGCTCTTCATTCCGATTTAGGGAAGCCTGCATTCGAAGCCTTTTCATCTGAATTTGCTGTTCTTTTAAATGAAATCGATTTTGTCTGCAAGCATCTAGGAAAATGGAGCCGGCCGACTACGTCCCATCATCTGAAAATGGGATATGTCGAAAGGGTCAATCGGAAGAGGCATCCATACGGGAGTGTACTCATCATCGGTTCATGGAATTATCCCCTCCAGCTTACATTGATGCCGGCAATCGGTGCCATCGCCGCCGGAAACCGTTGTGTGATCAAGCCTTCCGAGCATGCACCGGCAACGGCGCAGCTGCTGAAAGAAGTCATTAATCACACCTTTTCTATCGAACAATTACACGTTGTGACAGGTGACGCACAGACCGCGAGTTTTTTGACCTCAAGCTCTTTTGACCTGATTTTCTTCACAGGAAGCGGGCAAACAGGAAAGATAGTGGCGGAGCAGGCAGCCAAACAGCTCACCCCGGTGATCCTGGAGCTCGGCGGGAAAAACCCCTGTGTCATCGGTGAAACAGGCTTTTCAAAAGCAGCCATCAGGGAAATCGTCTGGGGGAAATTCCTTAATGCAGGGCAAACCTGTATTGCACCGGACACCCTTTTTGTTCATCAGTCCATTTATGAAAAAACGCTGACTGAACTTTCTGCTTCGATTCTCGCTTTCTACGGGGATAGACCGCAGGAAAGCAAAGATTATGGCCGCATTTGCCACGAAGCCCATTTTCAGAAGGTGGTCGGGTTGATGGGGCAGGGGAAAGTCCAGCATGGAGGTACATATGATCGAAGCCATTTGTTCATCGCCCCGTCTGTGGTGACGGATATTGAACAGGGAAGCCCGATCTTGCAGGAAGAGATATTCGGACCGGTATTGCCTGTCATTCCCTTTAGGGATTTTGACACATTATTGTCCAGCCTGATGATCCAGCGTGATGCGCTTACAGGGTATATTTTCAGCAAAGACAGGGACGAGATCCTTCTGTTCAAGGAGCACATGCATTCACCAACCATCAGCGTCAATCAGGTGATCCACCATGCCGCGAGTCCCTATATCGCATTTGGAGGGAAGGGGAGAAGCGGATACGGTGCTTACCACGGGAAGGCTGGTTTTCTCGCTTTCAGCTACGAGAAAACCGATTTCAGAGCGTATCACTACCTTCATCTTCAGCAAAAGTACCCGCCGTATTCGGATCAAAATTTGAAAGTATTGAAAAAGATAAGAAAGTGGCTATTTTAATCAGGCTCTTTTCTCAAAATTTGTTGCGTTTATCATTAAAGTGGGATCACTTATGCGATAAAAAAACGTATATAGCAAGAAAAGAGCCTGGATGCTCTATTTCAACGCGCCAAACAGCTAGTTTTACGTTAAAATCGGCACTAAGATTTTAACAACAATGCTTACGAAAACAGCCTTTAATTGAGAAATCTTTGAACTGAATTGTGTAAGGAGTTTTGTCATGATCGTATCACTTCCTGTCAATTGGATCATTATCATTGATGTGTTTGCCTGGACGTTCTTTCATCTCGCCATATCGGCTATTTGCTTAAAACTGCCTTTTTCATGGTTTTTGAAAGACCATTTCTGGTTTCAGACTTTCTCCTTCGAACAATCGGGAAAATTGTGGCAGCGTTTATTCCGGGTGAAGATGTGGAAGGGTTTGATTCTGGATGGAACGATTTTTTTCAAAAAGGGCTACAGTAAAAAGGGTTTGCATGGAACGAAGTCGAGGGACTTGATGGTATTTGCCGCGGAAACGAAACGCGCGGAACTGACACATTGGCTCTCCATTGTTCCTGCTCCGCTGTTCTTCATATGGAATCCAGTATGGGCAGGATGGGTGATGATCCTGTATGCCGCCTTATTCAACCTTCCGATTATCGTTGTTCAACGGTACAATCGCGGGCGTATATCGGCCATTACGGCAGGTCTTGGCAAGCAAGAAATGAAGCAGAATCTTGTATCGAAATGAGGGAATGCACATGAGTAAGAAGGTAATTGTCGTTGGGGCAGGTGTAGCGGGGCTTTCCAGTGCCATAAGACTTCAGCACGCGGGGTACCAGGTGGAGATATATGAGAAGGGATCCAGGCCCGGGGGCAAAATGAATCGAATTGAACTGGACGGCTACACATTTGATTTGGGGCCAAGTATCGTCATGATGCCGGAACTGTATCGGGAAATATTTGAATTATGCGGACGTGATCCGGATGATTATATACCGATGGAAAAATTAGATCCGATTTACCGCGCCTATTTCAGTGATATACCCGACAAGCCTTTTGATATCTCTTCAGACCTCATACAAATGACAAAGGTCATTGAATCCATCAGTGAAGAGGATACGGAAGGATTTTTTCTATATCTGAATGAAATTTACAAACGTTATGTCATCGCGAAGCAGCACATTCTTCAAAGACCTTTCCGCAAAAGATCTGATTTTTATAATTTCCCTCTGTTGAAAAAAGTGTTGAAAATGAAACCATACGACACGGCAGACAAATTTATGGGGAAATTCATCAAGAATGAACGGCTGAAGCAGTTAATCAGCTTCCAAACGTTGTACATAGGCATTTCCCCCCTTAAAAGTCCATCTTTCTATACGATGATCCCGATGATTCAATTTTTATATGGAGTATGGTTCATAAAAGGCGGCATGTATACGATGGCCTTAGCCATGGAGAGGCTCTTTAAGGAGCTTGGAGGCACGATTCACTACGGCAAGGATGTGCAGGAAATATCCATTCACAACCGTAAGGCGGACGGGATTATCGTGGACGGCAAGAAAATCCCTGCCGATTATGTGGTCTGTAATGCAGACTTTCCTTATGCCATGAAACACCTGGTAAAGGACAAGGCTTCTAAAGGGAGGTTTACGGATAAAAAGATAGACAGCATGCAATACTCCTGTTCCTGTTTTCTGATGTATCTCGGTATGGACAGAAAATATGAAGAAATCGATCAAGTACATACGTTTATTTTTAACGAAAAGCTCAATCAGAACTTGGAGGATATTTTTGACGGCAAAAAATTGACGAATGCCTCCTTTTACGTGTACATCGCGTCAAAAATGGATCCATCCCTTGCGCCAGAGGGGAAGGACGGTCTGTACATTCTGATGCCTGTTTCAAATGTTGAAGCAGCAGACTATGAATGGGATGATGAAACTATTTCCTATTATCGAAGCTACATTTTAAATGAATTAAAGAAGATCCGCGGCTTTGAAAATATTGAAAATGAGATTGTCACCGAAACGTATACCACACCACTGGATTTCGAGTCGAAATTCAACGCCTATCGTGGTGCCACATTCGGCTTGCAGCCAACGCTGGATCAAAGCAACCACAAACGTCCGCAGAGCAAGGCCAGCCATTGTGAAAATTTGTATTTCACCGGAAGCAGTACACATCCAGGTGCCGGTGTCCCAATCGTGCTGTTATCAGCCAGGATCACCGCACAGGAGCTGATCCAGGATGATACAGGCAATGTGTACGATTATTCAGCTGACATAAAGGGTGGACGGGGATTGTCACATTTTTGAATTTCACCTATAGAGGAAGGAGGCAGGTTAAATGACAGTTTCAGAAGTGATTAATCTCATCCTGGGTTTCCTGGGGTTTGCGATTGCAATCCTCTTGTTCTGGTCGTTGCCAGTACCAGGTTTCACCTCCAAAAATACGGACCGCTTGCCGTTTCTATCCATTATTATCCCTGCCAGGAATGAAGAAGGCAGGCTCTCCCCGTTATTGCAGTCATTGCAGGAGCAGCGTTTCAAGTCATTTGAAATTCTGGTGGTGGATGATGATTCAACTGATAATACCGTGGCGCTCGCAGAAAGCTACGGGGCGAGGGTCCTGCAGAATAAAGGGATAGGGTCAGGAAAATCGTCCGCCTGCTGGCTCGGTGCGAAGGAGGCAAAAGGTGCCTGGCTGCTATTCCTGGATGCCGATACGAAATTCACCAGTGTGGATGGACTGCGTAATCTCCTGCATTTCTACCAGGTGAAAGGAGCCAGGGGGATTCTGGCATTGCAGCCCTATCACACAGTAGAGCATTTGTATGAACATCTCTCTATTGTATTTAATATCATCGTCGTGGTGGGGATGAATCTATTTACCGCCTGGGGATCACGGTTCAAAGCCGCCGGCTCGTTCGGTCCATGTCTTCTATGTAATCGAGACGATTACTTTTTATCCGGAGGGCACCAAAAAATCGAAGGTGCCATCATGGACGATCTGGCATTGGGACAGGCATTTCTTGATCAAAATCTTCCCGTTCGCTGCCTTGGGGGCAGAGGGACCATTTCGTTTCGCATGTATCCGGAAGGGTTGGGAAGCCTGATCGAAGGCTGGTGCAAAAGTTTTGCTGTTGGTTCCAAGTCCACTCATCCGGTCGTCATGTTGATGGTCATTCTGTGGATTACCGGAAGCTTAACAACCGCGAGTGCATTGATTTCTTCGATTATGGATGCAAGTGCCGTTCTTATGATAATCAATGGGGCATTGTATATCCTCTATGCTGTTCAAACGGCATTGTTTGCGAGGAGAGTCGGTAATTTCAGGTGGATGTATTTCCCTTTTTACCCGCTGTTCTTTATATTCTTCGCAGGGATCTTCCTATATTCTTTTGTTCGGGTGAACATATTCCATTCCGTAAAATGGAAGGGGCGTAACATAAAGGTTTAGTGTGGGACGGGGGGACAGGTTTGCTGTCCCAGTGAGTAATAGAATGTAGTTAGGGCCGCATGGGGGCGGCGGGACAAGGAACCTGTCCCCGTGTCCCAAATCAAACAAAATGAGCCAGTCTGCCGGTGGTTTTGCTGTAGGGGGGCGGGCTGGCGCGGTGGCTCGCTTATATGGAAAAAATACAGTAGAGGTGACGCATATGATGAGCTGGAAGGTGAAGAGCTTTACAGAACTATCAACCCACGAGCTATACGAAATTTTACAAGTAAGGACAGAGGTCTTTGTGGTCGAACAGGAATGTCCCTACCTGGAGGTCGATGGGAAAGATCTGCGCGCACACCATCTCTATATGGAAGAAAACGGTGAGGTGGTTGCCTATGCCAGACTTTTGCCTGCAGGTGTATCATACAAAGAGGCGTCCATCGGAAGAGTCCTCGTAAAGGAAAAATACCGAGGGAGAGGGTTCGCAAGCGAGCTGGTGAAAAGAGGATTGGCTTTCATTCATGATGAGTGGGGGGCACAAAAGGTGAAAATCCAGGCACAGGAATATTTGCGGGAGTTCTACGGGTCATTCGGATTCAAGGCGATAACGGAAACATATTTGGATGTTGGGATTCCACATATCGATATGATATTGCAAGAGTATCAAAGTTAACGCATGCCAAACAATCCACGGAGACAATTCCCGTGGATTGTTTAGCAGAAAGGGCTGCCGATAAGGAAGCATGAAAATCGTCCTAATGTTGGGACGGGGGGACAGGTTTGGTGTCCCAGTGAGCTGTGTATGTTGTCGTGTTTATAATGCGCAGAGGTGTGGCGGGACGAGGAACCTGTCCCCATGTCCCAAATCAAACAAAATGAGCCAGTCTCCCTGTGGTTTTGCAGCAGGGGGGCTGGCTTTGGTATTAGGGTTTTTATGGTGTGGAAAAACTTTGAAAGAAAAGGTGGAGAAAATAATGTGGATCGTGTTGGGTTAGAACTGTGGGTAGAAGTAAATCGTCATCACCATATTTACTGTAATGCCGATTAACTTTCTGCTTTGGTTTCAAGGTTGAAGACTCGTTTATCAATATTGGTTATTCTTGTGTTTAAGTAATGAAAGTCTCATTCGGAGTTTTTACTCGTTATTTTTAACATGGCAATGACATCTTTTGTTTGTGCTGCTTCAATTCGGTGGACTGTTTGCTTAATGTCTTTGATATCTTTTTGTGTGATAGAGGAATCTTCACTCAATTTCTTTACGGCAGACTTAGTCTCTTTTAAGTCGCTTTGAAACTCCTTCATTTCACTTTGAACTTCATTCATTTGTTTTTGAAATGTCTTCATCTCACTTTGAATTTCTGCAAGCATTGCAATGATTTGCTCTTCCATTTATCTCACCTACTTCATTCCATTATAAAACATCGTGTTAGCTCATTCTACCCTTTTAATGCATATAACATGGGATGCGGGGACAGGTTCCTTGTCCCATTGTTTGTTCGTTCACAAGGGAGTTGTTACGGTGATAGCGGTGGATAGGGAGGCGGTGTGGGACGAGGAACCTGTCCCTATGTCCCCTGTTTCGATATAAAATTTTCGGGTAAATCGTATGTATAGCAAAGGATGGGAGAATATATTCTCAAAGGGTATTTTTTTTGTACATAGCTTCCGCCATTTTTGTTACTGAAGGAGAGGTTTTATGGATATTTTGTTGGCTCTGATCCCATCTCTTTGTTGGGGGAGCATTGTTCTTTTTAATGTAAAGCTAGGAGGCGGGCCTTATAGCCAGACGCTGGGTACTACTTTTGGAGCGCTGATTTTTTCCATTGTCATCTTCCTGTTTGTGCATCCCGTCATGTCTCCATTTATCTTTTTAATCGGAGCGATTTCCGGGGTGTTCTGGGCTGTTGGGCAAAGCAATCAGCTAAAAAGCATCGCGTTGATGGGCGTCTCTAAGACGATGCCGATTTCAACCGGGATGCAGCTGGTCGCAACCGCGTTGTTCGGTGTGATTGTTTTCCATGAATGGTCAACGAAAATGACGATCATCCTTGGTTCAGCGGCGATTGTTTCCATTATCATCGGGACGATTTTAACGAGTCTGAAAGGTGAGGATGATGACTCGAATCCGGGTCAGCTGAAGAAAGGTATCCTCATCTTATTGGTTTCTACTGCGGGTTATCTGGTATATGTCGTCGTCATTCGCTTTTTTGACATCGATAGCTGGTCTGCGCTTTTGCCGCAGGCTGTCGGGATGGTCGTTGGGGGAATCCTTTTGACCTTTAGGCACAAGCCGTTCAATAAATACGCGATTAGAAATATCATCCCTGGTTTGATTTGGGCGACAGGGAATTTGTTCTTGTTTATTTCACAGCCAAAAGTTGGTGTAGCAACGAGCTTTACGCTTTCGCAGATGGGAATCATCATCGCGACGTTTGGCGGAATCATTATTTTAGGCGAGAAGAAAACGAAGAAGCAATTGATCGGCATTATCATCGGAAGTATTTTCATTGTACTTGGTGCTGTTTTACTTGGAATTGCAAAAACTCGATAAGGAGGAATTATCATGTATGAAGATTTAAAAGGAAAAGTGGTTGTGATTACAGGAGCTGCGACGGGGCTTGGTGCTTCGATGGCAGAGCGTTTTGGAAAAGAAGGGGCGAAAGTCGTCATCAATTACTACAGTCAGCCGGAGAAAGCGGATGAAGTGAAGGCGAACGTTGAGAAGGCTGGCGGCGAGGCGGTTACTTGCCAAGGGGATGTGACGAAGGAAGAGGACGTTGTGAATTTGATTCAGACGGCCATCAAGGAATTCGGCAAACTTGATATCCTTATTAATAATGCGGGGATTGAGAATCCTGTTGATTCACATGAAATGCCGCTTAAGGATTGGAACAAGGTGCTCGATACGAACTTGACGGGGGCTTTCCTCGGATGCAGGGAGGCGCTGAAATACTTTGTGGAAAATGAAGTGAAGGGCAATATCATCAATATGTCGAGTGTTCATGAGGTTATCCCTTGGCCAAAATTTGTCCACTATGCGGCAAGTAAGGGCGGGATTAAATTGATGACAGAGACGCTTGCGCTTGAATACGCACCAAAAGGCATCCGTGTTAACAATATCGGTCCAGGGGCGATGAACACACCGATCAACGCAGAGAAGTTTGCCGATCCGGAACAGCGCAAGGAAGTAGAGAGCATGATTCCAATGGGCTACATCGGGAAGCCGGAAGAAGTGGCAAACGTTGCGGCATGGCTCGCATCCGAACAGGCAAGCTACGTAACAGGCATCACCCTATTCGTCGACGGTGGAATGACTAAGTACCCGGCATTCATGGGCGGACGAGGATAACTTTGTGTGGTGGGACGCGGGGACAGGTTTACTGTCCCTGCTTTTTTAGAGATAAGACATGATGAGGCTGGAGCAAAAGGTCGTTTTAGGACACCTTTTTGTTCCAGCCTTTTTGTGTGGAAGGGGATAGAGGGACAGGTTCCTTGTCCCATTCTGAACTCATTGCCTGATAAAAAAGGCGTGTATCTGGTACTTATGCTTCCGGTTTAGATAGGGACGAGGAACCTGTCCCCATGTACCTAAGCACTTGTGCGGTATCCACGACGGTCGCGAACTCTTGGTGCAGGCTGACAAGGTTTAGGGTGTGGATTTCTTCCGCACTGTACAGTTTTCTGTCAAATCCTACCCGTTCAAAAGTGGCGGTGGCGTCGGAAACGATATAAGGAGTGAATCCAAGATTTCCTCCCATTCTGGTTGTCGTAGAGACGCAGTGGTCCGTTGTTAATCCGACGATGACGAAGGTATCAATTTCTGACGAACGCAAATAGTTTTCTAGATTGGTCCCGATAAATGCACTGTTTACGCTCTTTACAATGACAGGCTCCCCTTCCATAGGAGCAACGATTTCTTTTATATCCCGCCCAGGATAATGAGGCAATGAAGGGTTGCTGATATGCTGAATATGGATAACCGGCATTCCTTTTTTTCTCCATGCGTTTAATAGTAGAGACATATTTTCTTCTGCATTCATGTTATTCCGTTTTCCATGTGCAGGGTCGTCAAAGTAATTTTGAACATCAATGAGGATAAGCGCCGTATTTTTTGGAAGTATCATCATTCATCTATTCTCCTTTTGAATCCCATGAGTTTTTTGACTTCGTTTGTGTTTTCTTTCGACGTCAACCGTTCAAGAAGCGTAAAAGCCACATCAAAAGCAGTGGAAGGGTTGTAGGAGGTGATGATATTTCGATCGACGACAATCGGCTCATCTGCAACCAGATCAACACCCATCTCTGCCAGCTGCAATTGTCTTGTTCGATTAGGATTCATGTTGTAAGTCGTTGCTCTTCTCCCTTTAAGAACGCCGCTCTTGCCAAGGACCAGCGCTGCGACACAGATAGATGCAATGAATTTTTCCTGCCGGTCAAACTCGCTGATGAATTCAAGAACTTCAGGTGAAAAAGCATCCTCATAAAATCCTGCGAACTCAAAACCTCCAGGCAGGGCAAGCGCATCGAAGTCATCGACAGACACTTGCGAAAGAAGTTTTTCAGGTTTGACGGTAAAATTCCACGTGCATTTTAATTCTTCACGGGTCCCGACGGTTACGAGCTCCGTCGATCCATCTCCCTCTAAATTGTTCCATCCAAATACATCCGTGAACACGCTGGCTTCTACGGCTTCAAAGCCATTTGGAAGCAATAAACAAATCTTTTTCATGGAAATCATCTCCTTTTTTTGAGTATATGTTATAATTTGATATCAGTAAAATTGAAATAAATGAATCATAAGTTCAGAAAAACTAATAACAGAATTCAGGAGGACATGTCCATGGAAATCCGCCAATTTCAATCGTTTAAAACCGTTGTGGACTTAAACAGCTTTTCTAAGGCAGCCAAGGTATTGCAATACTCCCAATCCTCCATCACCTCTCATATCCAGCAGCTGGAAGAAGAAATAGGAGTTCCTTTGTTTGACCGTTTAGGAAAGCAAATTCAACTCACGAAGGTCGGGGAAGAACTATACCAGCATGTTTTAGAGTTATTCACGGTCTATGAAAAAATTAAAAATATCACGACGGATTTGAGCGACATGGTAGGGGAGCTGCGCGTCGGGGCTTCAGAAACGGTGACAGTCTACCGACTGGGGCCGGTTCTCACCCAATTTAAAAAGAAATTCCCTGGAGTCACCGTCTCCCTGATGAATGACCATTGTCCGAATTTGCGTGCACGTCTTCACTCTGGAGAATTGGACATTGCCATTACGTTGGAGCCTCTTGTCCAAGATGAACAATTAACGACAGAGATATGTTCCGTTGAGCCGCTGGTTCTGGTCGGGGAGAAAAATCTTTCTCATACATCCTTAAAGCAGATGGATAACCAATGTCTGATTATGACAGAAAAAGACTGTTCCCTCCGAAAATACTTTGAGCATTATTTAACCAAGGAAGGTATCGATAAAAGTAATTATTTGGAATTTTCTAGTATGGAAGCCATCAAGCAATGTGTCATGAGCGGCTTGGGGATTAGCTTGATGCCCAGAATCAGCGTCGAGGCATACCTTCAAAACAACCAGATGAAAGAGATTGATATACCGGAAGAATTAAACCTATTCGCCCAAGTTTCCTATCATAAGAACAAATGGCTATCTAAGCCCCACCGAGCATTTCATAATATGGTTATGGAGGCGTTTAGATGGGACGGGGGGACAGGTTCCTTGTCCCAGATGGACACTTAGACCGGGAGTGGTATGGTGGCTGGCAGAGAACTCGGCGGGACAGTAAACCTGTCCCCATGTCCCAAAAGAGGGGATTTCCTTCTTATGGATAATTAATAATGTGGGGATTTGTTCTTCTTAAGAGAGAGTTCAGGGGGGATTCGTATGTTTTCGATATACTATCATCGATTCAAGAAGTGGTTTTGGCTTGTTTTGTTTTTCTTATTTGAATTGGGTGCCGTTACGAAATATTTTCACAGGCCTTTGTGGGAAGTCGTGTTGAATGCTGTGATTGGGTTAGTATGTCTGGGGATGTTTTTGATTTTTGCCAGGAAGGGGAAAGATGAGTAGGGACGGGGGAGGGACGGGGGGACAGGTTCCGCGTCCCGGTTGTAGGCTAGATTGAAAGGGACATCTTGGCTGGACGAGAACCGGGCGGGACAGTAAACCTGTCCCTATGTCCCTATTTATTGATGACGATGGAGAGTTTGTAGCTTACATATTGGCTTAGTTCTGTTAGGAATTGGTCGAGTTTTTCGTTGGATGGGAATTGCGCCTCCAGGAGGTAGCAGCTTTCCCCGCTAATTTTGTAATTGTTCAGGATGTAGGGTTTTAGATTTTTGACGAAGTTGAGGTAAGGCTGGTGATTGGTGGTTTTCGTAAAGATGTTAATGAATGTATGGATGTGGAACCCCATTTTATTTTGGTTCACTTGAATGGTGTATCCCTCGATGATGCCTTTATCTTCTAGTTTTGACACCCGTGCTGATGCAGCCTGGCCGGTTAGGTGGACTTTGTCTCCTAATTCCTTCATCGTCATGCGGCTGTTTTTTGAAAGTTCCTCTATAATTTTCTTATCTGTAAGATCCAGCATGTACACCAATCCTTTCAATAATCAAGTGAAATAGCCGAAAGACTTGATTTTATCTATGTATCTCAAAAGTGGTCTTATTATAAACTAAATGTAGTTCAGTGAAAAGGAGTTAATGACTATGAATATTCAGCAAATCCGGAATGCGACTATCCTTGTTCATTATGCTGGGAAGAAGTTTCTAATCGATCCTTTTTTAGGGGAAAAAGGGTCCTATCCTCCGTTTCCTAATTCCGTAAGGCAGGATGAAAAGAATCCGCTTGTTAGTCTGCCAATGGCTGTTGAAAAATTGATTGAAGATGTCGATGCAGTCATCGTCACGCACTTGCATTTAGATCACTATGATGAGGCAGCTAAAAAAATCCTGCCGAAGAATATGAAAATGTTTGTGCAAAATGAAGGAGATGCCAGCTCAGTTGCGGGCGATGGTTTTTTAAATGTGGAAATTTTACGGGAGGATACCGTGTTTGAAGGGATTCAGCTTATCAAAACCAATGGGCAGCATGGCAGGGGAGAGATCGTTAAGCGAATGGGCAAAGTTTGCGGAGTTGTGTTGAAACACTCAAGTGAAAAGACCCTTTATGTTGCGGGCGATACGGTGTGGAATGGGGATGTGGATCAGGCGATTCGTACACATCAACCTGAAATCATCGTGGTAAATGCAGGAGACAATCAACTTTTAGAAGGCGGATCACTCGTGATGGGCAAAGAGGACGTATACGAAGTGGTAAAAGCTGCTCCGCAGGCCAAAATCATAGCAAGCCACATGGAAGCAGTGAACCACTGGAAGTTATCAAGAGAAGAATTAAAGAGATTCCTTGAAGAGAACGGTGTATCAGAGAACGTGTTAGTGCCTGAAGACGGAGAAGAGTACTCATTTTAAGATGGTGGTGGCGGTGAGACGGGGGACAGGACAGGTTTACTGTCCCTTTTCTCGTTATGTCAGGGATGTGGCTCGGCGGGACAGTAAACCTGTCCCTATGTCCCATTACTGCCCGATTTCTGCAATAATGATTTGGGCACATTCTTCTGTAGGTGAATTGGTTGTATCTATTTTTAGGTCATAATATATTCCTTCATGAACCAATGATGCCTGTGACACGGCCATGCCTTCGACTCGATCCCCACGTGAATTTTCTCTGGATGCTGCAACAGATTGATCGCAGTAAACCCCCACCCACAGTATTTGAAGTCCAACAGTTGCCTCTTTCCATCGATTTTGAGCTGCAGCCCCGCTAATGAACACATCGTCGATTATCACTTGAGCCCCATTCCGAGCCATTTCAGCAATCCCCTGCATCCAGGCAGATTCTAATTTGCGGAATTCCGTTCCCGGAATGACGGATCCATCCTCGCCAAACTGAATCCCCGTGTCTTCTTTGAGTAAGTACTCCGGCATGGCGGCAATTAAATCATCGATACTGAACCTTAACCAAGGTGTAGAAAGTGACTTTTGGAGACATTTTGCTAAGGTAGTCTTTCCAGAACTCGAACCACCGTTCAATATAATAACATCTATCATCATACAAACCTCCTTGGGACGGGGGGACAGGTTCATTGTCCCTATATGATTTATGCTAGGTATGTGGCTGGGTGGGACAGTAAACCTGTCCGAAGCCACTGAAAAACGTTTCCAGTTAACTGGAAACATCAAAAAAATAAATAAAAAAAGAAAACCTTCCTTCATTTGTTATAATTGAATCGACCAAGAACCAATTATACAAACAGAAAGAAGGTTTTCTTCATGCTTAAAGACAAAGATATGCAGTTAAGCATCTACTCCATATTATACAATAAAATCCCCGACGATCACATCCTTAAAATCCTAAAGGATGAAGTGGATTTCAGCTTCATCAATCAAGAACTGGAGAAATCCTATTGTAAATATTATGGTCGTCCTGCCAAAGAACCTGAGCTAATGGTCAAGCTTTTGGTTCTCCAGTACTTATACGATTTATCCGACGAACGAGTGATTGAAGAAGCCTCTTTGAATCTCGCATATATGTATTTTTTGGGCATTAATCCCGAAGAAGATTTACCTCATTCCAGTCTTTTGACCAAATTCCGCAAAAAGAAGCTAGAAGGAACGGTCACGATGGATGAAATTATCGTTGAAGTCGTCAAACAATGTGTCCAAAAAGGGATTCTACAAGGTGGTGGTATCAGTATAGATACCACCCATTCAGAGGCAAACACCTTTAAATGTACGGCAGAACGAGTCATGAAGCGATTCGCCAAAAAAATATTTAAAACGATTGAAACGGAAATCGGGTCAGTCCCTGAGGGACTGAATCAAGAAATTCCTAACTACAAAGAAGTGGAAGATCATAAAGAAGCCAAACAAATGATGAAATCTTATCTGGAAGAAACCATCTCAAAGGTAGAAGAGATCGTCGAATTAGAGAACAGCCTCAAAACAAAGAACGTACTAGCTAATGCGAAAGAAATCCTGAATGACCCTAAATTTATGGAACAAAAAGGAGTACGATCGATTGTCGACCAAGACGCTAGGGTTGGCCATAAAAGTAAATCCACTCACTTTTTTGGCTACAAAACGGAATATATGGTGACAACGGAAGACCGAATGATTACTGCTGTACACGTCAGTGATGGTGCCTACGTAGATGGGGTGAAGTTCGGAGAACTACTAGAATTAACGAAGAAATCTGGCGTAGTGTTTAACGAAGTCTACGGAGATAAAGCCTACTTTAAAAAGCCGATCTTAGATAAGATAACGGAAGTTGGCGCAATTCCCTACATACCTGTAAGTGAGATGGCTTACAAGATTGATGAAGAACTATATAACTACAATAAAGATTCAGATGAGTGGTTCTGTTCACAAGGAAATACCACCGTACGGAAATACCACAAAAAAGGAAAGAACCGTCAGTCTTATCGATATTACTTTGAAAAAGAAACCTGCCGAAACTGTCCATTGAGAGATGAATGCATCTCGGGTAAAACCGTTGGAAAAGTTCTAGAAGTTGGCATCAACACCCCTGAATTCTATGAATATAGCCAACAGCAAAAGTCAGAAGAATTCAGACAAAAATATCGGAAGAGAGCTTGCCAAGAATGGAAGAATGGCGAGATGAAGAATTTCCACGGGTTAGATCGTGCCAGAGGGTACGGTCTAAAAAGCATGACCTTACAAGCCAAATTAACGGCATTGGCCGTAAATTTAAAGAGGATAGCAAAGATACTATCCTCTAAAAAGGCTCTCAGCAGCCATCTAACTCCCATATTTTTGAAAATATCCGCTGGTGATTGTAAACTTCGAAAAATCTGTGCCTAAATCGGAGATTTCGTTTTTAAAAAAGCGACTTTTTCAGTGGCTTCAACCTGTCCCTATGTCCCATTATTTTTGGAAGAGGGCTGTCCACATGTCTTGGATGCCAAATGTTGGGCTGCATTCTGCCATCGGTTCCATTTTTCGCATTTCGATCAGTTGGAAGTCGCTGAAGATTTTTTTTAGCCGTTCTTCTGTATAGCCTAATCCGCCTTTTAGACTTCTCGATCTGTAGACTTCCCAATCGGAGATTTCAGACCCGCCGTATTGCCCGCCTGCCGCAAAGCAAGTGAGGGCAAAGTGTCCGCCTGGTTTTAAAGCTTTATGAAGCAAGTCGAGATAGCTCATCCTCCGGTGCGGAGCGATATGGTGAAAGCATCCTGAGTCATAAATGAGATCATATGAATTTTCTTCAATGTTCATCTCAAATATATCCCCATGAATGAAGTTGACCGGCAGTTTTGCTTCTGCTGCTCTTTCTTTTCCCCATTGTATAGCTTCTTCCGACAGGTCCACTGCATCTACCTCGCAGTCTTTCTGTGCTAAGTAGAACGCGTTTCTTCCTGGACCTGAACCAAGTTCAAGTGTTTTTCCGTGTTTAAGAAGTCCCTTTTCAAAATAGCTCACCAAATTTTCATCCGGAATATTGGCGAAGAAAGGAATCTTCTTTTCTCGGTTTGTGTAGAATTCATTCCAGAATGGCGCCGGTTCACGAAGGAGGGAATCCAGCATTTTTAGTACATCGGAATGGGTGTGAATTTCTTCGGAATTGTGCATTGTTTTCCTCCATTTTCAAGTAATTTGTCTACTCTTATAATTCGATTTTTGAGGGAAAAAGCCCTTTTTATTGGATTCTGATGAAACTGGTAGAAGGGGGAAAACAGTCATTTTAAAGCCCTTTTTCGAGGAGGTCAGACCGTTGCACCCTTGTTTTAAAGGGAAGGTATTTGAATGTGGTGTGAGAGCTTTATGGGTATCTATGATGATTGTGATGGGGCGTTGATTAGTAGATAGAATAAAAATTTTTAAAACTTTTTTTATGTTTTTATCTATCAATTTTTGTCGGAAACAGGTTTTGAATGAATTTTATTGAATTTAATAATATGAAAAAGGATGGGAGGAATGATCATGGAAGCAGTTTTTACAAAGGTACAGGATGTCTTGGATAATTATCGAAACTCTGTTCATGAGCAAAATGTAGAGAAGTTTGTTTCGACTTATGCAGAAGATGTCCACATATTCGACTGCTGGGGCCAGTGGGAATGCAAAGGGGCTGAGAGCTGGAGAGCATCTGTTGTGGATTGGTTCAACGGGCTTAAGGCTGAAGACGTCACCTTGAAGGTGCTTTTTTCGGATACGGTTATAGAAGAGAGCGGTGAACTTGCATTTATCCACAGCAATGTGACCTTCGCGGCGCATAATGCAGCTGACGAAAAGTTGAGACAAATGACCAACCGATTTACATTTGGGCTCAAAAAATTGGATGAAGAGTGGAAGATTACGCATGAACATTCCTCGCTGCCTATCAGTATGGAGACCGGTAAAGGGATGTTCAACCTGAAGTGATTTTGTGACGAGTTGGGACGGAGGGACAGGTTCCTCGTCCCATTGCTTGGGTGGGGCTATGGACATGACAATAGGGACAGTAAACCTGTCCCCATGTCCCGTTTAGATGGCGTATGATTTTAGGAGGAAGCGTTCGATGAATTGGGCTAATCCGTCTTGTTCGTGGTGCCCTGTCACAAAATCTGCTGCTGATTTGACTATTTCGCTTGCGTTCCCCATGGCTACCCCGGTGCCAATCTGACTCAGCATTTGAATATCGTTGGGGCCATCGCCAATGGCTACGGCTTCATTTGGACTTATTCCGTTTTCGATTAGCACGCTTTTAATTGCAGCCCATTTTGAAACGTTGGGAGCAATCAATTCGAACCCGTCATTCCAATCGATGACTTCTGCTTCTTTGTTAAACATAGCTGATAGTTCAAGACTTGGTGCACCGGTTCGCACACTGTATTTTAGAACGTCTTGATAGGCGGCCTTCCTTAAGTCCCCAATGTACCTCGGTTCGACTTTTCCGATTTCTGTCCAATAATCGATTTCCTCGTTAATTTCTTTACAATAGAGTCCATCTGCTGTGTGGACAATGACATTGCAAGGACTTTCAGCTGTCAACTGGTGAAAGCGTTCGTCGTTCAGCTGAACTGTTTTCATTTGTACAGCTTTTCCTGTAGCTCCATCGTGTATAGAAGCGCCATTTAAACAGATCATGGGGGTCTGTAATCCCAGTTCTTTATGGTAAGGAACGGTGACTTCATAGTGGCGGCCAGTGGCCAGGTAGACCATTACCCCTTGTAAAACAAGTGTATGGATTGCTTCGGAATTTCGGCGGGAAATGTAGTTTGAGGCATTCAGCAATGTACCATCCATATCAATAAATACTGCACGCACATTCATTTCTATTACCTCCTCATTCGTTGCTATCCCCATCCTACCATCTGAATATTAACCCTCAGTAAAGAGAATGTATAAATTGAATGTAGATTTGTGTGGGAGGGGGGGACAGGTTTGTCGTCCCGTTACCTGGTTTAGAACGAGGAATATGGCAGGGACAAGGGGACAGCGGACCTGCCCCCTTGTCCCTGCTGCTATTCAAGATGTTTAAATTGTTGTTCTTCAGGAATGTCTTTTGCTTCGTATATGCCAATTTGCACGATTTTCCCCTGTTTTTTATCGTACCAATACACTACATTTGGTTCGTCTGTAAATTCTACTATAGATGACAATAAGGTTAATTTTTTAAAGACGACTCGAAAGTTCTTGATGTCACTTTGTGAGTAGCCCTCTGCAAATAAATGTTTGTAAGTATCGTTCTTCAGCGCATAAACATTGTATTTGTAATACCCGAACAAACCTAATGGAACTAGGATCATACATAAGCAAAGTGTGATCATTCCAGCTGCAAGCCACCTTGTTCCTTTATCAACAATTAATTTATTTTGATCCAAATTTATATCGCCCCTTTAATCAACCGTCCTTTGGCAACCGAACAAGAATCAATCTCAATGTATTCGTCTTTTAAACCGTTTACTCCTTTTAATAATTGAGAAACCGTTGAATTAATTTGAATATTTTGAAATAATTGTCATTAGGTGAGGTTTTGTGGGACGCAGGGACAGGTTCCTCGTCCCAATACTTAGCTGAAGAATTTGGACATGAGAAGAGGGACAGTAAACCTGTCCCTATGTCCCAGAAGAGGAGGGTCCATAATGAAGAAGAGGTTTACGATTTTACATACGAATGATCTTCATGCTGAGTATGATCAGGCTGTCAGGCAGGCTGCTTATATTAAGAGGCGTGTGGCGGAGCTTGAGAATCAGGGGGAGAGCTATTTATTGGTTGATGGCGGGGATCATTTGGATATGAGCATCAATGAGTGTCTGGCGACCAGGGGCAAGCTACATTTGGACATGCTTAGAGAGACTGGCTACCATGCTATGTCTGTTGGGAATAATGAGCTGCTTCGGTCGACGCCTGATTTGATTAGGGAGCATAGTCTCGAGACTCCAGTGCCGTGGTTGATGTTGAATCTCGTGGAAGGTGATGGGACTCCGATCGGCGGCATGCAGGAAACGCTTATGGTGACTTTGGAAAATGGAATGAATATCGGGCTTTTCGGTGCCACAGACCAATTCGGGGATCTTTATGAAAATAAGCATGGGTTCCGGAATCTGGATACCATTCAAGCAGTTAAAAATGCTGCGGCGGGGCTAAGGGAAAAAGGCGCTGATTTCATTGTTTTTCTTTCGCATCTGGGCTATGAAGCTGATTTAGCGAACGCGAAGGAATTGAGTGGCTTAGTGGATGTGGTTGTCGGAGGGCACAGCCACACGGTTCTTCAGGCTCCTGTAATGGAATCTGGGATGTTGATTGTGCAGGCAGGGTCCCACGGTAAATTTGTGGGAGAACTGAAGTTGGAAGTGAATTTTGAAAATGACCAGCATCAGGTCACGGCATACGATGGGAAATTAGTTGAAATTAACTCCGAATCGGAGGCGGATCCTGGGATGGAAGCCATCGTGGAAAAGGGCCGCAAGGAAACGGATGAATTTTTATCAGAAGTATTGTTCGGGACGACTGAACCACTGTCGCACAGGGATGTCATTCAATTGATGGCGGAAAGTGTCCGCAGCTTTTGGGATGCAGAAGTTGGAATTATGTATGGCGGGGCTGCCATCGATGGATTGGGTGCCGGCGAAATCACGAAGGGGGATGTTCTGACAGTCTGCAAAAGCATGCACTCCCCGGTGTTGATGGAGCTGACCGGCGAGCAAATCGCAGGATTAATAGAAGATAGTTTGAAAGAGGAAATCACAAGCAAACTAGTATATGGGAACGGTTTCCGCCCACATGGAATCCCAATCGGCTCCCTGGGGTTCTCAGGTGTGGAGTGGAATTTCCGGGATGGAGAGGTTTGCGAGATTAAAATAAACGGAGAAACACTGCGTGATGAGCAAGTCTATACAGTTGGATCGGGATCGCCCATGTTGTACGAAAGAGTCTGCGGATATTCCTCCGTCAAAGGGAATACATTACTAAAAGTCGAAAACATATTAATGGTAAAAGACGTATTTATGCGGTATTTGATGGGACAGGGGGACAGGTTCCTCGTCCCATTGATGGACTAAACTTGGGAGCGGGTATGGCGGGACAAGGAACCTGTCCCTGCGTCCCCTGCGTCTCAAAAGGGGGAGAGGATGACATTTAGTATTTGGATGTATGTAATGGTTTTTGTTGTGCAGATAGTCGGGGGAATGTTGGGGCTGGCTATTTTCATTTCTCTCTACAGGCAAAACAGAAAGAAGGGTTTGGCTTGGCTGGTACCAATGATTATTTTATTGGTTTATTCCATTTTTGAAGGATTTTCAGGTTCTTCGATATTAGGGGCTGGAATGATAGTTGTTTACTGTCTTTTGTTTTTGGCATCGTACTTTCTCTTGAAAAGGAAGAAGCATGAGGAAGAAGGATTGGCTCGATAGCCCTTGAGAAAAGGGGCACCAGTAAATAAAACGGGAAAGGATAAAATAAAATGAAACTGTTAGAAAGAATCATTTATTTTCTCTTCACCATCTTCATTTTTATCGTGCTTTGGAATGTAATGACAAGATTGTGGGATGCCTTCGTACCGTGGAATTATAAAACAGACTTCATAGGCGTTGTTGTGGTTACCCCTTTATTAATAGCAGCGGCATTTATTCTATCAAGTTTGTCTTTCAAAGTGATAAAAGCAACAAAATGAAAATGTGGGACGAGGGGACATGGGACGCGGGGACAGGTTCCTCGTCCCACTCGAGCTAGTGGATAAAAGTGTGGGACAGTAAACCTGTCCCCACGTCCCGCAAAAGGAGCTGGAAGGAATGAATGAAGAGCAGTTGTTTGGTCAGATGAAGATGTGGAGGAAGTGGACGGTGGATTTTCTTAGTACAATACCTGAAGAAATGGCCGACCTCATTCCTGCTGGCCATCGCAACAGTATTAGATGGAATGCTGGACATATTTTAGTAGGCTGGGATCATACGATGTTTCCATCAGTTGGTGAGGAGAGAAAGCTGCCTCAATCCTATCACATGATGTTTCCCCGAGGCAGCAAGCCGGAAGATTGGGATGGGGATCCCCCCTCAATGGTAACATTGATTAGCCTTCTTGAAGAACAAGTGACATTAGTTGAACGAGCTTGCAGCGGGAGACTCAATGATAGACTGCAAGAACCTTTTTTGCATATGAGCACAGTGGGAGAGATGCTTCTTTTTCATATGAATCATGAAAATATGCATATGGGGACAATTAAAAGCATGATGCAGATGTTGAAGTGATCATTTTTTCGAAGTCTTCCTAATGGAAGTCTTTTTCTTGTAGAATTTTCAAAAAAATTAGACAAGAACATTTGTTCGTGTTATTATTTTCCTATGATATATTTAGGGGGATTCACTTGGAACGCAAGGATATATTGAAACGGATGGAATATTTCCATGTACCAGGAATAAGTATGGCAGTCATTGATAAAGGTCAAATCAGTTGGGCAGATGGTTTCGGTACACTGGAGGCTGGCAAGAAGAAAACAGTGCAATCAAATTCAATTTTCAGCGCTTGTTCTATCAGTAAATTTGCGACAAGTATGTTAGTCTTGAAGTTGGTTGAGCAAGAGATTCTAGACCTGGATGAAAATATCAATAATAAACTGATCTCTTGGAAAGCGCCTAACAATGAATTTACACAAAAGAAGCCCGTCACTTTACGAAGTTTGCTTTGTCACCAATCAGGAATCATGGATCCTGATAATAGTTTTGGAGTGCTAAAATCGGATGATATGTTACCGTCTATGGTTGAGCTATTGGAAGGGAAAAGTCATTTTTGCCTAATACCCATTGAAGTAATGGCTGAACCGTGGAGTGAATTCCACTACTCAGATGCAGGCTATTGCATTATCCAGCTCGTAATTGAGGATGTGGTAAAAAAGCCATTTCATCAAGTAATAAATGAGTTTATTTTTGAGCCGTTGCAGATGAAGAACAGTACATATACATTAAAAACTAATGGCGAAAGCTTTTCATATGGCCATTATAAAAGTGGAAAAATGGTTGAAGAAAAATACCCCATCTACCCTTACCCAGCATCTTCTGGCTTATGGACCACTCCTATTGATTTAGCACATTTGGTAATTGATTTTATGGGAGCTTTAAAAGGGGAAAGTGAGCTTGGAATTTCAGTTGAAAGAGCTATAGAGATGATTACTCCGCATGGTGGCAGAGAATGGGCGGGGCTAGGTGTGTTTTTATATGGTTCCGGTAATGAATTAGAGATGACTTCACTCGGATGGGGTGTTGGGTTCCAGTGTATGTTGGCTTCTTTGCCCCATAAGCAGAGTGCTGCAGTAATAATGACTAATGCAGAACTGGGGAAGCATCAGATGGAAGGCATCATTGGAGAAATCTATGAGGCCGTTTTGATAGATAGGTTCATATGAAAATTAATTAGGAGAGGAGTATTGGAGGTAAATAGCGAACAACTATTAATAATCTATCGAAAGTGGTGATCAAAGTGAACCAAATTTGTGTAATAAGCATCTATGTACCAAATTTAAGTGAAGCCATTGATTTTTATACTAACGTTTTAGGATTTGAACTAAACAAGCAGTATGGTCCTTCTATCGCTTCCCTGGTGCATGGGGATTTGCCAATTGTATTGGAGGAAAGTGATTCAGCAGTTTATGAACAGGATAGGAAAGCTACAGGCATAGCGCTGGGGCTGAAAACCGAAGATATCGAACTGACAGTAAAATCTCTAAAAGAAAAAGGAGTAAACTTCATCGTAGAAGAGCCAACAGACTGCCCTCCAGGAAAATACATCAGCATTAAAGACCCCTTTGGAAATACTATAGACTATCTGCAATTCATCTGAGTGGTGTGGGACATGGGACAAAGGGACAGGTTTCGTGTCCCAAGCAAGCGAAAGAAAGGGACGGGTGGGACAGTAAACCTGTCCCCCCGTCCCATTACGGTTCTAATAGATCGGTGTCCGGTGGAATATGCCCCATGTATCTTCCCATTTTGACAATTTGTCCTTTATGGTGAAACTCATGGGTGGTGGTATGGGTGAAAAGCCATAATGTTGTGGGCTTCAACGTTTCACCATTCCTCAGAGTCATCGGGATGACTTGATCCCATTTTCCTTGGAATTCATGAAGAAATTCTCTCACCAGATCATCGACCTCGTGGAAAAGCTCACGTACACCTTGTATGTCTTTTACTGAGTCCGTTGTGCGTTCAGGTAATGATTTTCCGAGGGCGCGAACGCCAAGCCACCAGCGATAGCAATTCGCAGTATGGACTTGAAGGCTGAGGATGGAATCCCCTGCGAAAATATCAAGCTCCTTCACATAGTCTTCGTGCGGAAGGGACTCACAGTAGCGGAATAGTGATTCCCGGGTTCGTTTAATCCAATCATATTGCGTCGCAAAAACTTCCATCATTTCGCTCTCCTTTTTCATTGTTTATGAATCTTAGAAGCTAGTTATCCGAAGCTTCAAGCAGTCCTTTGTGGATGAAAACACCACTACTTCTCCTATAAACATTCCTCAAATGTCTAAAATCTCCTTCCTGGAAATAGTGGAGGGACAGTAAACCTGTCCCCATGTCCCACAGTCGTATTTCTTACCCCTGCCGAATAGACTATTTATACTAACCGTCTAATCTTAAGGGAATAGGGGTGGGATCATGTTTTCGCCTACGGAAATGCGAACGTTTGAACTGTTCTCTGGTCCTCATATCACGGTATTCTTGGTGTTTCTGGTCATCAGTTTTTTCCTTATTTATTTTAGAGGCGCGTTAAGACCCCATCGGTCAGCGATCAAATGGACATTATTTTGCTTATTGGTCATCTGCGAACTTTCAGGCCAAATTTGGAATGTGGCCACGGATCAGTGGGATGTCAGCAGTCTGCCTCTCCAGATGTGTTCGTTCAGTGCCTTTATCTCGATTTATTTGTTCTTTAAGAGAAGCCTCCGAGCCTTTTCGCTATTGTATTTTATCGGCTTTCTTCCTCCAATCCTCAGTATGGTGACACCCGAATTGTTCTATCAATTTCCTCATTTCAGCTTCCTAAGATACTTCCTATTCCATTCCGCCATTCCTTGGGCAGTCCTTTATTTTGTTGTGTATGAAGGCTATCGCCTACCCAAGAAATCCATCTTGACCGGCTTTCTCATGGCAAATTTGATTGCTGTGCCGATATTTCTCCTGAATATTTGGCTCGGGACCAACTTCTTCTATTTGGCAAGCCCGACGGACGCAGAAACCATTCTGTCCTTTTTTGGCTCAGGCATCTTATATTACATCAATCTCGAAGTCGCGGCCATCTTCGTTTTCCTCATCTCATATCTGCCGATGTGGGCGCTCTTGCAGCGGAAACGGGGAATGAGTGAGCGGGGGTGAACGATCTTGCTCGTTGGGCAGCAGTTTTGATCAACTGAATCATTCGCTTTTTCATGGCAACACGCTCTAGTTGCAGTCGCAAAAATTGGGACGATGAACCTGTCCCTTTGTCCCACACCAACTCAGCCAGCTTTAATAAACTATTATGTGGTACAACTTTTTGTTTAGTTTGGGGGCAAAAAATAGATGGAAAATGAAATGAGTGAAATGGTTGAGGCAGCTGCAGGAGTCCAGCTTTCACCACCATGGGTGACCTATCAAAATGAGTTGAAATATTCAGTTGGTCAGGATCCTAATGTGATTGTAGGGCCGCTTATACCAGCTGGGGGGAATTATATTATCCCGGTTACTGTACTTGGAGATGAAAAGGCAATCGCTTTGGCGACTCTTTTGAAGAGCCATGTTGAATTTGGAAATGTGAGCATTAACATAGTAGTCATCAATGGCGATCAGGAAATTGTCGAGCCTGTTCCATGTCCATTAGGGGCGTTCGCAATAGCAGGGCTTGTTGAGCAGGCACTTTCAGGCAATCCGTATTACGAGGATGTCGTGGTCAAGCGCCAGAACATGGGTGGGAATAACGCAGTATATCCCGTTTTTAAGCCAGAAGTCATCCAGTTTTATAATGACGATATATCAAACCTGTGTAATAATTTCACAGCAGTAGCCTCAAAGGTTTTTGAAGACGTCATGAAAGAAGATCTTTGCAGCGTATCAATCCTATATTCCACCAGCTGTGAAGAATAAGAAGGAAAAAAGCGCGGAGAAAAACTCCGCGCTTTTTCCTTGTGGGACATGGGGACAGGTTCCTTGTCCCGCCACGACCGCGCCACATCCGTGCACGCCTGTGCAACACCTGTTTCACCAGAGCAGCATGCCCCACGGCTGCCACCCCAGTAAGTGCCTGCATTCACCAGGGGATAGGCAGAAGAAAAGGGACAGTAACACTGTCCCTATGTCCCGCTGCAGTCGGGTTCGTTGCCGAGTCTCCTGTCTCCCCACGCACACATGAGGTTGAGAATTTCGCGGAGGCTTTCTCCTTCTTGGGTGAGTGAGTATTCTACTTTTGGCGGGATTTCGTCGTAGACGGTTCGATTGATGATGCCGTCTTTTTCTAATTCCCGGAGCTGTTGGGAGAGCATTTTTTTCGTAACGGCCGGCATGGACCGCTGGAGTTCGCTGAACCGTTTGTCGCCTTCTTTTAACAGGCAGAGGATGACGACTTTCCATTTTCCTCCGATAACTTCTAACGTTGCTTCAACGGGCACGTTGTATTTCGTCGATTTCACCGTTTTTCCTCCTATTCCTATAAAAACAGGGATTCCGTACATAATATTGGGGTATCTATCAAATAAGGTTACCACAAAGGTACCTGGTTACGTAAAAGTGCCGTCTTCAAATAATGACATGTCATCATTATACTGAAAAAGAACTTTCAATAAAAAGGAGAAGATATCATGAATAAACCATATCCGCGTTCCTTTTCACATATTGGCTTATCTGTTCCGAATTTAGAGGAGGCTGTTAAATTTTACACAGAGGTTTTAGGCTGGTACGTCATCATGGAGCCGTCTGAAATTGTGGAAGACGACAGTCCGATCGGGCAAATGTGCAAGGATGTTTTTGGGGAAGGATGGGGAAAATTTAAAATCGCCCACCTTGCTACATCGGACAAGATTGGAATCGAAATGTTCGAGTTTGAAACGAACGAAAATCCAGAGAATAACTTTGAATATTGGAAAACGGGCATCTTCCATTTCTGCGTGCAGGATCCGGACATTGAAGGACTCGTGGAAAAAATCGTTGAGCATGGCGGGAAGCAGCGCATGCCGATCCGTGAATATTATCCAAACGAAAAGCCGTACAAAATGGTTTACTGCGAAGATCCATTCGGCAATCTGATCGAAATTTACACACACAGCTACGAATTGACTTATTCCCAAGGGGCGTACTAAAAAGGAGGAATCGTAATGAAGGCATTATTGCTTGAAGAAAAAGGAAAGGTAAATGAAATGAAGGTAGGAGAAATTGAAAAACCGACACCTGGGAAAGGAGAAATTTTGGTTAAAATCAAAGCTACTGCTCTGAATCCGGTCGATTACAAAACAGGGAACGGCGGTAATCCAAATTGGACATATCCTCATGTACTTGGCTTAGATTCTGCAGGGATTGTGGAAGAAGTAGGCGAAGGCGTCACCAATGTGAAAGCAGGAGACAGAGTGGTCTACCACGGCGACATGACGAAAAAAGGGGGATTTGCGGAGTATGGGGTGACGACAGCTCACACAGTTTCGCTGATCCCTGAAGGTATTTCCTTCGAAGACGCAGCTGCCTTGCCATGTGCAGGATTTACCGCATACCAAGCGTTATTTCATAAATTGCATGCAGCAAATGAACAAACCATTCTAGTACATGCAGGAGCTGGCGGTGTCGGCGGATTCGCAATCCAACTGGCAAAAAATGCAGGACTGACAGTGCTTACAACTGCATCTTCTGAAAATCATGAGTATGTAAAAAGCTTGGGAGCCGACTATGCCATCGACTATCGTAAAGAAGATTTTGTAGAAAAAGCATTGGAAATCACGGATGGCCTCGGTGTCGACCTCGTACTCGATACAGTCGGACGCGATAACGCAGACAAATCATTGAAGGCGCTGGCGTTCAACGGACAAATTGCCTTCATTGCAGGCCCGCCAAATGCAAATGATGCCATCTCCTTCGCACATCCGCTGTCCTTCCACCAAGTGGCACTGGGAAGCGTACACCAATCCGGAAATCGAAAAGAACAGCTTAAACTCGCCGAAATGGGCGACCATATGCTATCCCTTCTAAAAGAAGGAAAACTAAACGCGCTAGTCCAAAAAACAGTATCCCTAGAAGAAGTACCGCAAGCACTGGCCGAACTAGCCACCCGAAAAGTAAAAGGCAAAATCATCGCCCAAATCCACTAAGGGACGCGGGGACAGGTTCATTGTCCCGCGCCTGCCCAATGAATGAGCGGGGTGCGGTGGGACGTGGGGACAGGTTCCTTGTCCCATACTTGAAATTAAGTGAGAATCTATAAAAATGACTACCAATTAATGGGGGGACAGTTAACCTGTCCGAAGCCACTGAAAAACGTTTCCAGTTAACTGGAAACATCAAAAAAATAAATAAAAAAAGAAAACCTTCCTTCATTTGTTATAATTGAATCGACCAAGAACCAATTATACAAACAGAAAGAAGGTTTTCTTCATGCTTAAAGACAAAGATATGCAGTTAAGCATCTACTCCATATTATACAATAAAATCCCCGACGATCACATCCTTAAAATCCTAAAGGATGAAGTGGATTTCAGCTTCATCAATCAAGAACTGGAGAAATCCTATTGTAAATATTATGGTCGTCCTGCCAAAGAACCTGAGCTAATGGTCAAGCTTTTGGTTCTCCAGTACTTATACGATTTATCCGACGAACGAGTGATTGAAGAAGCCTCTTTGAATCTCGCATATATGTATTTTTTGGGCATTAATCCCGAAGAAGATTTACCTCATTCCAGTCTTTTGACCAAATTCCGCAAAAAGAAGCTAGAAGGAACGGTCACGATGGATGAAATTATCGTTGAAGTCGTCAAACAATGTGTCCAAAAAGGGATTCTACAAGGTGGTGGTATCAGTATAGATACCACCCATTCAGAGGCAAACACCTTTAAATGTACGGCAGAACGAGTCATGAAGCGATTCGCCAAAAAAATATTTAAAACGATTGAAACGGAAATCGGGTCAGTCCCTGAGGGACTGAATCAAGAAATTCCTAACTACAAAGAAGTGGAAGATCATAAAGAAGCCAAACAAATGATGAAATCTTATCTGGAAGAAACCATCTCAAAGGTAGAAGAGATCGTCGAATTAGAGAACAGCCTCAAAACAAAGAACGTACTAGCTAATGCGAAAGAAATCCTGAATGACCCTAAATTTATGGAACAAAAAGGAGTACGATCGATTGTCGACCAAGACGCTAGGGTTGGCCATAAAAGTAAATCCACTCACTTTTTTGGCTACAAAACGGAATATATGGTGACAACGGAAGACCGAATGATTACTGCTGTACACGTCAGTGATGGTGCCTACGTAGATGGGGTGAAGTTCGGAGAACTACTAGAATTAACGAAGAAATCTGGCGTAGTGTTTAACGAAGTCTACGGAGATAAAGCCTACTTTAAAAAGCCGATCTTAGATAAGATAACGGAAGTTGGCGCAATTCCCTACATACCTGTAAGTGAGATGGCTTACAAGATTGATGAAGAACTATATAACTACAATAAAGATTCAGATGAGTGGTTCTGTTCACAAGGAAATACCACCGTACGGAAATACCACAAAAAAGGAAAGAACCGTCAGTCTTATCGATATTACTTTGAAAAAGAAACCTGCCGAAACTGTCCATTGAGAGATGAATGCATCTCGGGTAAAACCGTTGGAAAAGTTCTAGAAGTTGGCATCAACACCCCTGAATTCTATGAATATAGCCAACAGCAAAAGTCAGAAGAATTCAGACAAAAATATCGGAAGAGAGCTTGCCAAGAATGGAAGAATGGCGAGATGAAGAATTTCCACGGGTTAGATCGTGCCAGAGGGTACGGTCTAAAAAGCATGACCTTACAAGCCAAATTAACGGCATTGGCCGTAAATTTAAAGAGGATAGCAAAGATACTATCCTCTAAAAAGGCTCTCAGCAGCCATCTAACTCCCATATTTTTGAAAATATCCGCTGGTGATTGTAAACTTCGAAAAATCTGTGCCTAAATCGGAGATTTCGTTTTTAAAAAAGCGACTTTTTCAGTGGCTTCAACCTGTCCCCCCGTCCCGTATGGTAAACTATGTTCAACAGTATGATTCAGATCAGGTGAATAAGGGGTGGTCATTGATGACACGTAGTGAACTGCATCCGAAGGTGGATGCGTTTATGATCAGGGCTAAAAAGTGGAGTGCTGAGTATATGAAGTTGAGGGATATTGCTCTTGACTGTGGTTTGACGGAAGATTTTAAGTGGATGCATCCTTGCTACACGCTAGATGGCAAGAATGTCGTTTTGATCCATGGATTTAAAGACTATTGTGCATACCTCTTCCATAAAGGCTCTTTAATGAAAGATCCTGAAGGTATTCTGATCCAACAGACGGAGAATGTTCAGGCAGCCCGGCAGATTCGATTTACCAATGTGGATGAAATTATTGAAATGGAATCAATCCTGAAAGACTATATCATGCAAGCTATAGAAGTAGAAAAATCCGGATTGGAAGTAGAGTTTAAAAAGACGACAGAATACAGCATTCCAGAAGAATTTCAGGTGAAGCTTGATGAAATGCCAGCTTTGAAAGAGGCATTCGAATCCTTGACGCCAGGTCGCCAAAGAGCATACATCCTCCATTTTTCACAGGCAAAACAAGCAAAGACACGACAGGCGAGAGTGGAGAAGTATATACAGCAAATCCTTGAGGGCAAAGGAATGAATGATTAGCTAGTGAGACGTGGGACGAGGGGACAGGTTCCTTGTCCCAGTCAGTCGTCCTGAGTCACCCCTCCACCGTAGGCTCTATACATAAATTAAAATGCAGAGGGACAGTAAACCTGTTCCTCTGTCCCGGGAGGGTTCTTATTTATGGCACAATGTTCGATGGATGAACGTGAGGAGTCACAACTACTGGTTTTGACTGAAGTGAGTGGAATAGCTGAAAGTCTTGGAATGGAATTGTGGCTTCGCGGAGGATGGGCCATTGATTTTCTTCTGGGAAGGGTCACCCGCCCCCATGAGGATATTGATTTTGTTGCTTGGGTTCAGGATAGACAAAGGTTAGAGGCTGAACTGGCGAGTGCTGGGTATGAGAAAGTCCCTGTCAATGAACCTTTCTGTAACAGGCAGTCGGACTTTCGAAAAAATGAAGTTGATTGCAGTCTTGTATTTATAACACATTCTGTTGAAGGTGAGATTATCATGAATGGACTGCCAGAATGGGTATGGAGACCTGATTCTCTCATGACAGAGAGCTATACATTGAACGGAATATCAGCTCGGGTGTTAAATCCAAAACAGCTGCTGGAAGAAAAGGAAGTCTATGAGCAAATCGGCAGACCGCACAGACAAAAGGATGCGGAAAGCAAAAAGATTCTGAAGCAAATGATATTAGATAGAGAATAGGTTTTTTCAGGAAGGGTATGTTCCTCAGGTAAGGGGAGATACTCTTTTTTTTTGCGGGACGCGGGGACAAGGAACCTGTCCCTCTGTACCAAAATAGGTATTATCGCTCATTTTTTCTAAAATTTACATTAGCACAACAATTTTGTGATAATTTTGATTTGGTTGTTATTTAAAAAAGGAGTGAGGAATGGTGAAAGCAAGGAAGTCAGGTATTATCTCATTGGTTTTTATGTTATGTTTGCCGCTCGTTTTTTCGAATCTCCCAACGGCATTTGCTGAGGGTCCGAGTGATCCGGCGCCGGTCATTCAGCCGGTCGGTTCAGCGAATGGGAAGAAAATTTTATTTGACAATACTCATGGACAGACAGCAGGAGCTGCCGACTGGGTCATTGATGGCGGTTTTTCTGATTTTGCCAATGGCATCGCCGGCAATGGCTATTATGTAAAAGAACTTCGCAAGTCTACACCGATCACGTATTCTGATTTGCAAGGGTATGACGTCCTCGTCATTGGTGAAGCCAATATCCCTTACAAAACTTCTGAACAAGCAGCACTTCTTCAATACGCACAAAACGGCGGAAGCATTTTTTTCATCGCCGATCATTACAATGCAGACCGAAATAAAAATAGATGGGATGCCTCCGAGGTTTTCAATGGATATCGCCGAGGAGCATGGGACAACCCGGCCAAAGGAATGACAACGGAAGAAGCAAATTCTGCTGCTATGCAGGGCGTTGCAAGCTCCGACTGGCTTTCCACTAACTTTGGCGTGCGTTTCCGCTATAATGCCCTGGCTGATATCACGGCCAATGACATAGTGGCGCCAAGCCAGGCTTTCGGCATTACAAGCGGCGTTTCCACAGTCGCTATGCATGCAGGTTCCACTCTTGCCATCACGGATGGTACGAAAGCAAAAGGAATTGTTTATTTGCCGCAGACGACTGCGAGCTGGAGCCATGCAGTTGACCAAGGCGTCTATGATGGCGGCGGCCGCGCAGAAGGTCCGTTCGTTGCTGTTTCCAAAGTTGGTCTTGGGAAAGCAGCATTCATCGGGGATTCCTCTCCTGTTGAAGATGCAACTCCAAAGTATAAACGTGAAGAAACAGGCCAAGCAAAAACAACGTATGACGGCTATAAAGAGCAGAACGACGGCGTTTTGCTGGGAAATATCATTGATTGGCTTTCACAGCATGAAAATTACACAAGCTTAACACAAGTAAGTGGATTGCAGCTTGATCAGCCGACGGCGCTTTTAAGCATGGAGACGCCTCAAACATCAACTGAACCTCAATCAGAACCATGGGCAGCACCGGATGCAGGCTATAAATGGTACGATCCTTCCACCTTCAAAGCAGGATCCTATGGCTATACAGGCACAGGAGGAAGCGGCGGTGGAACAGGCGGATCAGGTAGTTCTACTGAGAATGTCTTTATTTCTGAATATGTAGAGGGAAGCAGTTTGAATAAAGCCATTGAAATTTACAATGGTACTTCATCAAGTATTGATTTATCCAACTATTCTTTACAGTTATCCAATGTTTCAGGAGCGATTTCGCTTTCAGGGACGCTTGCGAGCGGAGATGTTTTTGTCGTAGCCAACAGCGGTGCTTCTCAGACAGTTTTAAATAAAGCTGATCTCTTAAGCAGCAGCTTATCGTTCAATGGGGATGATTCCGTAACCCTTCAGCATAATGGAGCGGTTGTGGATGTAGTTGGTACAGCAGGCACATCGTTCGGAACCGACAAGACATTGGTAAGGAACAGTTCTGTCACAACAGGAACGACTGCTTACGATTCCAGTGAGTGGACCAGCTATCCGGCAGATACTTTCAGCTACTTGGGAAGCCACACAGGTACTGTTGCGTCTGGGACAGCAGTTCTGAATGAAAATTTTGAGACAGGGTCTAAAGGTTCTTATACCGCAGGAAGTGTGACCTTAGCAAGCGGTTCATGGTATTTTGACAATGCATTGTTAGGAAATTTGAGCAGTGATGTGAAAAATGGATCCCAATCCGCACGCGTGAAAGCAAGCGGAGCACTGACCATGAACTTCGATGTAAGTGGAGCGAAATCCGTAGAAGTTTCACATGCCAACTTCGGATCTGATACAGGTGCAGCTTGGCAGCTTCAAATGTCAACAAATCAAGGAAGCACCTGGACCAACGTGGGAAGTCTGAACACAAGCTCATCCACGTTGACCAAAAAAACATTCAGCGTCAACCAAAGCAGCACAGTCCGATTCCGAATCCTAGTCAGCGGAACAAGCGGAAACCGACTAAACTTCGACGACATCCAAATCCTAAACTAACGGGACATGGGGACAGGTTCCTTGTCCCACACCCTTAATAGCTAAAATGAAAAACCCCTTTCCTTGGACATAGAAAGTCCGATTTAGGAAAGGGGTTTTTTGATGGGGAGGAGATGGAAGAGACACGTGTTGGATTTTATCAATGCTATCTACCTAGATCATTACATGTTACACTAGTCATTTAAATGGCAATAATTAATATAGGAAGTTAGTTCAGGAGGATGCTTTTAATGGATATGAATAATAATGATATTTTGATTCGCTTAAGATATGCGCTTGATATAAAAAATACCGATATGATGGAGATTTTCAAGCTTGGCGGGGTAGAGGTGACAAGAGAAGAGCTTGCTGAGCTGCTTACGAAAACGCCTGACCGTGAGAGGGATAATGAAAGCGAGTTGGGGGAAGAAAGCAATGAGTGCAGCGATTTTATGCTCGAGACTTTCTTGAATGGACTGATCATTTTTAAAAGAGGCAAGCAGGAGCCAAAGCCTGGCCAGCCAGCGAAACCGCCGATGACCATTAAGAATCATAGCAGTGTGAACAATGTGATGCTGAAAAAAGTGAAAATCGCCCTCGCTTTGACGAGTGAGGATGTCATGGACATACTCGAATCAACTGGAGTCATCATCAGAAAGAGTGAGTTAAGTGCGTTTTTCCGCAAAGAAGGGCATTTCAATTACGTGGAATGCGGAGATAAATACGCGAGGAACTTCTTGAAAGGCTTGGCGCTGCGCTATCGGAAGTGATTTTTGGTGGTGGGACGCGGGACGCGGGGACAGGTTCCTCGTCCCACGCTTCCTACTATATCGTGAAAAGAGGGGACAGATGGGACAGTAAACCTGTCCCTCTGTCCCAAAAGTGAGCAAAGGCGTATAACTGCTTTTGTTCTTTTTTTGTTTTTAGTAAATTAAAGTTTACTAAAGTGGACGAATTTTATTGATTATATCTCAAAATGGTAATAATATATTTACTATATGTGAGGTGTTATTTTATGATGGATGCAATTGCCAAAGAGTATATCGCTCTTATTCCAAATTTATTTAATAGTTTCAGTGAGATAAATCAAATTGCAGTGCCCCTGACTCACTTGCAAAGTCATGTGGTGGATTTCATCTACATGCAGCAGCGCCAGGTAAAGCTGAAAGAGATCCGTGTCGAGTTGAATATCCCGAAGCAGCAGATGACCACAGTAATCAAAGATTTAGAGGAAGAGGGTTATCTGACAAAGGAAACTGATGCTGAAGACAAGCGGGCGATACTGGTTTCACTAACGTCAAAAGGGGTTGAAATTCAGGAGCAGAAATGGATGCAAATTTATCAAAAGTTTACTGATGATTTAACAAAATTGAATGGAGAGGAGCTCATCGATTTTCATTTTTCTCTCCACAAAATAAATGCTCTATTAAGGAAGATGGGGGCTCGTGATGAAAAATAACCATAAAATTAGTTTAGAAAAAGAGCAGGAAACCCTATTGATTACGCTTTATGCAAAGGCGATAGACAGCCGTTTGGAGAATTCCATTCTACATGACGAAAAAGCGTCTGAAATCCAGAATTTAATAGATTATGATTTTGAAAAATTCAATACGTATGATAATGGGAAAGTTATGGTACTAAGGGCGAAGCAGTTTGATGATTGGATTGTCGAATTCCTTGATTTCAATCCTTCTGCTGTTATCGTGAATTTAGGATGTGGTCTGGATACAAGGGTTTCACGGATTAATCCTGGGCAGGGAGTAAGATGGTTTGATGTGGACTTTCCAGAGGTCATAAAGGTCAGAAAGCTTTTCTTTTCCAATGGCAGCAGCTATGAAATGATTGAGTCTTCAGTCACCGATGAAGGTTGGCTCTGCCATGTTCCTCAAGATAAACCGGTAATGGTTGTCGCTGAAGGGATACTAGAATACCTGACTGAAGAGGAAGTGAAAACTTTATTCAACCGCATCACCAGTTATTTTTCCAAAGGTCAGATTTCGTTTGATGTGATGAACACTTTTGCCATTCAATCTGGAAAAGATAGTCTGAAGCAATCAACAGGTGCGGAACATAAATGGGCAATTGATGATACTAGTGAAGTAGACAAACTATTTCCTATCTTAAAGAAAATGAATGACCTTTCTGTTTTTTCAACCAGATATGTTCGAAAACTTCCATGGAAACTTCAACTTCTGTATCGTTTGATGCGTCTCATCCCAAGCTTTAGAAATATGATTCGGCTGTTGAGATACCAATTCTAATTAGGACGGGATGGGACGCGGGGACAGGTTCCTCGTCCCACTGCCATCCAACCCAGTCCTCCCAGTGAGGGCCTCACAACGAAAAAGAGCAGGGACAGTAAACCTGTCCCCCTGTCCCAATTAAGGGATCAATAATATTTTGCCTGTGCTTTTTCTGCTTTCTAGGAGTTCGTGTGCTTTTTTGCCGTCTTCTAGTGCAAATTTAACAGGCTCGGCAATTTTAAGTTTGCCCTCTGCGATCCAGTCGAATAGTTGGCTGGATCTTTTTATTCTTTCTTCTTTGGACGTCAAGACATTCCAAAGATCCCCGCCGGTCAAGGTTTTGGATGTATCCATAAGCATCCGCGGATCGACTGGTTCAGGATCTCCGCCTGCCATCCCGAAGAACACGACAGTTCCTCCTGTTCTCGTTGCTGAAAAGCTGTTCGAAAGAGTGGCACCGACAGATTCGAAAACGACATCTACGCCTTTTCCATCCGTTTTGTCCTTCACTTGATCAACCCAATCTCCACTGTATAAAAATACTTCCTCGGCGCCTGCTTCTTTCGCCGTTTCCGCTTTTGCAGAGGAAGAGGTGAGCCCGATTGCCTTGCCACCAAGGATTGTGATCATTTGTGTCAGGAGCTGGCCAACACCTCCTGCAGCGGCATGGACAAGTGCAGTATCGCCTTGTTTGACCTTGTAGCTGTCATGGACAAGGTAGTGTGCCGTTAATCCTTGCAGTAAAATAGACGCTGCAATATCCAGTGAAACGCTCTCCGGAACGGGGATTGCCTTTTCCACAGGGACAGCCACCAATTCTGCATTTGCATAAGGTACATCAGCAAATGCGATGCGATCGCCAATCTGAATGTCACGTACCTCGCTGCCGACTTCCTCTACAATTCCAGCTCCTTCATATCCTAGAATATATGGAGGATTACCAGATAGATGATAGTTGCCTTTACGGCGATAAATATCAGCAAAATTCAGTCCGATCGCTTTGGTTCTCACCAATACCTCGTTCGGTCCAATAGAAGGGTTATCGATTTCTTGATAAAGCAGAACTTCAGGTCCGCCAAATTTTTCAAAAACAAGTGCTTTCATAACATCAGCCTCTTTTCTATGGTGAATTCCGTGGGACGTGGGGACAGGTTACTTGTCCCACAATTCCCCTTCGTGTAGGTCCGGCTTCATTATAAACTACCTTGATAAGTAGAAACAAACTTTAGGGATGTGGTTGGGGCGCGTGGGACTCGTGAGTGGGAGGCGGGGACAGGTTCCTCATCCCAATGAAATGTATTGGTGCATTCTCTCGGCTGACAATGTACTAATCATTTACCCTCATTAATTGAAGGGAGCACAATTGGCTTGTCGATCTGAGCTGGTTTTTAAGATGGTGGTGTCGGGACAAGGAACCTGTCCCTCTGTCCCTGCGCGGTGGATGACGCTTTTGGAGATGCCGGTGATTCTGGAGAGTTGTCTGATGGATACTCCTTCAATTTGGATTAGTCTTGTGAGAATGGTGTTTCTTTGTGTCCGTTCAAGTTTTTGCAGGTCGCTTCCGCTTCGTATGCCAAAGGCTTGCATGTGCTCCCTGAGTTCGTCATCAGTCAGTCGCACTTTTATCCTATATTCCAAACATTCATCATCGGTGAGGGTCTGCATGTGCTGGTGAAACAGTTCATAGGCCTTCTTTTTATTTGAGGAAAATAAACTCAATGGGAATTCCGTGTCAACAAAAGTATATCTTTTTTCATACTCATGGATGCTCGTCCATGGGGAATTAAAAACGGAAGGGGAGAGGCCAGCCCTCAGGGGATTTTGGTGAATATAACGCAGAACAGTGAGGAAATACCTCATATTATTGATGTCTTCGCTTTTAAAACGTTCTTGGAATAAATGCCCGCTTCGTTCGTACTTTTCATTGTAAAAATAAACATAGCTTGAGCTGATTTTCTGTACCGCGGTGGAAATGGAATCGGCACCTTCTTTCATCAGGAGGTGAACGTGATTATTCATCAAACAATAGCTATAAAGTTGAAAACTGTTATTCTTTTTAAATCGTGAAATGGTCTCTAGAAATCGGGTTCGATCCTCATCATCCTCAAAAATCGATTGGCGATTAACCCCTCTCATAATGAGATGGTAGATAGAGGTGCTGCTCTTACTTCTTGCTCTTCTTGGCATCGTTTTATCACACCTTGGATTTTTATTTTCGTTTTTTTAAAAAGTAGGTTGGGAGTTTGTAAGAAATGAGGGATAAAGAGGGGATTCTGGTTAGCGGGGGAAGGAAAAAACAGATGACATATAAAATACCTCCTTCATTTTCGTTAAACTACCAATTCAACAAACAAACCCATACTCCTGCAAATATAAGAAAAAGGGACAGGGGGACAGGTTCCTTGTCCCACCAGCAATTACTGATATCAATGCCAAAATCCAAAAAATGCATACAAAAAAGGGGGACAGTAAACCTGTCCCCCCGTCCCACACTAGGCCTTGCTAGTGTGTTTCTTTTCTGATTGGTCGACTACGGCAGCGCCGACGATGTCACCGATGACATTGGAGGCTGTGCCAGCCATGCCGATGATGGCATCGACCCCTGCAATGAGTGCCACGATTTCCAGTGGCAGATTGAACATTGTCAGGACTGCTGAGAGCGTGACCAGCCCTGCAGCTGGTACGCCTGCTGTACCGATGGAAAGCAGGGTTCCCACCAAAATGATCGTAATGAAATCAGTAACAGAGAAATTCGCCCCGGAAACATTGGCTGCAAAAACGATTGATGCTCCCATCCTGAGCGCGCCGCCATCGGAATTGAATACCGCTCCAAGCGGAAGGCTGAAGTTTACAATCCGCTCTGAAATTCCTGCTTTTTTGGCTCCTTCAATCGCAACTGGAAGGGTGGCGATGCTGCTGGATGTAAAGAAAGCAGTAGTGAACGCTTCTTTTGTGCTGCCAAAGAATTTCCGCAATGAAATCTTGAACATTTTCAGGATTCCGCTGTACACGACTACCCAAAGGATGACGATTCCAAGGTAAAAAACAGCTGTAAACTTGAATAAAGATTTGAAAGTATCCCATCCTTGTGCACCGAATGAGGATGCCGCAATGGCAAAAATCCCGATCGGAGCATAAAGAAGGATGCCTTTTAAAATACGGAAGAAAAGTTCATTTGCTGCATCAAAAATGTGATGCAGGGAGTTTCCGTAGCGCTGCATTTTATCATCTGTAGAAAAACGCATTCCGGAAGTCGTAAAACCAATGATGATTGCTAAAAATAAAATGGCCATCAAGTTTCCGCTGGTGAAAGCTGTAACGATATTGTCAGGCACAATGCTTAACAAGATGTTGGCCACGGATGGACTTTCCGGTTTTTCCACAGAAACATCCGGAAGGGAAAGGGAAGCGCCCGGATTGATCCACAGAGCAATTCCAAGGCCGATCAGAACAGCCGCAGCCGTTGTGACGCCATAATAAAGAACAAGTTTTCCTCCTGTTCGGCCAAGCTGCTTCGGATTCATTTGATTGACTGCAAGGACCACCGTCAAAAACACAACCGGCGTGGCAATCAAATTTAGCATCTTAATCAAAAGTGTTCCGAACGGCTTTATAACATCAGCCCCAGGTCCCCAAAGGACGCCGACGATGATACCAAGAACAAATCCAACCGTCATCTTAAGAAGAAAGGAAGAATCCTTGTATTTACGCCAAATAGACATAAATCATAACACCTCTTTTTCTAAAAAATTTAATAATCCTATATAAAGTACGCTTCATTATAAACCACCTGCAAGTTCCAAAACAACAAAAGGTACGCCAAGGGACGCGGGGACAGGTTCTGCGTCCCACATGAATCCGCATACAAAAACAAACGTGAGGGCACAGGGACAAGGGACACAGGGACAGGTCCAGTGTCCCTGCAGGACCTGTCGATGATTCCAATTACAATTATCAACACCAACGGGACAGTAAACCTGTCCCCATGTCCCGCCCCAAACAAAAAAGGGACAGTTTTTGTGAACTGTCCCCCGTTCCTATGGTCTGAACTGTTTGAAGTCTTTTGGGATTTTTGGGCTTTCTACATCGAATGCTTCGTTGATTTTGATATCTTTTGTTTCGATTCCTTCTATTGATCTTCCATTCGCATTATACAATTCCATCTTCAGCAGGATGCCTGAATTTTGGTCCATCCATAGTGTGAAGGTTTTTGCTGAAAGTTTTCGTTGGAAGGAATCATCAAAGGTTCCGTCGATGACGATTGCCGTTCTGCCAAGAATGTTTTCCCTTCTGCTTGCTTTCCATAGACTATGGTCTTCAAGGAATCCAAGAGCGATTTCCTTGCTGTGAAGAGATGTTCCAGCATAGCCAAGTTCGATACCTGTTGCAGGATAATTATAGTTTTTTGTACCGTCTCCATTTTTCGTCACTGCATTTTTAAGTTTCATATATTGCCCTTTACTCTGAACATTGTACGGTTGGGTTTGGTACGTTTTATCATTATGATTGAGTGAAATCAAATTATTGCCATCGAATGTTTCTTCTGTTTTTAACCCGGTGGCTTGATTTAATAATGACGTAGAATAGGAGACTTTATTTTTCATCTGAAGCTTGTAATCTATTATTAAGTCGAAAGGAACGGTTTCGCTGTAATAACGGAATGACCCTTTTGCACTATCAAAATAATTATAGCTGTTCAACATCCGTTCCTGAATCGCATCTTGATCAGATAAATCCAATGGGAAGATCGTTTCTTTAGGAGTTGAAGCTGCAGGAGCAGATGCTCTCTTAAAATTGGTATGTACTGCATGTACTTCCTTTTTCTCTTTTGGATGGTTCCACTCTGATAGCCCATAAATCCCTGCAATACCCACTGCAGCTGCAATTGCCCCTGCAGCCATGAATTTTTTCACCATATCTTGGCCTCCTATTTTAGTTGCTGCTATAAAGAACTTTTACTGCGTCTGCACCCGTGCCACCGAGTTGGCCTGAAGGGACACTTAGCACAACCTTGCCTGTTTTTGCACCGGGAGTTTTCCCTGCATAATTCCATCCGCGGGCTGCATAGCGCTGATTAAGAGAAGTACTTAGTACTTGAGAGCCATTGTTATACATTCGGTAAACAGCATTTGCATTAGTGAACTTTGTATTATCGATATAGACGTAAAGGCTTCCATAAAGGTTACTGCAGCTTGGGAAAATCCAGCTATAATCGCTGCTTCCTGAGCTCGGAGAGGAAGCAAGATAGCGATGTTCTGAACGATAAGACAAGGAAGAAGATTCGTGCACCCAATTTCCTGAATAGCTATTATCAGGAGAATTCAACTGATTGTTATCGTTGTCCAGTAAATCATAAGTACCATTAGCACAAGCTGCTGAGGCTTGTTTGTCCGGTGTCATCCACCAACTGCCCAATAGCAGAGCTGCTGCAATGAAGATTTTCCACCTTTTCATACTATTCCCCCTATTAAATGTAATTTTTTTCTATTTCAGATTACCATGTTTTATGGGGTAAATTGTAAAAAATCTAATACAGGGATATGCGGGGGAGGAGGGAGATTTGACGATTTCCCAGGAAATCTAGCGAAATATCTCTATTGCTGTAAAAATATAATTTTAGGCATATTTTTTAGAGCAGATTGGTATAAAGAATGATTGGTTAATATTATGGTAAAATATTCATAAAACAATAGAATTGGAGAAGAATAAAATGAAGCACAAGATCGATGCCATCACCAAGTTCCGGGACGAAAGAGGCTGGAAAGGAAACCACAATTTAAAAGATTTGGCTATCTCCATATCATTGGAAGCCAATGAACTATTGGAGAATTTCCAATGGAAAAGTGATCAAGAAGCGCTGCAGTCACCTGACCAGAACATCAAAGAAGAAATGGCAGATGTATTCATCTACCTCCTGCAGATGGCCGACAAAATGAATGTAGACTTAGAGGAAGAAGTCTTCAAAAAAATGAAGAAAAACGCAATAAAATATCCCGTAACAAAGTAAATGGGACGTGGGGACAGGTTCCTTGTCCCAACAGCGCCACCACTCCCTAAGCCCACCGACATATAAATAAAAAAGAGGGACAGTAAACCTGTCCCTATGTCCCAGAAAAGGAGAGATTTTCGTGAGAAGTGAGTTTCCTTTGAGTTTGAATTTATTAGAGATCCCAAGTGGGGAAGATAAGATTGTTGGAAGGATGTATGTAGCAGAGGGCGAAGGGCCACATGCCACTATACTTTTGCTTCATGGTTTCCCCGGAGTAATGATGAACCTGGATACGGCAGCGGAATTACAGAAGAACGGGTTTAATGTATTGATAATGAACTACCGTGGTTCTTGGGGGAGCCAGGGATCATTTTCATTCTCTAACTCGCTGGAAGATGTCCATGCAACTCTTCGCTATATTAGACAAAGAGAAGTGGCCATTCAAAATCGGATTGACGCAAATCGAATTGCGCTGGCAGGACACAGTTTCGGTGGTTTTTTATCTCTGATTGCTGCTGCTTCCGAACCAACCATTAAGGCTGTTGCTGCATTATCCAGTGCTAATTTTTCTTTGTTTGCGGAGATGTTGGAACAAAATTCTGATTTGAAGGAACAGTTCTCTCAAATGTTGAAAGACAGCTGCTTCTTTTTAAATGGAGCCTCAGTTGAAGGAATTATGGAAGAGATTTTGGTGAACAAAATGGAGTGGAATACATTTTTAGCTGCCCCGCAGCTAGTTGACCGAAAACTATTGTTAACAGCAGCGGATTTTGACTCTCAGCTTCCGAAACAATCCTTTTTCGATCCTTTGGTGAGTGCTTTTAAACAAGCTGATGTTCAGCATCTTCAGTGTGAAGTCTTAGAAACAGATCATAATTATATAGACAAAAGGAAGGAACTTGCTGACATTTTATTAATGTGGTTAAAAAGAGTTCTTTGAAGGGACGTGGGGACAGGTTCCTTGTCCCACAAAGCCCCCCACTCCCAAAGCCAACTGCCATATAAATAAAGAAGAGGGACAGTAAACCTGTCCCTATGTCCCAACGGATCGGTAGCGGAGTGCTAGGAGCATGGATGGGATGGTGCAGACGATCATTCCCAAGAATGCGTATCTCGGTTCGATTTCGTATAGGAATCCGCCGAATATGGTGAATATGGCTGTGCTCCAGCTGAGTGCCAAGGCTGAGTAGAGTCCCTGTGCTTTTGGAATCTGTTCGTGTGGAATATTTTTGATCAAATATTTCATGAATGCATAGTGCCCCATGGCGAATGAGAAGGCATGCAGCGTCTGGGCGATGCAGAATACCCAAACACTCGGGAATGCGAAAACCAATATCCAGCGTAGGGTTGATCCTAGTGCAGCCAGTGCCAGCAAGGATCCGACTGAGAAGTTCCGGAATTTTTGATCAGCGATGGAAAAGAAAATGATCTCTGCAATCACCGCAATGTTAATGATTACCCCAATCAAATAGGTTGGTGCATGAATTTCCTGGAGATAAATATAGCCGTAATTATAATAGGAAGCATGGGCTGCCTGCAGCAAGATGACAATGACGAGCACTAGACCGAAGTGTTTGATACGGAATAATTTCAGCATGCCGCCTTCTTTTGATACAGGTGATTTCTGCTTTTTAGATAAAATTTCAGGCGCAGGCATCAATCCCAGTCCCAGGAATATGGCCATTCCTGCCCCCAGCACCCACACAATCACTTGGTCCCCAAGCGCTCCGGTGAAAAATGTCAACAGCATCCCGCCAGCAACAAATCCAATAGACCCCCATAATCGGCTTTTTCCGTAATGCTTGAGTTGATTGCTTTGCACCAAAACGCCGGCTGCCGTGTCCAATGCAGGCATCAAAGTCGGGTAAAAAAAGTGAAGAAACAGCGTCGCCGCGAGCAGTGTGGTGAAGGAACCCGCAGGAATGGCACAAATAATAAAGAGCAGGGTCCCGATGGCCGCTGCGTTCAACAGAGTTTTACTGCTGAATTTACCTGAAAGAGCAGGGAACGCAAATAAAGTAGAAAGCCCCCTTGCCGCAAGGCCCAGACTCATGATCAAACTAGCCTGCCCCACCGTGATACCTTTTGTATGAATCATCCATCCCGTCCAATAGGGAAGGAAAATGCCCCAAGTCAAATAAAAACTAAAAAATTGCTTGCTCATCCATCGTTGAGTATTCATTGTGTCAACCTCCAATGATTGCATGGTATCATGGTGGAAAGAACAAAAATATGAGATATCTCATATTTTGGAGGATGACGATGAAAATTTATCATAATAAAAAAAGAGAGCGGTTATTGGAGGAGCACTCAATAGACCACTTATTTTCCTTTCCTGTAAAAGAGTTCATCGAGGTGCGGGAGTATGAGAGGGATGACTGGATCATCCAGGAAAATATGCGGCCGGACTGTTTGTTCTATCTGATTGAGGGGAAGGCGAAAATATATTTGACGCATCAAAACGGGAAAGTCTCCTTGCTTCATTTCATAAATGCAAACGAGTTTTTCGGAGAGATGGAGCTGTTGAATGAGGTGTATTACACAAAAGGGGTCCAGAGTGCAGGGAAAACCCTATGCTTTGCGTTTCCGTTTCACAAATGCCGTGCAAAGCTATTGGAGGATACTACATTTCTCCGCGGACTCGCTTTGTTCCTCAGCCAAAAATCTTCTTCGATGTCTGCCAAATATTCGCAAAGCCTTGCGTTCCCGCTGGAAAACAGGCTCGCAGACTTTATCCTGCAGACCGAACACGATGGAATCTATAAAGAGAAACACGTTACCGTCTGCGACTTCCTAGGTGTATCCTACCGACACCTGCTGCACGTCTTTGCCCAATTCATTGAAAAAGGCTACCTGCAAAAAGAAGGCACCCGCTATCGCATCCTGCAGACAAAACCACTCGAAGAACTGGCCAAAGTCCTTAAGTGGGACGTGGGGACAGGTTCCTCGTCCCAGCCGTTTCGTTGAATAGAGATTCTTGTGGCGGGACAGAGGGACAGGTTTCTTGTCCCAGTTTCCCACTAAATAAATGGGCAGGGACAAGGAACCTGTCCAAAAAAATAATAGCAACTGCATCAAACAAAGAAGGCAGAATCCTCGGCGCGAACGCGAAGAGGATTCTGCCTTTTTGATTTATTGACTAAAATCGGAAGTGGGATTCGAAAAATGTAGCTTGGGAGTAGTTAGCATAGCAGCGGGACAGTAAACCTGTCCCCGCGTCCCACCCACCGACTACTTCTTCAATATCCCCAAATATTCCACCCACGGTCCGACATCGGTACGATAGCGCTCGGCCATCACTCGCACTATTTGTGAAATATGGGTCAAATCATGGATGACCCAGGTGGAAATCAGCTCTCTTGCTTTGACTTGGCCAAAAGCAGGGTGTGTACCCGTTTTCTCAAAATCAAGGCCACTTTCAAAGATGCTCAATAACTTTGCTAAGTTTTCCTTCCGGATTAGCCCAAACTCATGGAGCTTAAATTCAATGGATTTTTTCCCTGCATCATTTAAATGAGAGAATCGATCGAAGGGAGGGAAGGGCGTGCTTTCACCTTCCTGAAGGAGAAATTCCAGCCGTGGAATCCAATTGGTTTTTTCGCCTTCAATCAAATGATCGATCACTTGAGATGCATTCCACGTTCCTTCACCTTCATTGCATGCCACCCAATCCGGCGATAATCCTGAAAGTAAAGTTTCAAGGGTGCCCGGTGTCCGTTCCAATATCTCGATCGCTTCATGAAAATCAAATTTCATTGTATTCTCCCCTTTCATATATGTGGGACGTGGGGACAGGTTCCGTGTTCCACCACACATTTCAGTATCAAAACGCGAAAAGTGTGCCCCAACTATCCAACATGCAGGCTGGGACGAGGAACCTGTCCCTCTGTCCCGCCGCCTAATTAAATTCAATTCTTCTATTATAATAGTCTATTAAAATGCGGCCGTCTTTGGCGATGTCGCTGCCGATGACTCCGTCAAGCTTGAAGAATGTTGCATAGTCTGGGAGGACCTTCCTTACGTCATAAAAAGTGATCGGCTGTCCGTCTTTCAAGAATAGATTCAGCTCCTTGATGCTGTCTATTTCAACTTCCTTCACTTCCCCGATGCCGCCAACGTGGATGGTTCTTTTCTCTAACTCCAGACCAGGAACCTTAGATAGGAGCGTCTGTCCGAAATATGTTTTATTGGCGCCGGTGTCCAAACCAAAATATAAAGGTGATTGGTCTTCGGCGATTACTTTCACAATAGGGTAGCCGCAGAAAAAAAGGTTGTTTTCACCATCCGCATCTTGCACAGGCTCATCAATGCGTACTCTTTTTTCCAAATAGTCGATTTCGATGTATAGGTGCTGCATTAAATCCCAACCAAGAATCCCGTCGATGACGATTTGTTCTCCTGTCTTTGGATTGGCGATTGTCAGCATTTCATCAGCGAGGACCAGTGTAGGCTGACGGAGGATGCTCAATCTATCAATCTCAATGGATTCAATAAAAGCAAGGTCGGTTTCAATCGTCTTTTCAGTAGAGCTGCCGACCTCGATTCCACTGCCTTTCCCCACTTTAATCCCGCAATCCACAGCCAGGGAATGAGAAATCACCGTCATTCCTGCACCCGTATCAAGCCAGACGCGTTTCTTCTTCCCATTAATCCGGACATCAATAGTAGGGGAACCTGATAAAGAGAGCTCCATCGGGATGTCCACTGGGGCTTGAGGGAAAGAGAGGGCAACAGGATCCACCTGACAGCAAGCTTTGGCTATCAATCGGTTGTTTTCATCAATTGCAGGATCATCCAGCAGACCGAGCTGTTCTAATCCATTCCAATCAGATCTATTAAAATAAAGATTAAACAGAAGTTCAGCAGAGTAGCTGCGAATCTGTGGATTCTCCGATTCCTTATACAACGGCATTAAACGTTCAATAGCCAAAAGGTCGTTTCCTTCCGTAATCAGCTTCAGCGCGGATGCAAATTCCTTTTCTTCGTTAGAAAGACAAGACTCCATAGCGTCAAAAGAAAACCTCTCCCACTCCTCAAAAATACTCAACCCATCACCCCTAAAAAATAATAAAATTCTAACAATAATATACCATATGGGACGCAGGGACAGGTTCCTTGTCACAAATTTCAACGCGACACTGACACAAAGGGTGGGACAGTAAACCTGTCCCCCCGTCCCACAAAATTGTCTCTCTATCCCAGAAACTGATACACTGTAAGGAACAATATATTCAAAGAAGGGGATACCATGACGAATCATTCAGGATTTAACTTTCACAATAGTTATATTGAATTGCCGAAGACGTTTTATGCTAAATTGAATCCAACCCCTGTGCGTGAACCGAAGCTGGTCGTTTTTAATGATGGACTCGCAGAATCATTGGGTTTGAACCCAAGCAATCTTCACACCCAGTCAGGTGCTGAAATCTTTGGGGGCAACCACATCCCGGAAGGGGCGGAACCAATCGCACAAGCCTATGCCGGTCATCAGTTCGGCAACTTGACGATGCTTGGAGACGGCCGTGCGATCCTGCTTGGAGAGCAGATCACACCGGAAGGAAAGCGATTTGATGTTCAGTTGAAAGGACCTGGGCGCACCCCATATTCCCGCGGCGGAGATGGCCGTGCTTCACTCGGACCGATGCTGCGTGAGTATATTATCAGCGAGGGAATGCATGGACTCCGCATTCCAACGACAAGAAGCTTAGCTGTCGCCACGACGGGAGAACCAATTTACCGCGAAACAGAGCTGCCTGGCGCCGTCTTGACCCGCATCGCTTCAAGTCATTTGCGTGTGGGAACGTTCCAATATGCGGCAGGAATCGATTCAAAAGAAGGGCTGAAGGCATTGGCTGACTATGCGATCTGGCGCCATTATCCTGACGCAGAAAACGCAGAGAATCCCTACCTTTCCTTGCTCCAGCATGTCATCAAACGGCAGGCTGAACTAATCGCGAAGTGGCAGCTCGCCGGCTTCATCCATGGGGTCATGAATACCGATAATATGACGATCAGCGGGGAAACCATCGACTACGGACCTTGTGCCTTCATGGACACATTCGATCCGGCAACCGTGTTCAGCTCCATCGATATTCATGGGCGCTATGCCTACGGAAATCAGCCAAGCATGGGCGGCTGGAACCTGGCTCGTCTTGCGGAAAGTCTCCTGCCGCTCCTTGATGAAGACGGGGAAAAATCATTGCAGCTCGCTCAGGATGCCATTTCGGAATTCCCGAAGCAGTATTTTACTCATTGGCTTTCCGGCATGAGAGCTAAGCTTGGGATCTTTAATGAGGAAAAAGAAGATAAAACCCTTATTGAGAACCTCCTCGGCATGATGCATAAGCATAAAGCAGATTATACGAATACTTTCCGCGCACTGACCCTTGGCAAGCTTGAGGGCATAGAGCTATTTGAAACAGAAGATTTTGCTGAGTGGAAAATTCAGTGGGAAAAAAGGCTCGGAAGACAGGAGCAATCAAAAGAAGATTCCGAAGAACTCATGAGAAAGACCAATCCATCCATTATCCCGAGGAACCACCGAGTAGAAGAAGCACTGAAAGCTGCCGTGGAAAATGGTGACTACACTGTTTTGGAAAAATTAGTCGCAGTTTTGAAAAATCCATATGCCTATTCGGCTGATCAGGAGGAATATACCCAACTTCCTGAGCCTTCGGAACGTCCATATCGTACTTATTGTGGGACATGACGTGAAAAAGACCCGTTTGTGATCAAACAAACGGGTCTTTTTTATGGAAATCGGTTTGACCCCCTAATTCCTGACGTTTACTTCAAGAATCTGGTCCATTCTTAGTTTCTTATTTTTTGTCCTTTCCTTCTTCACTTTTTATGAAAAGTGAAGAAGGAAAGGACATTGCTTGTTAAAGTTTTAAAGACATTTCTTTTGGGAAACCAATATCTTTGTATTTTTCTCGAAACTTTGTAGGCGACATTCTTCCGAGGCTGCCATGATATCTGCGATGGTTATAAAATTCTATGAAGTCATCAATTTCATAATAGGCCTCATCGAAATAGCTGAATTCAAATCGTCTGAATATATCACGCTCTAAAATACTAAAAAAAGATTCGATATATGCATTGTAGTTTGGTGATCTTGGTGGAATCCTTTCATGAAAAATGTTATTTACCTCACAAAATTCACCAAATAAGTTACTAACAAATTGAGGTCCATTATCAGTTCTGATTACAATACAATGCTCATTCGTTTCCTCTAAAACCTGTAAACTACGCCTTATAATAGCTTCATTTAGCATGCCGGTTATATCCTTGGCTGTACATTTCGGTCCTCGGTAATACCCAACGATGGCACGATCAAAAACATCAATAGCACACGCTACAAAGAAAAACCTTCGGCTTTCTGAAATAGAACCGTATTTGATATCCAGTTGCCATAGTTGATTAGGACCCGTGATGTGTCGATTGCGGACCAACCGTTTTGGATACTTAGGGTTACCCGTTCGCTGAGGAAGGAGAATACCTAATTTCCTACATAACCTAGCTACCTTTTTATGATTGATTTGAAGATCATGTTCATCCTTAAGTAATTGAGTCAAGTTCTTTACACCATATGTGGCACCGTCTCCCTCAACGGCCTCCATCAAGAATTCCTCAATCTGCTCATCTGAAATAATTTCCCCGGAGTTTTTCTTAGAATATCCCGGGATAGGGCGCCCTCTTTTCTCCTCGTTATCAACAACCTCTTCAGTACCATTGTGGTAGTAATAAAGGGACCTGTTCACTCCTGTTATCTCCGATAGCTTAGAAATTCGAAACCCCTCCTTTGCCCATAGTCGAACCTCTTCTAAGACCGCTAGGGCCGGTATTGGGTTTTTTTTAGTAAGTTTCTAAGCATCGCAACTTCAAGTTCTTTTTCACCAAGTAGCTTCATGGCCTGTTCATATTTTGCTTTTAATTCTTCTTTAGAGGGTTCAGTTGATAAAATAGCCGAAGCTGGATCCTCCATTTGGTCACGTACTTCATCCTCATACACCTTAACCCATCTCGCCAAAGTAGAACGATCAACACCAGCACTACGCGCAATGGATGAGTAATTGCCATTTTCCAGTGCCATTCGAACATACTTTTTTTTAACTTCTTCAAGAGCTTCAAACTTCTTATATGACACTTAAAGTCCCCTCCCTACTTCCTGAGTTTTTCTTGATTCTAGTGTACTGTTTCCAATACAAAAGTGTCCAAAGGAATTAGGGGGTCGTAGAGAAATTGTGCCCCTTTGCGCGAGAATTCCTGTGTTATGCGCGAAATTCCACAGCCTATGCGCCACTTCCTGTCCCTTATGAACGAAAATTTGATTTTATGCGCGAAATCACACCCCTTATGCGCCAGGCGGGCATATCCAGCCAGCGCCGCCATCCCGTAATCGACAAAAATCGGGTGGTGACAGTCACCTTCGCGTCGCAGTCGACAAAAATCGGGGCGTGACAGTCACCTACGTGTCGCCACCGCCATCTTCGCACCTTCCTTCCTCTCTCCCACCAATCCCACCCCAACACCTCAATTTTAAAAAAGTATAGGCAATGTTAAAAGAGTGCTAGTGATAGCGCTTTCACAAATCCTGCCCAATAATATAATTAAATTGTACTAATTTTCCAACATAATCCTAAAGGGGGATAAACATGAGAAAGATGTGGAAAGCGTTATCGCTTTTGCTTGTTGTGGCGCTGGCTGCGGTTGTATTTGCAGGGTGCAATAACAGCGGAGGCAAGGTCAGTGTGGGGATTGTATTGCCGACGAAGGATGAGCCTCGCTGGGTTCAGGATGAGAAGCGATTCAAGGATGCGTTGAAAGGCACGAAGTATTCAACGGAAATCCTGTTCAGCCAAGGTTCTTCAGCTAAAGAAAAAGAAAACGTACAAACGTTGATCAATAAAGGAATCAAAGTATTGATCATCTGCCCTCAAGATGGTGCAGCAGCAGCTTCTGCAGTGGAAGCAGCGAAAAAAGAAGGCATCACGGTCATCTCTTACGACCGTTTGATCACGAATACAGATGCAGTGGATTACTATGTGACGTTCGACAGCGTTGCGGTTGGTGCAGCGCAAGCGCAATATTTGGTTGACCATGCAAAAGGTTCAGGCGAGCCGCTTTACCTATATGCAGGTGCAGCGTCTGACAACAACGCATTCTTGTTCTTCCAAGGTGCATGGAAAGTGCTTCAGCCGAAGATTGCTGACGGCACATTCAAAATCGCTAACTCCTCAGAAGCGGTTGCGCTTCAGGATAAAGCAGATCTTTCCCGCGATGAGTTGAGCAAAATCATCGGCCAGGTAACAACAAACTGGGATCCAAACGAAGCGAAAAACAAAGCACAGACTCACTTGACTGCTGCTGGCGCTGACATGAAAGGCGATGTAGCGATCCTTGCTCCAAATGATGGAACAGCGCGCTCTATCGCTGATGTTTTCGGATCTGACAGTGCAGTAACAAGCTTTGTCGTAACAGGCCAGGATGCTGAAAAAGCTTCCATCCAATACATCATTGACGGCAAGCAGTCCATGACGGTCTTCAAAGACGTTCGTACGCTTGTAAAAGATGCAATGGGAATGGCGATCAACATCCTTGATGACAAAAAGCCTGAAACTACAGGTTCTTACAACAACGGTAAAGTCGATGTCAAAGCGAAGCAGACAGACGTCATCGTTGTGGATAAAGACAACGTGAAAAAAGAATTGATCGATTCCGGCTACTATAAAGCAGACGATTTCACAGGAATTCAATAAGTCATGTTCGACTCGGAATAGTGATAGATGCCCTCTATCACTATTTCGCAGTTGAGGCGTGATGAACGAAGCAACGGCGCACTTTTCCATTGTTGAAAAGAGCGTAGGAGGGGGTCTATCATGAGCGAATTCATTTTGGAAATGAACGATATTTCCAAAGAGTTTACGGGTGTCAAAGCGCTCAGTAATGTAAATTTTAAAGTAAGAAAAGGCGAGATACACTGCTTGATCGGGGAGAACGGGGCAGGGAAATCGACCTTGATGAAAGTCCTCAGCGGTGTCTACCCGTTTGGTACGTATGAGGGGGATATTGTTTTTGAAGAACAAGTCCAACAGTTCAACAAGATCAACGATAGTGTAAAAGCTGGCATTGCTATTATTTACCAGGAGCTTGCGCTTTTTCCGGATCTGACGGTTTATGAAAATATTTTTGCCGGCAACGAAATCAAACGCAAGGGATTCGTGGACTGGAACCAAACGATTGTCCAGGCAAAGGAAATGCTGAAAAAAGTGAAGCTCAATGTAAATCCTGAGACTCTTGTCAAAGATCTTGGCGTCGGGAAGCAGCAGCTCGTGGAAATCGCGAAAACACTCAGCAAAGAAGTCAAATTGCTGATCCTCGATGAACCGACAGCTGCACTCAACGAGGACGACAGCGAAAACCTGCTCGAGCTCTTGAAAGAACTGCGGAACCAGGGAATCACGTGCATCATGATTTCCCACAAACTGAAAGAAGTCATTTCCATTGCTGACAAAGCGACAGTTCTCCGAGACGGAAGGACGATCTGCACGCTCGATGCCGCCAAAGGCGAAATCATTGAAAGCACCATCATCAAAAACATGGTGGGGCGCGAAATCGAGGACATCTATCCGAAGCGTCCGGAAAAAAAGATCGGCGAAACGATCCTGGAGCTGAAAAATTGGTCAGCGCATGACACGCAGCTTGCACGGACGGTCGTCAAAAATGCAGACCTCCATGTCAAAAGGGGCGAAATCGTCGGGATTGCAGGCCTCATGGGATCAGGCAGAACCGAACTTGCTCTGAGCATCTTCGGGAATCCGAAAAACTATAAGCTCCAGGGCGAATTTTTTGTCGACGGGGCGAAGCGAAATTTCAAACATACGAGCGATGCCATCAAAGCGGGAATCGCCTATGTTACTGAAGACCGCAAAGGCGACGGGCTTTTCCTGATCCAGGATATCAAGAACAACGTGACCGCTGCCAACCTGAAGGGAATCGCCGAGAAAGGCATCCTGAACGAAAACGAAGAAGTGAAAGTCGCGACAGAATACAAGAATTCCCTCTACATCAAAGCGCACTCGCTTGAACAGACGGTCGGCAAGCTGAGCGGGGGGAACCAGCAGAAGGTTTCACTTGGCAAGTGGCTCTTCGTCGGACCAAAGCTGCTCATATTAGACGAACCGACGCGCGGGATCGATGTTGGTGCAAAATTTGAAATCTACACCATCATGAATAAATTGATCGCAGAAGGCTTGAGCATCATCATGATTTCCTCGGAGCTCGGTGAAGTGCTTGGGATGAGCGACCGAGTCTACGTTATGGCCGAAGGAAATATCAAAGGCGAGCTTTCCATCGACGATGCCGATCAGGAAAAAATCATGGAGCTTGCGACGCAATAGGAGGTAAACACAATGGGATTATTAAATGAAGCGAAGACGATGATCAAAGACAATATCCGCGAATACGGGATGTATATAGCCCTGCTTGTCATCATATTGGTCTTCACGGTGATGACGGACGGACTGTTCATGTCATCACGGAACATTAGCAATCTATTAGATTCAACCGGATACATCGCGGTACTAGCGGTCGGAATGACGCTTGTCATCGTCATCCGCCACATCGATTTGTCCGTCGGTTTTGCAGCGGGATTCCTTGGGGCAATTGCTGCGATTCTTTTGACGCAGGCTGGGGTGCCGGTCTACTTGACCATCCCGATCATCCTTGTGCTTGGGATTCTCGTCGGACTTCTGAACGGGGTGCTCATTGCGTCTATCGGGATTCCATCGTTCGTTGCAACTCTTGCAGGAATGCTGATCTTCAGGGGAGCCCTTTTGCAGGTTACTGAAAAAACAGGGACGATCATCATTAAAGACGACCATTTCAACGCGCTTGGAAATGGATTCATCCCATCCCTTATGGAAGTCAATGGACTTCATCTACTTTCCTTGATTGTCGGGGCAGTCGGAATTCTGTTGTACATCTACAGTGAATTCTCCAACCGCAGCAACAAACTGAAGTACAAATTCGATGTCCCTTCCAAAGGAATCTTTGCTATTAAACTTATATTTGTTTCAGCTATCATCGCTTATATTACATGGATTCTAGCAGGCTACAACGGATTCTCCTGGACAGTCGTCATCATGGTCCTTGTTGTTGTCATCTATTATTTCCTTTCAACGAAAACGGTGCTCGGCCGCCACATTTACGCGGTGGGAAGCAATCCGGAAGCTGCCCATTTAAGCGGGATCAATGTCAAAAAAATCACGTACATTGTGTTTGGTTCAATGGGAATGCTTTCTGCACTATCAGGCATCCTGTTCACAGCGCGCCTACAATCGGCCACAACAACTGCCGGGACGCTGTTCGAGCTTGATGCCATCGCAGCTGCCTATGTCGGAGGGGTTTCTGCTGCAGGCGGTGTCGGAAAAGTAACGGGCGCCATCATCGGGGCCATCGTCATGGCGTCCCTATCAAGCGGGATGAACCTGCTTGGCGTAGGGATTTCCTATCAATATATGATTCGCGGTGCTGTATTGGCCGGAGCGGTCATCTTTGACGTCATGACGCGGAAAAAAAGAGGATAGCAGACAACTGAGGGGCGCCGATCATGCCCCTCCTTTTCTATTTTTACGACTGCAAAAAGAACTGCTACTCTCTAAATCTTCCAGATGGTATGATAGGAAGAAACGAAACACGGGAAAAAGGGGCTGCAGCACGTGAGGAAAATCGGCATCATACTGCTTTGTTTTGTATGCGTTTTCATATTTTATTTGACGGCCGTTTCAGCGGAAAAAGTATTCCACTCGGATTGGCAGCTCCCCGGGGACTCCGGGCAAAAAGAAGCGAAGTACCGCCTCGTCCTGATCACCCAGGAGCTTGAGACTCCATTTTGGGACAAAGTCGGAAAAGGCGCGATCGAACAGGCCAAAAAGGAAGGGGCAAGCCTTGAGGTCTGGGGGAGCTACGGCCACGATCAGGAGGATTTCCTGAAAAAAGTGGAGATTGCCATTCAATCCAAAGTGGACGGCATCATCGTTCAGGGACTTGATACCGAAAAATTCAAGACCCTGGCAAAAGTGAAAGCTGCATTTTATGGAATTCCTATCATTACAATCGCTAACGACGTGCCGATGGAAGAAAGCTTGAGAAGGACGTATGTCGGATCCGACCAGTATCAGGCAGGTACCATGATTGCCCGCCAGCTGCTATCGGATATGGGCCTCTCCGGAACGGTGGTACTTTTTGGCAACACCCGTGAGGAATATTTTCAGCAGCAGCGCTTGAAAGGGATGCAGGACGTGCTGAAAAACTATCCGAAAGTCCACACGATTTATGCAGAAACGAACGAATCGAAGGAAGAAATCATCGCGTCCACACAGGACCTCTTGAACAATCACCCGGAAGTGAACGCGTTCATCGCAGTCAATGCGAATATCACAGGGGCGATGGTGCAGGAAATTGGCCGCCGCTACAAGGTTGAGCCGTATTTCATCTATACATTTGATGACGGAGCGGATTCCCTTTCTCTTTTAAAACAGGGAAAGCTCGATGGAATGATCGAGCAGTCGCCTGACATGATGGGGAAAAAAAGCGTGAGCGAAATGATGCAGTGGCTGCGCGGTGAAAAGGTGCCGCTCGATATGAAAGGCTACCATACCGATATCCGCATCGTGAAAGCGAAGGATGTCCAATGAATACAATCCAGAAAAAAATATGGATGCTTGCCATGGTCGTCCTATTCATCATGGCCGCCATCTGGTTCGCCCTCACCTACTACAATCAAAAAACGCAGACCCAATACAACGAAATCCTCCAGCGCTATTTGCATCTTAACGAGGCGAAGACAGCAAGCCAGGAGACCATCGTCAACTTGAACAGCTATTTGAATGAACCTACAGAAGTCAATAAGAAGCGCCTGAAAGATACGGAAGGCAAACTTCGGCAGGCGAAAAATGAAGCAGCCGGCCTCCGGAACGAAGAGAACGATTTTGCCCTGAGCAACTATATGAACTTAATCGACAGCCTGATTGAAACAACGGACCGATCCGTTTTGTTCCAGGAAGATAAAGAGACAGAAGCCTCTGCCAGCGAATTTTCCGAAGCGACGCGCATCTCGAAATATATTTCCGACATGACGCTCACCCTGATCGACACCGAATTAAAAACGTATGACCGGTTCTATCGGAGCATCATCGAAAAGTCGGTCGAAATTAAAAAGCTCGGCATCTGGCTCATGCTTTTAATTACATTCCTGCTTCTTATCATCACGTACGGATTCTCGCTCAGCATCACAAAGCCGGTGCACCAGCTGACCCAGGCGGCCAACGAACTGTCGAAAGGGCGGTTTGACCGCCAAATTGAAGTGAAATCCAATGACGAAATCGCCTTCCTTGCCAAAACGTTCGACCGGATGCGCATCAACATCAACGGACTTATTTCAGAAATCCAAGAGAAGGCGCAGCTCGAACGGGAGCTCCAGGAAAGCAAACTCCTTCTGCAGGAAAGCCAGCTGCGGAGCCTTCAAAGCCAAATCAACCCGCACTTCCTTTTCAATACGCTTAATATGCTTTCCAAAAAAGCGTACCTGGAAGGAAATGAAGAAACGAGCGACCTGCTTGTCAGTGTGGCAGGTCTCTTAAGGTACAATTTACGCAGATTGGACAAACCCGTCACGCTCGCTGATGAAATCGTTGTGATTCAGCAGTACATGGATATCCAAAAAGCGAGATTCACAGAGCGGCTGACTTTTTATATGGACATCGATGAGGGCTGCCTCGATAGCAGAATCCCAGGTCTCACCCTGCAGCCGATCATCGAAAACGCTGTGATCCATGCCATTGAGCCGAAGGAAGATGGTGGTGCTATCTGGCTCCGCATCAGGGACGAAGAGGAGTCGGTCGTCATCGAAATCGAAGACGATGGCTTAGGGATGGAAGCGGAAAAAGTCCAGCAGATCCTGAACGAGCATCACGTCCAGTCAGAAGGGCATTCAACAGGGATCGGATTCAGCAACGTCGTCAAGCGGCTGCGCCTGTTCTATGAATCGAGTGGTGTCATAAATATTGAAAGCACCATCGGAAGCGGCACAAAAGTCTTATTAAACATTCCAAAAAACAAGGTGGGTGTACGACATGGTTAAACTCCTGATCGTTGATGATGAACAGACAGAAAGGGAGGCGCTGCGTGTCATCCTGAAGCGAGCCTTCCCGGAGCTCATCATAGATGAAGCAAAAAACGGAAAGATTGCTGTCCAGAAAGCAGATGAATTTCAGCCTGATTTCATCATGATGGATATCAAGATGCCTGGGATGAACGGCCTCGAAGCGATCGAAATCATCAGTGCCGCTCATCCGGCGATCAAATTTATCATGATCACGGCATACGATACATTCGAGTTTGCACGGCAGGCCCTGAAGCTCGGCGTCAAAGACTATCTATTGAAGCCAAGCACCATCAAAGAAATCGGCGAGACCGTCGGAAAAGTATTGAAGGAAATCGAAGAGGAGCATGAATCCAAAGCGCGCAGCCTTAAACAGCAGGCTGCTTTTCAGAAAGCATTGACGCTCGTTGAAACCGACGTCGTCACACAGCTCCTGTTCGACCATGTCCACGAAGTCCACCTGGATATGCTTGTAGAAATGCTCCACATCCATCCGGCAAGCGAAAAATTTGTCATGATGGTGCTGCTTCCGGCAGGTTCGGAACAACACTATTCCGCCATTAAAGAAAAAATCAGAACGACCAAAAGCGGCTGGGTTGGTGCACTATATGGCCGTCAGCTTCCCATTATCGTTTTCCGCGATGCAGAAAAGTCCTTCCGTTCGCAGGCCATTTTTCTCGCAGGGGAAATCATTAAGCTCGCCAAAAAAGACCAGGCAGCAGGCTGGTTTGTAGGAATCGGCAATCCGTGCAGTTCACTCGAAGCCATCCGCCAGTCCTATCAGGAAGCCCTGATCGCTTCCATGGACGCCTCGCTTCCAGTTAAATACCGATTCTACTCTGACCTCCCGCCGCTCGGAACAGCAGAAGACGAGAAGCTCGCAAAAAAGAGAGAGCAGCAGTTCCTTGATCAAGTCCGGCTCGGGGAATGGGGAAAAGTCCGGGAGAATCTTTTTGATTTGATCCAGCGCTTCGTGCATGAAAGGGCGAGCATGCTGCAAATTCAGCAAAAGGTGCTCGAACTTCTCTGGATCGCCGGCAGGGTCATGAGCGAAATGGGCATGGAAACCGAAACGCCGATGTTTTCCTTCCAAGCCCAAGATCCCCGCCAGCTCCAGTCCGAAACAAGCATCCTCCTCGAGCAGATGAGGCAGTCCTATGAAGAGCATCATGAGCGGCTTGAAGCCGATTCGATCCATCAATTGAGGCAGTTCATCATGGAGCACTCCCATGAGGATATTTCCCTCGATGCGCTGGGGCGAAAAGTAGGTCTCAGCCCCATTTATATCAGCAAACTGTTCAAGGAGAGGCTTGGAATCAACTACATTGATTTCCTGACAGAATGCCGCATCACAAAAGCTAAGAAACTCATGCAGGATCCTGAGAAAAGCATCAAAGAAATCACATTTGAAGTCGGCTACCACGAACCGAATTATTTCAGCAAGGTATTCAAAAAGGTCTGCGGCATGTCGCCAAAGGATTATCGCAAAACGCTCACTGGCCAAAAGGCAGGCATTTAGTGGGCGGGGGAATGAGGGGAAGAACATGGTGAAGCGTTTGAAAATAGTCGCAGTCGTTTTGGTTTTGCTCCTGAGCTTGGCAGGCTGCAAGGGTGACGGCGAAAAGACAGTGGCGCCGGCCCAAAAACCTGTGGCAGCCAGCGGAAAAGAGATCAAGCATCCCGGCGAAAAAATCAAAATCGGCTTCTCCATGGACACCCTCCTGGAAGAGCGCTGGCTAAAGGACCGGGATCTCTTCAAGAAAGCAGTGGAAGGGATGGGCGCGGAATGTGAAGTCATGGCCGCAAACGGCGACGATGCCCTGCAGATTTCACAGGCCGAAACCTTGATCAGCCATGGCATCGACCTCCTCGTGGTCGTGCCCCACAATGCTGAGGCAACGGCGGCCATCGTCAATAAAGCGCATCAGGCAGGCATCAAAGTCATTGCCTATGACCGCCTCGTGAAAAATGCTGACCTTGATCTATATATCTCGTTTGACAACGAAGAAGTAGGAGAGCTCCAGGCAAAAGAAATTACGAAACGCGTACCAAAAGGACGGTACGTCTACATTGGCGGCGCCATCACGGACAACAACGCCCACCTATTCAAAAAAGGCGTCTTCAACGTCCTCCAGCCGCTGATCGACAAAGGCGACATCCAGATTGTCTATGACCAATGGTCCAAGGACTGGACGCCGGCCAACGCACTCGTCAACATGAGGGAGGCCCTCAAAGCCACCCATAACCAAATCGATGCCGTCATCTCGGCAAACGATGCAACCGCGGGAGGCGTCGTCCAAGCACTTGACGAACAGGGACTCGCAGGCAAAATTCCCGTCGCCGGGCAGGACGCCGAACTAGCAGCCGTCCAGCGCATCGTCCAGGGCACCCAGACCATGACCGTCTACAAACCGATCAAATCCCTTACCATTGAGGCCGCATCACTAGCCGTAAGAATGGCCAAAGGAGAAAAAATCGACACACACAAAAAAGTAAACAATGGCAAAATCGAAGTCCCATCCGTACTGCTCTCCCCAATCGCAGTCGACCGAAACAACATCGACAGCACCGTAATAGCCGAAGGCTACCATTCCCGCGAAGACGTCTACAGGAAATAAGTTGGTGGGACGTGGGGACAGGTTTAGTGTCCCGGTGTTGTTGTGGGACGGAGGGACAGGTTCCTCGTCCCACCATGGGTTAATCAGAATTGGCTGTTTTGGAAGTGTGAACAAATGATCTTTGGAAGGGCTACGGAGGAAAAGGCACAAATTGATCTTTTGGTGTAATGAAAGAAGCTTTTTGAGGGAGATTGATACACAAAACGAAGATTTTCTATACGAGGACGCCCCTTCCGTTCATTTGGAAGGGGTTTTTGAGGTGGTTCAAGCATGAAATGATCATGTGAATACCGGCTATGCGCGAAAAGAACCGGTCTATGCGCGACTCCACATGGTTTATGCACGAGAATGATACTGCTATGCGCCAGAAACAGATTCTATGCGCGGAAATCATTCTTTTATGCGCCAGCGGGACTTTAGCGAATAACTCAAGAGCAATTTTTGGGACAACAAACCTGTCCCCGCGTCCTCCGCGTCCCACTTAATACATAATATCAATATGAGAGGTTTTTTCCTTCTTTAATGGATAGATTTCGAAAGCCTCTGGAATGAATTGTGTTGAATGATAGAGCAGTTCGGATACGGTTACACTTTTATAGCCGTTCTCGTCTAAGTAGTCCAAGATTTTATCTAACGCCTTAACCGTTGAACAGGACTGTGTTAGTTCACTCCCATGCCAATCATGAAAAAGGATGATATTCCCCGGTTTTATCCCTTTTTTGATGTATCGGTACATTTGGTTGGCGGGAGGTTCAGTCCAATCCCGTGAATCCTGATCCCATGACCACAATATAACCGTCTTGCCGTTTTGCAGGGCGGTATTAATAATGACATCACTATAATATCCCCCTACTGGACGGTAAAGTTTTGGTGTTAATCCGGTAACTTGTTTGATCATTTTATCTGTTTCGATTAACTCGGAGGATAGTTTGGATGATGCTATATTTCCATGAAAATGGTGAAAGGTGTGGTTGGCAATTTCATGACCTTCCCGCACTTCTCTTTTTAAAAGATCCGGATAGGTGCCCGCTTTCAGACCAGTGACAAAAAAAGTTGCCTTGGCATCATGTTTGGCCAATATTTCAAGTATTTGTGGAGTAAAAACAGGATGCGGACCATCGTCAAAAGTAATGGCCACTATTTTTTGCTTTGTGTTTACTTCCCAGATGACACGCCCTGTTTTTTCATATTCAGCCCGACTCCTGGTGGCTGCATCGGCTATAGAGTCAAAGCAGAATATAGAAATAAGTAAAAGAATGGTCCCGAACAAATTCTTTTTCATTGGCTGCGCTCCTTCTCTCTTATAAACTTATCCTTTGATATCCTTGCTTAAAATATTTATGGAAAACGGATATTTATGGGGATTGGACACTTTAAGGAGCTCCGACTAAAGTCTTAATCAAAATACAACAATATGCCATTTTTCAATTAACCCCCCTCGACTAAACTAATATCAAGAATACGAAAAAGGGGAATAGAAAATGGGAATCATTCAAGGGTTATATGAGACACACTTGGAAGTTGAGAATTTAGAGGAATCCATGAAATTCTATGAAGAAAAGCTTGAGCTGAAGCTGGGAAGGTACGAAGAAGGAAGGAGAAGAGCCTTTTATCTATTCGGTGAAAAAGAAGAATCCATGATATCAATAGTGGAGCGAAAGGAGATCGATATCCGCCATTTTGCGTTTCGGGTTGCGTATGAAGACCTCCACGAGATGATCCCTTTCCTTCAAAAGAAGGGGATTGAAATCGTCTGCGGATGGGAAGGACTTCCGCTCGATGAACCAGTAGTCTACCCATGGCTAGCCTCGGCTTCTGTATTTTTCAACGACCTGGATGGAAATAGGCTGGAATTCATCTGCCAGCTGCCTCATGAGCGAAGACCGGAATATGAAAAAGTGGCCGTTTCTTTATCAGAATGGCTCCAATTGCAAAAGTAAAAAAAATTCATATGAAAAATCAAAAGGGGCATTTCGTCAAATGTCCTTTTTTGTTTAAAATCAAATTTGTTTGTCATATTTCTGAAACATAAATGTAATGTTTTTTAACCTTAAATGTCGAATGGCGGATGTTATAATCGGGTTGGACAGGAAGTTACAATAATTACAAAAAGAAATCGTTTTTATACAGAGCGAAATAAATAGACTAACAAGGGGAAAATGATGAGTAAACAAATGAAAAAACTTGCTTTCAACACGTTATCAGTCATTGGAATCAGCAGTTTACTATTTACATATAATAACCAGGCATTTGCAGAGGATTTACATAGCAAAAAACAAGAAATACATAATCAGCAAGCACAGGTACAATCGGAAATGAATGACAAAAATGCGGAGCTTTCTCAACTTCAAGCAGATGCTGCAAGCTTGCTGGAAGCAATGGACTCCATCACGGCTAAAGTAAAAGATACAAACGATAAAATGGCCGAAACGACCAAGGATATTGCAGATACACAAAAAGAGATGGATGATTTAAAACAAAAAATCGCCGATACAAAAAAACGAATCGCAGAACGCGACGAGATTTTAAAGAACAGAGCGCGCGCCATGCAAGTAAATGGCAGCTCCGCCGGCTATCTGGATGTTCTGATGGGAGCGGAGAGCTTCGGTGATTTCATCGATCGTGCATTGGCTGTATCAACCGTTGTCAAAGCCGACCACAACTTGCTTGAAGAACAAAAAAAGGACAAAGCCCAATTGGAAGAGTCCGAACAAAGCGTTCTTGATAAAATGAATCAATTGCAGGACGATAAGAAAAAAATTGAAGATATGAAGATCCAATTGAAATACCAAATGGCTGAAAAAGAGGCCATCATGAAAAAAATCAAAGAAGAGCAGATCCAAACAAATTTGGATTTAACTGACTTGCAGAATCAGTCAGCCAATCTTTCAAGCCAGGAAAAATCAATCTTAGCAGAAGAACAAAGGCAAGCCGAACTGGCGAGAAAACGAGCAGAAGCAGCGAGGGCAGCTAAAGCAGCTGAAGAAAAAGCAAGAGCAGAACGAGCGGCTAAAGCAGCAAAATCAGCCCATACGTCAAGCTCAAGCTCCCATGCAACAAGTTCAAGCTCTCATTCAACAAGCTCTCATTCAGCCAGCGAAAGCATTACTCATTACACTTCGCCGATTCCAGCCAGCAGCACCATCAAGAAAGGCGCAGGTGCCATAGAGGCAGCAATCAGCGCAGGTTCATCAATTGTTGGACGTTCCCCGTACAACTGGGGCGGCGGCCGGAGCAGCACGGATATTGCCAACCGCTCATTTGACTGTTCATCATTCGTGCGCTGGGCATATTCAGAAGCTGGAGTGGATCTAGGCGGAATCACTTCCACCTCCACCAATACACTAGTGGGCCTAGGGAAGCCAGTCAGTGCATCAAATATGAAAAGAGGAGACCTGGTCTTCTTTGACACATACAAAACAAATGGACATGTCGGCATCTACCTAGGAAACGGACAATTCCTCGACGATAACAGTTCAGACGGCGTGTCCATCGACTCCATGAACAACCCATATTGGAAAGCAACATTCAGTGGAGTAGTAAGAAGAGTCGTAGAATAATAGAATAACTAAGGGACTTGTCAATTTGGCAGGTCCCTTTTTGGTGTGAGAAATTCGCGCGAGTATACACATGAATGGGAAAAATCACGTGTGAGTGGTTTAAAGACTAATTAATGAAGGAATTTGTCTATTTGAGGAGAGATTATGGGCGAAAAAGTAGTAGAAATTATGCAAAATGCTCCACCTGATAAGCTGGAAGGCCATTTTGGAGGTATTCAGGGAAAGAAATGGCTCTCTCAATCCCTGCTATGCGCGACTTTTACTAGCTTATGCGCCAAAACCCTCCTGCTATGAACCGAAAGGCGAATATCACCTGTTTATGCGCCAGCCGGACCCCAGGAGCGTCATACCATGGCAGGTCCTGGGACAATAAACCTGTCCCCCCGTCCCGAGGCCTCAGTTGGGACAATAAACCTGTCCCCGCGTCCCGCAAAAAAAAGATCTAAGCAAATTCATTGCTCAGATCTTTTTAGTGTCAATCATCATTGAAACAGCTATGTTTCTTCTATTTAATACTTGAAGCGCCAACAAGTGATTCAGGATTCTTGCCAAGGATTAGAAGGCTGATTTTGGCATAGCCAGTGTGTCTGCATTCGGAAAAGATTTGCTGCAATGCTTGTGCATCTTCGTGATCTTTTAGTTTTTGCACTTCTTTTTTGTATAGACGAAGAACTGAGCCATATACGAAATTTGGAGCGGACTGGCCTGGGTCTTCGTTCATGATGAGGCTGCCCATGTACTGAAATTGGAATTGGAAAGCACGTGTCAAGTTCACGACTTCGGCCAGTTTTTCGAACAAGGAAGGATAGTCTCTTTTGACCTTTTGAATGGCTTCGTTAGTTTCTGTTAGTTCAGTGATATTTGATAAGGTAATCATTCTTTAGTCCTCCTTTTAGTTGTCCCAAGGTTTTTCGATTGAAATGTATTCTGCTAATTCTTTACTTTTTTGTCTTCGCAATTTCCGCATTTCTGCACGTTCTTTCCCTGTTTCATAAAGGAATTTTTCTTCAGAAGTTTCCGGAATGATGCTCGGTACTTCTACTGGACGCTTGTTTTCATCCAATGCTACAAATGTGAGGAAAGCAGTAGCAGCGATTCGGCGAATGCCAGTAAGCATATCTTCTGCGATTACTTTACAGAAAATCTCCATGGATGTTTTACCAGTATAAGTGACGAATGATTCGACACAGACGGAATCCGATTGTTGGATGGGGTGCAGGAAGTCGATGGAATCGGTGGATGCCGTCACGCATTCCTTCACTCTTGAATGTCTGCGGGCTGATAATGTTGCCGCATCATCGAGCTTTTTCATCAGGACGCCGCCAAACAGTGTATTATAATTATTTAAATCGCATGATAATACTTGAGCAGTATTCACTATGCGGCTTTCTTTTGCTTTTTTTGCGTTCATTAGATCATTCATCTCATTGCATCCTTTCATGGCTGGATTTGATTTTAGCCAATGGGTTAAAAGGTTTTTTTTGCCTGCCACAAGTGTACGACCGAAGAATGGTTTCGTAAAATGGTTATATTTCATCTTCTGTATAGCCAACGTCTATGTAAATGCTTACATGTATGCAGGACGTGTATATTCCCATAGAAAAAACGGCCCTAAAGCAGGACCGTTTCTCTTTAAAATTAACTATTTTCTTCTTCTTGATTACCGATTAGCAGCTGTTCCTTTGTAAATTGCAGCCATTCTTTTGCGGCATAAGACATGTACTGATTTTTGCCCCAAATGATTGCTAAATTCCAACTGATTGACGGGTTGACGATTTTGACCGATTTTACGTTTTTATTTAGGTTATGGCAGACACTTTCAGGCAAAAGGGAGACGCCGAGCTTGCTCTCTACCATTTCTTCAATAAAGGACCTTTGAGAACTTTCGGAAATAATGTGTGGCGTAAACCCCACGCTGGTACAGGAATGGACGATTCGATCATTAAGAACAAAGTCTTTATTGAATAGAATAAAAGACTCATTTTTCAATTCGACCAGATTGATTTCTTCCCGGTCCGCCAACGGATGAGAGGGATGGATGATGAGCTTCAAATCTTCTTCCATGAACGCAAAATGATCAAAAAGATCGTTCTTCGTCGGAAGGACAATCACCCCAGCATCCAGTAGATTGTTGCTCACATCATCTTCAATTTTTTTGGAGCCGTCCTCCACTAATTGAAAGGTAATGCCGGGGTACATTTCGTGATACTTGCCTACAATTTTCAAGAAAAAGTGGGCGTTGAATATCGGCGGAAGACCTATCCGGATGTGACCCTTTTTCAGACCTGTCAGGTTATCCAGTTCCGTCTCCAGATTTTTAAATGCAGTATCGATTAATTTTGCCTGTTCCAAGATAATCTTCCCCGCATCCGTCAGAGTCAACTGCTTTCGTGATCGTTCAAAAAGTTCAATCCCAAGCTCCGTCTCGAGGTTTTTAATCATCTTGCTGATGGTCGGCTGTGTGATAAATAAGTTTTCCGCAGCACGTGAAAAACTATTGAAATTGGCTACTTCTATAAAATACTGTAGATGTTTGATATCCAAAAAAGTGCACCTGCTTGCATTCAAATTGATTGCCTCTAATGAAAGAGGATCTTTAACCCATCATAGCATTCTGTGGGACGCAGGGACAGGTTCCGCGTCCCAAAAACTTTGCGAATCTCTCAGTGAGAAAGGGTCATTTCCGCATACTTCAGCCTCCATGGCTAATGATGTTTATGGGTTATGCGCCAAAAAAGGCAAGTAAGGAGAGAATTAGGACCCATTCTAACGGGGGATGGAGGGTGGAAGCAGAATTGTGGAGAAATTTGTGTTTTTAACTATGGCAGTGAGGAAAATAGTAGTGGAAATAACGAGAAATAACCCTCCAGATAAGTTGGAGGGTTATTTATCATTATTTATACAGTGATTCTTGCACGAAATGGCTCTCTCAATACCGGCTATGCGCTAAAACAGGCTGTCTATGCGCGACTTTGCCGGCTTATGCGCCAAAATCATTCGGCTATGCGCAGGAATCGGATCCTATGCGCGGGAATCACCTCTTTATGCGCCAGCATGCCAGCCGGACTCCGGGAGCGTCATACCACGGCAACAGCTGGGACAATAAACCTGTCCCCCCGTCCCTAAAGTTCAACCCTCAAATACTCCGGTCCATGCCCTTTATAGGCGAATTCGACGTACAGGATGTTTTTAAACCGATCGACTGAATCTCTCTGATCCTGGCTTAGCTTTTTGTAGGATCTAATAGTAACCAATGCATTGACGCCCATTTTCTCATTCGGCTCTAACGTAACAAATTTATCTTTTGAAAAGCCTCCGATATACCCCTTACTTACCAGGAATGGCTGCATCTCGTCACCCAGGAAGGCGCGGTCCCTGAAAGAAATTGGCTTATTACTTTTATTAACAATCCAATAAGTATAATGGATATCACTCTGTAGGTTAGATTCTTTGGAAACCATAATCTCCACTTTGGCATCCCGGATCTGCAAAAACTTGCTGTCATTAGATTGAATTTTAGCTTGGATATCTTTATAGGATATGTCGTAAGGGAAGGTGTCTCTTGGCGGATCATCGAGTGCAGTGACCCTGTCATAAACAAACAAAACTAGTAGAGCGAAAATAATTGCGCCTGCTGCTTTTTTAACCATCTTATTCACCGAATTTCTTTAGATATTTTAATAGTCATGAAAAGCTGACAAGGACACCATCCGGATTTGGTGGCATCATGCAGCTGGGACAATAAACCTGTCCCCCCGTCCCACCAAACTATTTCATTTTCACAATGATGTTTCCTGGCAGGTTTCCATAGTGGACGAGCAGATATAGTTTTTCGTTACTGGCTGGGATTTGATAGGTTATCAAGGCTCTTGCTTTTCCACCTGGGCGCAGCAGGGTATGTCCATAGAGGTTCTTTTCTTCTAGTATTTTTAAATTTTCCACAATATAATGGTTTCCTTTACCGTCTATTAATTCATAGGAGTATGGAAGAAATTCCGCCCTGCCTTCTGTATTAGCCTCACGCTCCATACCGACCGGAATGGAAATGTTGGTCATCCCTTGTTTTGGAGGAGGGAGCTCCTTAGGTGATTCCGTGATTTTTCCAAATGTATAGTTATCTCCAAAATTAAAAAATGTTTCGCCGGCATTGAACGTTTTCCAAGCACTTTCCAAAAGAGCATTTAGATCTGCTGTGCTTCCTGACTTTTCCGAGTTTTCACCCTGTAAGCCCTCAGTTTTGTCCTCCGCTTTAGCATCTACTGGCACACTGTCGTGGACTTCACCTTTTGTTCCTTCCGTCTCAGAAGGGGCTTGCACAGATGAGTTTGCTTCTTTTATTTGAGGGACAGCATTGGCCAAAAGCGCCACAATCCCTATAAATAAAAGAACGCCTGCTGTGCTGAAGATATATTTGAACCGTTTTTCCGTTTCTTTTGAATTGTCAAATGTACCTTGCATCCCTTGATATGGCGTGATCTTCACGGCTTTTTCAGCAGGGATGGCCGCTCCGAGAATCCCCGTAGCGATAGGGATGAGCAGTGTAATAATAAAAAACGGAAGCTGTTCGATTGGAATCTGGGCGTACATTTTCCAAATAATCGCCAAGGAGAGCAGTAGTCCAATGACCCCGGCAATCAACCCACTGATGGCACCTTCCAGTAAAACAAGGCTGCGGATATGGCGGTTGTGCCATCCGACTGCCTTCAATAGAGCGATTTCCGGCTTTCTTTCCGAAATGTTTTGCCAAATAATTTCCGCAGTGGTCAAAATCGCAATCAGTATCGCCACTCCCATCGCAATGTAATGCATGGGTCCGACTTCCATTGCGACATACTGGCCGAGCCAGGTGGTGAACATGATTCCCTTCAGCCTGAATGTAACGAACAAGAAGAAAATCAACAGACTTGTCGGAAGAGCGATTGCGATAATGGAAAGGCTGCTTCGTTTCCACTTGGTGAGCAGGGAATTCAGCGCCATGGAAAAATACGATTCTGTTTTCAGCATACGTCTGGAAAAAGCTGAAACCTCGCCTGTCCTCATCGTTTCGTATGGCTTTATCCGTCTTACCAAGTATCCTGGAATTATGGACCCGAGCCAGTAGATGGAGAGTCCGAAGACCCCGATCATCACGATTCTGGGAGTAGACGTCTCGATGTGATGGGTCAACAGGATGAATCCAAGAATGAGCCAGCTGATGATGGAAACAAATAATCCGATGATTGTGGATTCAATGAAAATCAATTTAGTCAGCTGTGATGGACGCCAGCCGAGCGACAGCAGGACTGCGAACTCTTTTTGACGGGCATACATCATGATTAAATTGGAAGAGAAAACATAGACGATTGCAACCAGGATGACACTCCCAATGACGCCGGATAGTCCAATTTTGGATTCCTTGAAAATGGAAATGGATGATCCGAGTTTGATCCAAGGCTGCTGCACCCATCCGATAGATTTTTCGCCTTGAATCCCAGGGATATGGGTTAAAGCAGGCTGCGGTGAAGATCCCAAAGTAATGTCAGTAATCAAACCTGTTTTTGTTTCTATTTCGTCCGCAACCTTTTCAAGGATTGCCTGACTGTCTTTGGTTAAGGTATCCACACCTTTGACTTTGATCCGTATGGATGAAATCGGCTTATCCCCAAGTACGTCTGCAGCTGCATCGATCGTCGTTAACATGAGGGGAGGCTTCGTTAAAAAGCCATACGGATTGTTCGATGGCTTCAAAGAGATAGGTGGATTGACAGGGTCCGTATTTTCATCAAGAACCAGATCTGCCTTGGATGGGAAATAGGTTTCCATCGGAAGCTCAGTCAATGGATCCTTCGAGATATTCAACTTCTTCGGGTCAAATAATCCTACATAATGATACTGCAAGCGCGGCCAATCCTTGCTGTTCTGACCGTAAAATGAAACGGATCGATAGGATTGCTGATCTCCTAAAATCGAATTTTCTGGAACGGTGTAAGGATTGACTTCATAAGAAAACGGCCACCTTTTTGAAAATGGGCTTGTCACTGGCTGATATTTAACAGGAGATGGCTTGAAAATTAGCCAAGAGCTAAGATTTCCCGATCCTTCATCGACGCTTCCTGATTGAAAAATGGATTGAACCAGCTTCTTATGAGCCTGTTCTGTCGTAAAGGTGTAGGAATCCTGTTCGGTTGCTTTTTGTTTTTCTAAAAATGCTTTCCCGCCATTTTTCTTAACCATTTCCATCGTAGACGCTTCTTGATCCGGGGCGAAAGGAAGGTCCAATCGCTCAATGTCAAAAGTGAATGTTCCGTCTACAAACTCTTGATTGCTCATAATGATAGGGAGTGTATGATTCACAAGTCCATCGCCCAAATCACTTCGCTCCGGTTTATCCTCATCGTTGAAATATCGGCTGTTATCGCCTTTTTTGATAGCCTCGCTTAAGCCGACCAGCTGTTCCTCTGCCTGCGGATCAATTCCAGCAAGAAGTACGTTGGATCCATAAGAAAGTTCTCCATTGAAGCGGCCTGTTCCGTACTCTTTGCCAAGTCCCTGAGGCTGCCAGCCGCCAATGGTGAAGTAAGAGATTCCAGTGTCTTTAGTTGTGGAGGCCCCATTATTCGACGTTTCGATTGTCTTTAAGCGGTACACTCCGGGCTTAGTGATGTTCAACTTTTTTAAAAGTACATTATTATTGACGTACCCAAGCATGGCGATAGGGGCAGCAACTTTGATATCATCCATCGATTGGATTTCTTTGTACTGATCCATTGAAATGCCGCCTGATAAGCCGGATAAATAATTCGGTTCCAGCAGCTTCTTATCCTCTGTTACACTTCTGCTGCCGGGCGGCCTGACAACAATGTGGTACGAAGACTGCCATCTCTTTTGCAGTTCATCGACAATCGTTCCATTATTGGTCTGGGAGACGCCGATTAAGTAGCTCAGCCCTGTACTGACAATCAATGCCCCGACAAGAAGGAGGATAAAACGCTCCTTATTTCGCCACCAGTTTTGCCAAATGAATCGGATCATGGGTGTTCACCTGCTCGATCAGAGATGATTTCACCATCTTTCATATGGATGATGCGTCCAGCCCGTGAAGCGAGGAGGGGATCATGGGTAACAAATACGACTCCGCAGCCTTTTTCTTTATTCAAGCGGGAAATTAATTGAAAGATGACCTCGCCTGTTTCTGAATCAAGATTTCCTGTAGGCTCATCTGCGAGCAGCCAGTGAGGTTCATGAATCAAGGCGCGGGCAATCGCCACCCGCTGCTGCTGGCCTCCCGAAAGCTGAGAGGGGAGGGAATTCATTTTATCTTTGAGCCCGACCTGCTCTAGCAAATCAGCCGCCCGCTCTTTTTTGTTATATGTGACGCGGCGCGAAAAAAGAGGGACCATCACATTTTCCATGGCTGTAAGCGTAGGAAGGAGATGGAATTGTTGAAAGATGAAACCGATATTTTCAAAGCGAAAATCTGCGAGTTCATTCCCTTTCATATTGCTTACATTTTGATCACCGTACAAAATATCGCCTCTCGTAGGTTTATCCAAAGTGCCGAGCAAACTCAGCAATGTTGATTTCCCTGAACCAGATGGACCAACCACTGCTGCAAATTCCCCTTTATCCAATGTGAGGCTGAGATTGTGAATGGCATTCGTCTTAATCCCATCTCCAGTAAACTGTTTTTCCACGGCCATACAGCTTATAGAATGATTCATGATATCCCCCTAATTAATTTTTATAATATTTTGTCTATTTAATTGTAACAAAAGAGAAAATGGTATGATATGAATAATTGGAAAAAAATGTTTTGGTAGGTGGCGATTAGATGAAAGCACTATTGTTAACAATCCTAGGTGCGGTAACAGCGTGGTTTGTACTTGGATTTTTTTTGAAAGATTTTGAAACACAGTCACTCTTTTCAATGGTAATAGGAATCATCGTCGGTTTTAACGTAGGAAAAAGAGAAAATAGATAAGTTGATGACACATATTTAGGGGGAATTACCGATTTTTGTTCTCTTAAACCCCGGCTATGCGCGAAAATAGAATGTTTATGCGCGACTTTTCCGGCTTATGCGCCAAAACCCTCCTTTTATGAACAGGAATCGGATTCTATTCGCGGGAATTACCTGTTTATGCGCCAGCATGCCAGCCGGACTTCGGGAGCGTCATACCACGGCAGTGCCTGGGACAATAAACCTGTCCCCGCGTCCCACCCACCACCGCCACCCCGCAACACCCCCTCCGGCCATCACACCTGGGACAACAAACCTGTCCCCCCGTCCCGCAAATGCGTTATAATAATATCAACTATTTGTTTCGAAAGGGTTTTTGTGATGCAGGATTTTTTCAGCCGCAAGAAGAGTGAATTGGGCGTGTCCTTGAATGATGTGCAGCGGAAGGCTGTGCTTCAGACGGAAGGGCCGCTTCTTTTATTGGCGTCGCCGGGTTCGGGTAAGACGACGACGGTCATCATGCGGATCGGGTATTTAATTGAGGAGAAGGGTGTGGATCCTTCACGGATAAAAGCGGTGACGTTCAGCCGGGCGTCGGCAAGCGATATGCTTGAACGGTTCCAGCGGTTTTTCCCTGAGCTGCCGCCCGTCGATTTTTCCACAATCCACAGCTTTGCCTTTGAGGTGGTGAGGGACCACTTCCGGAAAACGAGGACACCGTATGAACTGATTGAAGGAAATTTGCCATCAGACGAGCAGGCGCTTCATAAAAAAATCATCATCCGGAAAATCTTCAAAACGCTGGTCGGTGAAAACATCACGGACAGCCAGATGGAAGAGCTGACGACATATATCAGCTATATCAAGAACAAAATGATCAGCCGCGAAGAGTGGGCGACGGTAAAATGCGAAGTGCCGAAAGCGGAGAGGATCCTTAAGGAATATGAGAAATTCAAACGGTCCCATCCAACGAAGCTTCTTGTCGACTTCGATGACATGCTGACAATTGCAAACGATGTCCTTGGGAGCGACCGCCAGCTCTTATGGCAGTACCAGCAGCGCTATGACTATGTGCTGACGGATGAGAGCCAGGATACTTCGCTCGTGCAGCATGCCATCATGGAAAAGCTTGTGGAGGAACACAAGAATCTTTGCGTCGTGGCGGATGACGATCAGTCGATCTACAGCTGGCGTGGAGCGGAGCCGCAGTATCTTCTGGACTTCAAAAAAGTCTATCCTAACGCGGAAATCCTGTTCATGGAGCAAAATTACCGTTCATCAAAAGACATCGTGACTCTTGCCAACCAGTTCATCAAGCGGAACAAAAATCGCTATGAGAAAAATATGTTCACAGAAAATCCGCCGCATCAGGATATCCAAATCAAAGAACTTTCTGATTACAACGACCAGGCGGGGTACTTGGTGAATGAAATCAAGAAGATGAAAGAGCTTGGAGAAACGGCGGTTTTATACCGGAATAACTCATCTTCCATTTCGCTCATGAACGAATTTGACCGGGCTGGCATCCCTTTTTACATGAAGGACGCGGATAACCGTTTCTTTTCCCATTGGATTGTGGAGGACGTCAAAAACTTCATGCGCATGGCGTTTACAGACAAGCGGCCGGACATTTTGGAGAAAATCCATTTAAAATTCAATGCCTACTTGAGCAAGCAGCAAATGCAAGAGCTGATGAAGGTCCGAAACGGGGAGTCCGTATTTGATAACCTTGTGAAATACACTTCACTAAAGGAATATCAGATGAAGCCTTTAAAGGAAAGCCGGAAGATTTTCGCCGATATGAAAGAAATGAAGCCGAGGCTTGCCATCCAGACTATCAGGAACCAGCTTGGCTATGAGAAGGCAATTGAAAAGATGAGCAAGAATCTCGGGTTCCGCATGGACTATCTCCTCAGCATTTTGAATACGCTGGAGGAAATTGCAGCGGATCTCACGTCACTCGAGGATTTCGCCAACCGGTTGAGCCATCTCGAATCTGTCCTTAAAAATGCTAAGCGGAAAAAAGGGCAGAACGCCGTGACATTTTCCACATTCCACAGCTCAAAGGGACTAGAATTCGAACGGGTCTACATGATCGATCTCGTGAACGGCGTCATCCCGGCTCAGGAGGACTTGGACGATCCATTGCTTATGGAAGAAGCGACCCGGCTTTTCTATGTCGGCATGACGCGGGCTAAAAAAGACCTTGAACTCATTACCTATCGTACAAAGGACGGGAAGAATGTTGGCCAGTCCCGTTTCGTCGGCAATGTGAAATACATCTTGGACCCGCCAAAACCAAGGTCCGGTTCGGTCAGAAGCGGGGTAGTCATTGGTCAAAGAAGCGAGAAAGAACCGGTCCGAAAAGTGAAGGGCGTACCGTACAACCCGAACGCCATCAAGAAAGCAGAAGAGCTTATGGCTGGAATCGACGTCATACACCGGGTATTCGGCACGGGGACCATCGTCGAAATCGTCGGCGACACAATGCAGATTAAGTTCCCTACAAAAGAAAAAACCTTATCCGTAGCAACGTGCTTGGAAATGGGGCTTTTGGAGCTCACTTAGCACTTAATTATGATGAAATGATAGTCACAAAATACAAGAGGAGGAAAAAGATGTTCATCATCAATGTCCTCGTTCCGATTGTATACACCACGTCTATTAATACGTTCCTGTAGAGAAGAGTTCCAATTCCTTGACTCTCACTAAGGGATCGTATGTATCTCAAGGAGGCGTGGAATATATGCAACGAAATCAAGCGTACTATCGGCATCAGCGAAACAGGGTGATCCAGTGGAAGAAAAAATTCATCCTGAATGCAAGAGAAGGAGATGTGGAATTTGACCGCAGGCTCCAGCAGCCCGGACGGCTATCGAAAGAAAAGCTGGGCTGCTCATGCTTTATGTGTAAATATGAAAAACACATGGATATCCCTAAACCGGCGCACAAGGCCAAATGGGATGGCATGAAAGAAGCGATTGAAGAATACTTTTTAGAAGATTGATAGAATGAAGGTCTTCCCGTCTTGGGGAGGCTTTTTTGCATAGAAAACAAGGGTATTGGATGGAATTTGTAGAAGTTATGTTGTGAAAGATACATAGGAAAGTAGGAAAAATCAATGGACAGACATATACTTGCCATTTCAGGCGGCGGCTTCTCAACAGAAGAAACATCCTTTATCGATGAGTATTTATTAAAAATCGCTAGGAAACAGGGGCCATTGAACATCGCCTTTATTGCAGCGGCAAGCCATGACGCACAAGGATATATTGATGCGTTTTACTGGGCTTTCCAATCAGAGAAACCAAGCCATTTAAGCATAAAGGACTTTGAGTCGCCGAATATTCAAGAGGTTGTGAATGATTTGGATATCATATATGTAGGCGGCGGTGATACGCGCTTCATGATTGAAGTCTGGCAAAGGACAGGGTTCGATCAAGTATTGAGGAATGCCTATCAAAACGGCGTGATATTAGCAGGGATCAGCGCAGGAGCAATGTGCTGGTTCGAAACATGCTACAGCGAAAATGAAGAAGACGAATATGAAGAATTCCCGGGATTAGGTTTTTTATCAGGCAGTTTCTGCCCTCATTACAATAAAGATAAACGTCGAAATGAATTTGACAATTGGGCAGCTGTCCAAACAAACATCAGTGCGTTTTATCGTCTGGAAGACAATGAAAATCTTCATTTCAAAAATGAAAAACTGGCTGCGAAAATCACGACTTAAAAGGTTTTACTTATTCCGCAGCAATCTCTTCCTTATGAACCAATTGAGAAAGATAGCTGTTTAAATCGAACTGTTCCTCTGTGATAAAATCCGTGATTGTAAGAGAGTTAGTAGTTAACATTTTGAATTCCTCCTGTTTGGTTTGTTAACTCTATCATTCCCGAGTTTTCAGACTTTTAATCACGTAAACTAGAAAAAATTTAAAATGGGAAAAAGGATACAGACGCTCTGTATCCTTTTTTTCTAGGCTTCTTCCGTAATATCCAGTTTCACGAGCTGCCTGTGGTCAAAGAATTTTTCAAAAATAATTCCCATCACATAGAAAAATACCAGCCCGAATCCGATGTGGATTAAAGTGAAGCGGGCTCCAAATGAGGAAAACTCGTAGACTAGCACTGGAAGTTTTGCAGTTGTCCAGGCACCAAGGAAAAACACAATGTACCGGAGGCCAGCTCCTTTTTTCAATAAAAGGGCCGCAATCGGAAAAGCCACATAAAGGGGACCTGCTGCGACCACTCCCATCAGAAGGGAGAATAGAATGCCGTAGAAACCTGATTCACTTCCCATATATTTGATCAAGGTCTCTTTCTCAACCCATTTATCAAGCAGACCGACGAGGATTAAAACAGGTGGAAGCAGCACCAGCATATTCACGATGCTGTTTCCTGTCAGCCGAAATGCCTTCCAGCCCATTTCGTGGTTAATGAAGGTCAAAACGATCAGCCCTATTAGAAGCAGGATAAAAAAGCGGTATTTCTTGATTTCCTTCATGTCATCACCACCCAAACAATTAAAGAGAAGAGAAGGGACATCACTAATGCAGAAGCGTTACGTGAATAGGCAAAGCTTCGACCGAACATTCTTTGCTCCATCGGGACGGAGGTGATGCCGACTGCCATTAAAGTGGACATCAATGCGGCTACTTGGGGAAGTCCTGCGCCATTGTGTACGAGTGCTGCCCCAAGCGGAAAGACGACAAAGCTCGGGATCAGCGCAATGGAACCGATGACGCTGGAATAAATGACCCCCATGATTCCTGATTGTTCCCCGACCATTGAAGAAATGAACGATGGCGTCAAAATCGATAAAGAGAGCCCGACAAAAAGCATGATAGCCAGTACATCAGGGAGCACATTGCGGAACATATTCCATGCTTTTAAAAGCGCCCCTTTCGTTTTTTGACGATCCTTTGTAAAAGAAATGCCCAAGAGCACAAGAGCAATCGCGTAAAGAATTACACCATTAATCATGACTGGATTCCTGCCAATCGTTGTATTTCGTTAGAAAGAAAGACAAATTTCTCATTTTCTCCTCAATGTCCCTTTGGAATTCTCCAAGTTGTTTTTTGCCTTCCTCCGTGATTCTGTACATCTTCATCGGCTTATCATGATGGACGGTATCCACATAAGACTCAATAGCCCCTTCATTTTCCAACTTTTTCAACGTGCGATAAAGTATGGCACTATCAATCGGATTGACCGGCAGCTCCTCCTCACATTTCTGCAAAAGCTGCCCGCCGTAGCTGTCGCCTTCCGTTAAAAACAACAATAGAAATGCACCAGTATGTCGTCCTGTATGTTTCATAAAATAAAACCTCCTATTCATTAATTGTTGTTAACTGCTAATGACAGTATACTGTTAATAACAGTTAAGTGTCAATAACAGTGTGTTGTGAAAATAATTGGAATTTTGTGTTAAAATTAAGATAAAAAGGGAGATGCACAGAATTGAATGAATACGGGGTTGGCCGAACAGTAAAAGTCATAGAGGATGATAATAGAAAAGAGCTGTTCACAGGAGAAAAAGAAAAGCGGACATTCCCACTGAGCATATTTTATCCGACTGGAGAGGGAACCAAGCAGCAAGAAAGGGATCTTACTTCGCTATTCTACCCAGCCATTGAGGAAGCCGTTCAATTCTTCGCCAATGCGGGCATTTCTGAAGAAAAGTTAAAGGAAATAAAAATCCCAGTCATCGAAAATGCAAAACCAATTAAGGGAATTTCTTTTCCAACAGTGCTCTTATCACCAGGGTTTGGAATTGACAGGGATCTGTACATGGAAACAATCACTGACTTAGTGCAAAAAGGAATTGTCGTTGTAACATTGAGCGTCCCCTACGACAGTTTATTCACAATCTATCCCGACAATAAAGTCATTCCTCAGGCTGATAGATTTCCAGATGACCGAATCCAGGTGAATACGAGAGTAGGAGATATGCGACTTGTATTAGATTACATGGAAAAGTGGAATCAAAAAGGAATTTTTGAAGGGATATTTGACCTCGACCAGATTGGGGTGATCGGGCATTCCCTAGGCGGGGCGGCTGCTTTTAATGCTGCTGCTATCGACAATAGAGTCAAGGGAGCCGTGCTGTTGGATGCCAGTCTGTATTTGATTGGAGACGCAACTCCTAATGTACCTGTCTTGAACCTTCGCCAGGAAGCAGCTTCCTATGAGGAATATTTAGCGGTAATCGGAGATAACCATGAAACAGCATGTTCCTACATAATGAATCAAGAGAAGATGTACCGCCTGTTGCCGTCTGAAAGCATATTTATGAAGGTTATTGGCGCCAATCATCTCACTTTTTCTACCTTGGGGAAATTAATTTTTGGAACCAATCGAGCGGTTTCAATTGCTATTCAGGAAGCTGTTTCAACATTTTTTGTTGGGCTTTTTAAATCGGAAATTAAAGTACCAAAAATAAAGAATCAAAATTTGATAGAAATCAATGGCAGCGGCCATCCGATGCATTATCAAGAGATTGATAGGAGATAACCAATGAATCCATTTTATGCTTATCACATTGTTACCAGGCAGAAGATGCATCTCGGTCAGGTCATTCACTTTGATGAAAATCAAAAAAATACTTTGTATCGCTTTTTCTTCGAGCGGGAGCAATTGAATACCAAAGGAGAAGACTTTTTCAAAATCATATACGGACAGTATTCAACAGAAGGACTATCGTTGAATAAAGAAGATGCCGATGTGGCAGTGAGGTATACGGACCAAACGATAAGAGCCATCAGGGAAACGATTGTGGAAATGGTCCGGCTGCAGGAGTTTCAGGAATATCCGTCCCGCCTGTCATGCTTATATGCATCAAAAACCTATGATGAAGCCTTGAAGTGGAAGGAAATATTTGATTCATACAACCGCAAAGTTTTGCAGATTGTGAAATTGAAAGTGGATGGAGCTTCCTTTGAAGGTGATGGCAGTCTGCTGCCGAAAGAAGATGGGGTTCCATTTGCACAGAAAATCGAACAGGCCAGGACCTATTGGAAAGGGAATGTCCAAAATGAGCTGCCGGAGCTGCTGATCAACGGGAACATTGAAGTGGTTGAGATAATAAAAGATTTTACTCAGTCATAATAGCTTTTATCAGATAAGAAAAGGGGAACTCACGTGGACAATAAGATAAGAAAATCACAAACAGATATTTCTATAACAGGCGTTTGTGGAGGCATAGCGGAATATTTCGGCATCCCTTCCTTGATCGTAAGGCTGATATTTATTTTCTTGCCTGCCAATATTCTTGTCTATATTATTCTTGCAAATACCATGCCGGATAGTCCCCGGGGATTATAATGTCTTGGGCATATGCAATCAGAAAGAATTCAAGCCACCATTGAACCCTTTTTCTCCTATATTCAAGCATCACTTGATACACATAATTACGCCAGCTTGCTAGAATGAAACCAAATAATAGAAATGAGGTTGGATGATGTTTGATATGAGAAAAGTGGGGAAGCAGATTGCCCGTCTAAGGAAAGAAATGAAAATGACCCAAATGGAGCTGGCAGAACAAATTGGCGTCAGTTTTCAAGCAGTCAGCAACTGGGAAAGAGGCGAGACGATGCCTGATATTTCGAAGCTTCCTGACCTGTCGCGTATTTTCCGGGTAGAGATCGATGAGATTCTTACTAATGGGAAAGGGACTCAGTTGGTAAAAGGGGTAATGGAAAACGCAGATGACACATTTATAGATGAATTGGAGAATCCTAAAGAGGAATTTATGAATGCTGCACCGGTCCTTAAAATGGAGCAGGCGGATTCAATCTTCAATCATTTGAAAGAGGAAATGACGATAAATGATTTGTCCATCCTTGCTCCGTTTATCAGCCAGGAATATATCGATGAGTGGGCAGTAAAAGAATATGAGATAAGCGGAATATCAACTCTTGGCGTAATTGCTCCTTTTTTAAGCCAGGACCAAATCGATGAATTTGCTGTAAAGGACACTGAACAAAAAGGCATAGAAGAGTTAAGCAGCATCGCACCCTTTGTCAGTCAAAGCATTTTAAATGAATGTGCAAGGAACAGCTTTGAGAAGGAAGGGATCTCTTCCATCGTGTCCATTTGTCCGTTTATCGAGGGAGAATTATTGAACGAGCTTGCCCGTGAAGCGATAGCAGCCAAAGGTATCCAAGAAATCGCACCAATCCTCCCTTTCTTAGATACCACTAATTTTCATGTGGTTACCAAATAGAGGTTTTTCCAAAAACACATTCAGTCGATGGATGTGTTTTTCATCATGAAAATTACCTTTCCAACTCTATGTATTCCCTTAAAAGTTTCCATTGATCTTCTTCTTTTTCCCATATGAACATACATTGAGCAGCAAAGGTTTCGCCGCTTATTAAACTTGTTTCCCTGCCTGTTACGATGATTTGCCCACCATTTTTCCGTTCGGTAATGGAATGAGCAGTGAAACTTTTTTTAGCATTTTTCACATGGTTTAACACACCATTAATGTCATAGTCATAAGTATAAAATTCAGGCTGATCGATGTTGGAATGCGCCCAATACCCGACAAATTTTTTTGACATAAAGCTCTTGATTCCATCTGCATTTTTGCTGATGAACCCATCGTTCCATGACTCGAAATAGGCATCTAACACTGCTTGTATAGATGTCATGTGTAACCTCCTTAATATTCACCCTTCAAAATTCACATAATTCCCTTTGCTATCGTCCTCATTTTCTTCCCGTTTTGATTTTAACGAAGCATAAACATAATCCGTTTTTCGTGATGACTTCGTAAGCTTTTTGTTGATTTCATTCAAAAGGAAGAGACCTCTAAACAAACATCCAGCCACTATTCCAAAGGCGATCAATCCGCCATAAACAGGACTGACTAAAAGTAAGATGCATCCTAAGATGGTTGAAAAAATAATGGATACAAGAAGGTTCAAATTGTCTACACCATCCTCCGTTAGTCATACATAATTTCCCATCAATCATATCACAGCTACAAATCATTTTCTGAAAATTCCTTATAATTTTTTCTATATTTTGATAAAATTAACAGTAAGGAACCAATTCAGTTTTCACAAATGAAAGGAAGTGCTGCAGATGATGTACGACAGCTTCCAGGCAATACTTTATAATTTATTGATTTGGTGGGTTATCTGTTTGGTTTTTCAGCGGGTGACCAACCGACATCCCAGTCCGAATTCATGGAAAAAAGATGTGCTGATTTCTTTAATATACAGTGTCGTCATATTAGTTATTTTTCCTATTTTCTGGAAAATGTTCAGGGGATGACAAACTATTCTTATGAATGGAGGAGAGGGGCATGGTGATGGAAATTCTGATCATCATTCAATTTATTATCATTCTTTATTTGGCATTTAAAATAAAGAAACTCGAGAAAATGAGCGAAGAGCAGCAATCGGAAACGAATGAAATGATGGTGCTGTTGAAAAGAATCAGTCAAGGAATGAAGAACGATGAATAGGCATGAACAGATAAATTTGAGAAACGATGTTGACCGGTATTTCTTAACACTTGCACTACAAGAAGCTGAAAAGGCATTATTGGAAAACACTTATCCGGTTGGGGCAGTAATTGTGGATGAAGACCAAAATATGATTTCAAAAGGACGCAATAGAGTGCACCCTCAGCAAGATCTAACAGCCCATGCTGAAATCGACGCCATTAGAAATGCAGGTCCGCTAATTTTAGAGGGAAAAGCGCAGAAGAAACATTTCACCATTTACACTTCACTGGAACCATGTCCCATGTGTACGGGCGGGCTCTTGTTTGCCAATATTAAAAGAGTAGTCTGGATCCACAATGATGATGAAGGTTTTGGCGGATATCGAAAAATAAGAGATGCCAGCCTCTTTAATCAGCGTTTTAATGAGGTAGAAGTGGTCGAAGAACCTTTTGAAGATTTAAAGGTAAAGCAAATGGAACTAATGAAACAATGGTCACTGAATCCTAATAATATCATGAATTTACGAAAATCCATCGACTCTGTTTAGGAGGTCTTCAATTGAGAAAACTCACACTATTGCTGCTCGCCGGATGCCTGCTCACGGGCTGCGGTCAAAAGGATTCCAAGGATGAGCGATTGAGCATAATGCAATCCGGTAGCCATGTGGCCATTGTTGAAGGAGAAGGGCTCCTTGCTCCGAGAGTCTGCATCCAAAATAATCAACAAGAAAAAAAGACACTGAAGCCTTTTTTAATCTCGTTTGATGTAAGTGACAAATTAAAGCCTTTCATCAAGGAAAACTACATGCAAACACTGGACAGCCGGAATATGGTCAATGAGAAGGATACAGACTTTTCAGAGGCGCCCCCGAAAGGAAAAACGTTTTGTACAGGAATCACAATGGAATTAAAAGATCTCAAATCAAAAGAAATGAAGAAGATGATTGAAAATGGTGCAATAAAAGCATCTATCACGGAATTGAATGGCGATGTGATCACATCCTATGCGCTGACGAGTCCAATCATCGTACATTAGCACATTCTATGACCCTGATGGGAATCCATTAGGAGTGTGCCAGTGAAAGGGGAACTGAAATGATATTCTCGTTGAAACTGATTTTGATGATACTTTGTGTAATTGGATTTATGATGATTATTAATCTGATTTTGCGTAAGATTTTCAAGGCTGGTAAGAGATCGATGTCTTCTGACTACTGTGTCAACGAAAGGCATAGAAGGATTAATAGGACGATTCAATTTTTTGGACTAGGAATTTTATTACTTCAATTCATCATAGTCGTAAAATATGACTATCTTTATGAGGCTTGGTATTCAAAACCGTATAATCTCTTTTTATTTTATCTAATTTTTTCTGAAGCAGTGAAGGCCATAATGGAAAAGCTGTATGCAGAAAATAAGAAAGAATACCTTGTGACTACGTTTCAATTATTGTTCACATGCACGACGATTGGTGTGCTGTACTCCACCGATTTCTTTGGGTGGTTTGGGTGAGGCTGTTCTTGTAAGGGAGGAACTAACATGAGTTTTGGATTAAAATTTATCTTGGTATTGCTAGGCATCGGTGTAGTAATGTTTAGTTTAAATTGGATTTTGCGGAAGATATTCAAAGTTGAACGGATGAAGTGGTTTTCCTACAACCATGTCAATGAACGTCATAAAAAAATTGACTGGACCATTCGTATCAGTGTCATTGTACTTCTCGTATTTCAGTTTGCTTTAAACGCAAAGAATGGGTTCATCAACACTCCATGGTATTTACAAACATATAATCTTCTGTTCATTTTCATCATTTTCACTGAAGCAGTGAGAGCATTTATGGAAAAAAAGTACGCTAAGAATAAAAAACAATATCTGGTGACTGCGTATCAATTATTGTTTATTTGCATCCTGTTGGGCACAATGGTTTCCACACGTTTCTTTGGTTGGTTTGGATAAAGTCTATCAACAATTGAAATTAAGTGAGAAGGGATTTTATTTCCCTCCTCATTTAATTAATTCTGTATAACCAAATCAGCCTCAACCAATGGATTTTCCGCCTCTATATAATAATCCTCGGCTTTCCAGTACCGATGCTGAAATTTTTCAATCTTTCCCTGAGTATCTTCACTTTCCCGGCTGAATCTCTTTTCTCTCGGACAATCCACAAAAATCACCACATCATAAAAATGCCTCCATTCTTTTCTCTGCAGAAAAACGCCTTCTATAATAATGACGCAAGTCTCAGGCAGTTGTGTTGCAACTAGCTTCTGAGCATCTGAAGCATCAACATACATAAGCAGCTGGAGTTCATCCGCATTTTTTAATTTGGCGAAAAAATGATCAGAAAGCCACTTCACATCCCATTGCAAATGATAATACTCATGCCACTCATCAAATCTGGTGTCGTAGCGCTTTTTTCTTTCCACAATGTAGTCATCAATGTGAAAAAGAAAGACAACTACATTCCTCTCTCTAAGCTGCTGCACTACTTTATTGGTCAAAGTTGTTTTCCCTGAACGGCTCAAGCCGTCAATTCCAAGAACGAACCTTTGGCCATGTTCAAGAGAGGGGATAGTGCTCATAATTTTGCTTAAATTATCTACCATACGACTAGTCATTAATAACCACCATATTCGATTCATTCCCCTTTATATTTGTCATACCCCTACATTCTCTATTTTCAGGAAAGTATCCTGCTGGGCATCATTCTCATTTTCTATAAAAAAAGTTAATTGACCTATTACCCTGCCTGTCCCAATCGAATATAGTAATAGCAAGCCAGACCGATTTGGCTTAAGTTCTATCTTCTCCTTTTATCTTAAAATCCTGGCCGCGAGGAGTTAAGTCAAAAGGAGAAGAGTTTTACTGGCAATCGAACAAGAGTAGGCATATGCTCGACCACCACCTTAAAAGTATCGTACGTTTGGATTCGATTTTTTAGATTATCGATAAAGCAGCCTGGAAGAAGGAGAACTTCTGGGCTGCTTTTTACGTAAAATATTCTTTAGAGAGAAGGGATTGGAAATATTAATAGGGAAGTTATTCTTATAACTTAATGAGGAGTTGAATCGTAATGGCCAAAATTACGCCATTTTTGATGTTTCAAGGAAATGCAGAAGAAGCGCTCACATTTTATATGAATGTAATTTCAGACTCAGAGATACTACATATGGAACGTTATGGTCCGGATGAAATGGGCAAGGAGGAAGGAACGTTGAAGAGTGCCACCGTCTCATTTAAGGGGCAGGAATTCATGTTTTTCGAAAGTCCCACCAAGCACGAGTTTGACTTCACCCCGTCGTTCTCCATTTTTATCACGTGCGATACAGAAGAGGAAATCGACGCGTACTATCAAGCGCTCAGCCAAGATGGACAAGCATTGATGCCCCTTGGCGACTATGGATTCAGCAAAAAATTCGGCTGGGTCAACGATCGATTTGGAGTCTCCTGGCAGATGGATTGGAAGTAAGCGGGAGATCTTCAGAATGAATAGAAAAAGAAGCGCGGCATCGAGTGAAATGTACTTGCAAATATAATCGAAGGACAAAATGGGCATGAAAATTTGAAGAAATGACCTTTTGCGGAGAGCTTAGGGGCAAAATGCAGGTTAATAATGAAGGATTTGTCTTTTTGAAGGGGCATAGGGAGTAAAATAGCAAGAAAATCGGAGTAGATTCCACCTATTGATAGGCTTTATGCGCGAAAAACCTATTCTTATGCGCGAATTTTCATAGTCTATGCGCGAGAATTCGCCCGCTATGCGCGAATTTACGATCCCTATGAACCAAAAGGACCATCCTATGCGCTAGTGCCCAATTCGACATCCTAATAAACATATTCCATCGACTAACCTCGACGTTATCCGACAAAAACCGGGGCGTGACAGGCACCTTTGAAACAGCACCTTTGAAACAACAAATAAAAAAAGACCATACCTGGTCTTTTTTTATCCCTAATCCCTAATCCAGCCGCCCTTCCACCAGTTCCCGCTCGAGCCTTGCGATCTTCGCCTGAATCCTTTTAAGGTTTTCTTGCGTGTCCCGGATCTGCTGCTGAACGGCTGCTTCATGCTGCTTCATCATCTCAATCCGCACTGGGGTGTTCCCATCTTCGCTCATGGACCAATCAACAAACTGCTTGATTTCTTTGATCGGCATGCCTGTGTCTTTCAGGCAAATGATGAGTTCCAAAAAACGAAGAGTATCTTCATCAAATACCCGATCGCCTTTTTCTGTCCGTTTTAGAAAAGGGAGGAGTCCCTGGTTGTCATAGTAGCGGAGCTGGGAGATCGACAAATCCTTCATTTTTGCCACTTGTCCGATGGTATAGTTCATCTTATTTTCCTTTCGGCATTACCAAGGAATGATGCCATTTTTATTTAAGATTTTACCATGATAATTGGTTTCGCTTAAAGCGTAGTCAACAATGATTTCGGCACCTTCTGCAGGCGTTTTGCCGCCAGGGGCATTTCCGTTCAAGTCGGTTGTTGTGAATCCAGGCGTCACACTGAATATTTCTGGACCATTTTCCCCGAATTCCTTGCCAAAAGCCAATGTCAATGAGTTAACAGCAGTCTTTGAGGAATTGTATCCCAAAAGGTTTAAAGGACCAGCCTCGCCGTTTGCAAACATTGTCTGGGACGCCATATCTGTAGTCAGATTCACAATTTTTCCGCGAGCTGCTTTTCGAACGAGCGGCAAGAAAGTTTGAATCATTTGGAAAGTGCCAAAGAAATTGACATCAAACCCCTGGCGCAGTGCTTCCACTTTCAATTCGCTCGGCTTGATGTTGAAGTCGACGGCAATACCGGCATTGTTGACAAGCAGATCCAAGTGGTCCGTCACTTCTTGAATTTGTTTAACTGCCCCCTGGATGGATTCCGTTTTCGAAATATCTACAATTACCAGTGAAACATTTGGAAGTCCTAAAGACTCGACGGCTTTCTCACCGAGTTCAGGATTGCGCGCTCCCAAGAAAACGTGGTATTCCTTTTCCGCCAGCTGGCGAACGACTTCATAGCCAATCCCTTTATTGGCACCTGTTACAAACGCATATTTTGTCATCATTATTTCCTCCATTGGATTCGGATTTTTGTTTATAGTTTAAAGATACAACCTAAACCTAAGTTGAGGTCAAGGGGTAGGAGTGAAAATAATTTGACCAAATAAAAAAAGACGTGGAATCCACGTCTTTTCCAGCTTGCTTATCTACCGAATGCGTCTTTTACTTTGCCTACATGTTCTTGCGCTTTTCCTTTGTCTTTATCATGCTGCCCTTCAGCAATTTTTTCAGGGTCGTTTGTCATTTTGCCCCATTCTTTTTTCAGTTCGCCTTTTGCTTGGTTTCCTTTGCCTTTTAACTGATCTTCTTTACCATTGCCATTCATTTAAAATCCCTCATTTCGTTGTATTTTTTGCTTAGGTATTAAATAGCCGCTGAGAACGGCCGCTAAACACATTAGCGAAGGGTAACATTTACCAAAAGAAAAGGAAGTTAGAGAATTGTAAAATATGGGTATACTAATTTGATGCATATTAAGTAAAATAGAGAAAAGGTTGTTTATATAGGGAGTTGTGGATATTGGAGTTTCAGAACAAAGATCCAAAGAAAACGGTATTTAAAGAGAAAGTCTTAAATAGTAGATTTGTTGTCTACACCATCATTGTCTTCATACTAAGTATGACAATCCTGGCATTGTCAAAAATCGGATTCGTGCTCGTACCGTTCATCATATTTGTCCGGACGATCTTCCTTCCGATGATTCTCGCAGGGGTCTGCTTCTATCTGTTCAATCCGATCATTGATTTCCTTGAAAGGAAGGGCTGCAAACGGGTGCTGGCCATTGTGCTTTTATATGTTGTCATCATCGGCGCCATTACCGTCATCGTCTCTTCAGTCATTCCTCCTTTGAAAAATCAGATTCAAAGCGTTGTCGACAACGTACCGGATATCCGGAAGGAGTTCAAGGATTCAATTCAGACGCTCTCACATAATCCTTATGTTCAGAAGGGGCTTGAATCTGCCAATACGAATATCGATAAAATGACCAAAGACGTAACAGGGTATATCCAAAAATATGCCTCAGGCTTTTCACACGGACTGATCACATTTGTCGGAACAGTGACTGAAATTGTCCTTTCCGTTGCTGTCTTGCCGTTCCTGCTGTTCTATCTATTGAAGGACGGAAGGAATGTCCCTAATTACATCACGAAGTTTCTTCCAAATAGAACCCGCGGGGAAGCCAAGTTGATTTTGAAGGACATGAACCATGCACTGAGTTCCTATATCCGGGGGCAGATATTTGTCTCATTATGTATCGGAGTGCTGCTATTCATCGGCTATCTGGTCATTGGACTCGATTACGCCTTGCTGCTCGCAGTCATTGCCATGGTGACCAACGTGGTTCCGTATCTCGGGCCGTTCATCGCCATCTCGCCGGCATTTGTCATTGCTGTCATCGACTCTCCATTCATGCTGCTGAAGCTGGCAATCGTTTGGGTCATCGTACAGCTCTTGGAAGGAAAACTGATTTCGCCGCAGATTATGGGACGAAGCTTGGAGATCCATCCGATCACCGTCATTTTCGTCATCTTGACAGCAGGCAACCTGTTCGGAATCGTCGGAATCATCCTTGCCGTTCCGGGATACGCTGTCTTGAAAGTAATCGTCACACATCTCTACCAATTCATCAGACTGAATTCCAAACTCTATTCAGACCGTAAAATCGAGCTGGAAGACCCGGTAGAATAAAAAAATGCCTGCCCTTGATTAAAAGGGACAGGCATTTCTTTATGAGCCCAGCTTCCATTTCTTTTTAAAGCCCACCAATACAACTCCGCAAAGGATTCCGACACAAGTAAGCATTGTAATATTAGATGAAATGATTCCATAAACAACTCCGATAAGCATAAGAGTTAATAAAAATAGTGCCAGCTTTTTTGACATCACGCATTCCTCCTGTAAAGTTACTGATTGATTGATATACGTAAAAGAAAGGAAAAAGTTTCATTTTTCATGGGAATTCATTACAGATGTTGCCCTAGTATATTCTTTTGAGCTATGATAGTATGAATTGTTACTAGAGATAGGGTGGATGATAAAATGATTAAAATTGATATACCAAAAGTAGATGTTTCCATTACGGAAAGACAGCAAAATCCAGCGGACAATGAACCTGTCATCAAGTCAGTGCAAGGGTTCATCGACCTTCATAAAATTCCGAGGGACAAAGGCGGCATCATCTTGTTTTATAATATCAACGACGAGCTCTTGTTTGTCGGAAAAGCAAGAAAGCTAAGACAGCGTGTTGTTAAACATTTGGAAGACAACGTCTCCCCATTGAAAAAATACCGCGATGAAGTTTACCGCATTGACGTCATGATCGTCGACGAAGCGATGGACCGCGAAATCTACGAAACGTACATCATCAATGAACTAAAAGCAAAATACAATATCGACAAAGTATTTTACAAATAAGAAGAGAAAAATCGAGTATGCATGAGCATGCTCGATTTTTTTGTTGTGGAGGTAAATTTCGGCATAAAATGATGAATTTTGGTTCTGGTAATGAAAAAAATGAGCCAAGATCGGTATTTGTTGATAAAAATGGCATTGAATCAAGGCTGAATTTTTCAATCCACATGTTTTATGCGCCAAAATTGGTTGTCTATGAACGACATTGCAAGCTCTATGCGCGAAAAAAGAATCCTATGCGCCGCTCCAGCCCGGCTATGCGCTAAACTCCCCTGCTTATGCGCCACCGGCAAATTCACCACAATGATTCGACAAAAACCGGGGCGTGACAGTCACCTGTAGTTTCATTCTATGTAATGAGGATTGAATTGATGGAATATTTTTGAAATAATGAGAAACAGGAGGCGATTGGATTGAAAAAAGGATTATCGTATTTAATTCCACTTTTTGTTACAACGCTGGTGCTTTTTTATTTGGTGGCAGGTTGGTTATCAACTGATCATCCAGCAATCGTGTTCTTTCTCGCAATGATGTGCGCGGATAAAATCGTTGAAAAAAATGGATGGCTGATTGAATTTTATGAAGAAGGATTCTCAAAGAACCCTTTGGATGGCCAGGAAAAAGATCAATGAGTTGCATGGTGGTTCAATATCACTCCATCGGACCAATAATCCTTAAGCATTTTCCAGTATAGGCGTCCAACTGGACCATCGGCGTCATCGGGTTTTTGCCCTTCAGCCCTAATGTTATGTACATCTCCCTTTGATGAGTCAGGCGATTGAATAGCCCATCTTTAGGTTGTATAGAAACTTGTATGGTCTGCAAGTCTTCGATTTTCGCATCTACAGGCTCAACGGCTAATTCCGCAGGTGGGTGACTGACGCAAGAAATCGCTTTTTCTAGACTTTCTTTCGATGTAAGGACGGGTTTTTGATATTCATAGGCAAATAAAATAATGAGTATGACTAAAAATGCTTTTATAAATTTTTTCATATAAGTTCTCCCATGCATTTATTCTTTCGGTACCGATTGATTCTGCTTATTCTGATGATAGATTTTCTTCAGAGTAATATTGATATTATTCAGTGCAATAAGAATTAAGCCAAGCATTGCAAATGTAACGATTTCACCTGTGAAAAAAGAAACAATCCCCAAAATGATGAAATAGAGGCTGTACCACCAGCTGCTCATACTTACAACTCCTTTATTTATAGGGTACTTATATACTTTTACAATAAACAGGAAAATACCTTTATTATTTTGAATTTAAGGGACGAAATGTCTAACTTAACAAATGTTTTAGGAAAGAAGAGGTAGGACGGATGAATGAACAAAGCTCTACCAATAAAAAAGCATGGGAGTACCGTGCTTACGAATTTTGGATCAAAAGAGACGGAACTCCGCAAGAAAAAGCTAAGGAAATAGTAGAAAATCCTTTGGTCAGCTTAAAAAAACACCAACAGTTTTTCCACATGATTGAGGGGATGAAGATTGCGAATATATGTGGATCGAATGGCAGAAAAGCTGTTCCCTTGTCATTATTAGGAGCTTATGTAACCGTTTTTGATATTTCTGAGGAGAATAAAAGATATGCTTTAGAGCTGGCACAATTTGCAGATACAAACATTGAGTATGTAATAGGGGATATTTATGATATTGACCTAGACAGATATTCAAATCATTTTGATATTCTCTATTTAGAAGGTGGTGTGCTTCATTATTTTAATGACATAGAAAGGTTAATGAACATTCTTTTCTCTATTCTGAAAAGGGGTGGAAGAATGATTTTAAGTGATTTTCACCCTCTGAAAAGATGCATGGGCAGGGATAATACAATCATTCATGGATATTTCAATAAGGAGCTTCATAATGGTGACTTAGCTTATAAATCATTTTTTGATGCTGCAGAACATGATTCTTTTCCTAAGGTGTCCCTACGGTTTTATACATTAGGAGAAATCATCAACTCAGTTATTTCAGCTGGTCTTACTTTAAAACAATTCGAAGAGCATCAGGGATGGAACGGTGAAAATATCCCATGGGAATTCACTATATTAGCAGTGAAATAGGCTAGTGTTTTTGAATGGGAGGTGAATGGTATTGGAACAAATTTTAGTAATATCTTATTGTATGTTTCCAACACTTGTTCAGCACAATAATTAAACTTTAATAGTTTGATATATAAGGAGTACAAAAATGAAAAAATTTTATGTTGCATCAAGTCTTCAAAACATTGAGCAAGTAAGGTCCATTAGTGAGCAATTAAAAAATAAGGGGTATGTCCAAACATATGATTGGACAGATAATAGCCGAGCATCAACAATTGAGGAATTAAGAGATATAGGAGAAAAAGAGAGAATTGCAGTAAAGGATGCAGATTTTTTAATCGTACTCCTGCCGGCAGGCAAAGGAAGTCATATTGAATTAGGGATTGCATTGGGTCAAGGAAAACCGATCTTTATCCATTCACCTGATGATAAAATAATGAACTTTGAAACAACAAGTACTTTTTACCATGTGTCTGGAGTTGAAATCGTGATTGGAAATACTGACACGTTATTCGAAAAGTTGGAGAAAAAAATACATATATAAATACCTATAATGACGTGAATAACTTAAAGGAAAGGAGGAAAAACATGCTCGAAAGAAAATTTGCAAACCGTCCAGGGTGGCAGAGAATCTTAGAAAGAAAGTATTCACAAGCCTATTTGGATACAAATGAATTTCAGGGCTACATCACTCTATTGAATACAATTAAAGTAAGTGAACCACTATCCAAGAAGTATGGTGATCAGGATATCCGTATTGTGGATGACGGCTACATGTGGCTGCAGCAATTTCCATTGGGAAAAAATCATTCCGTCACAACCATGTTTGATGCAAATGGAGAAATCGTTCAATGGTATATCGATATTTGCACCGAAAATTCAATAGAAAATGGTATCCCTTATTTTGATGATTTATTTTTGGATATTGTCCTGCTCCCTTCAGGTGAATTAATAGAGAAAGATGCGGATGAACTTGAAGATGCACATAAAAGAGGGATAATTGATAAATCACTTTACGACTTGGCTTGGGAAGAACAAAAAAGGATTAAAACACAAATTACTAGCGAAAATTTTTCTTTGATCCGATTAGCTCCTCCACATAAAGAAATATTGCTAGATATATTGATTTAACCAAAATTCCTAATTGAAAAGGAGGACTCCTCATGGACTTACAAGCCGTTTTCATCGATAGGGATGGAACTCTTGGAGGAAACGACCGTGTCATTTACCCAGGAGAATTTGAACTTTTTCCCGGCGTGGCAGAGACGATACAGAGATTGAAAGCATCAGGAGTACTCATGTGTTCTTTTACTAATCAACCGGGAATTGCAATAGGGGAATCGACGATTTCAAGCTTTGAAAATGAACTTGGAAATTTTGGATTTGATAGAATTTATGTTTGTCCTCACCAGCATGATGATGGGTGCCAATGCAGAAAGCCATCACCTGGAATGCTAAAAAAGGCTGCAGAAGAAAACCATTTGAATTTGGATCAGTGTGCGGTCATCGGTGACAGATGGACGGATTTAGTGGCAGCCCATGAGGCAGGATGTAAGAAAATCCTGGTCAAAACGGGCAGTGGAAAAGCGGCATTTGATCAATATATAAACAATGAATTCCATGGCAGATGGGCAGAGGTAAAACCGGACTTCATAGCTGAGGATATAAATGAAGCGATTAACTGGCTTTTGTCACTCAAATAAGTTGTTGAAAGGAGAATATATGAGAGTATCAAAAATTCGCCCTATTGTTATATGTGCATTCAAGAGAGATGATTCAATCCTTGTCATCGAAGGGTTTGACGAGGTGACAGGGGAATATTTTTACCGACCGATCGGCGGCGGAATCGAGTTTGGCGAAAGAAGCTCCGATGCATTAGAGCGGGAAGTGCTTGAAGAAATAGGGGCGAAAATAACGAATATCAAACACTTAGGAACCATAGAAAATATTTTTGAATTCAATGGCAATCTTGGGCATGAAGTTGTTTTTGTTTATGATGCCGAATTTGTTGATAAGTCCTTTTATGAAAAAACGTCATTTATGGGAGAGGAAGACACCGGACATACTTTTAAATTGATTTGGAAGCATATCAGTGACTTTACCAATCCTAAATTCAAGTTAGTTCCTGATGAATTATACGATTTACTTAAATGAAAAAAAGGGGCTTGCTCATCAAGTCCCTTTTAAATTTCTCTAACAAGATAATGATAGTTCTTACCATTAATCATGATGGTTTTCTTCACCCTGAATCCAAGCCTCGAATACAAACGCTTCGCACCAGTATTTTCTTCTTCGACGTTAAGGGATACTGTAGGATATCCTCGTTCTTTGGCTTCCGACAATGCGCGTTCGATAAGTGCTGTCCCGATTCCCCGTCCGCCATGATCCTGAGCAACACTTAAAGTATCAATATAAAAATCATCGAGGTCTGCTTCTTTTTCAGTTTCTGCACCTACATCTCCAGATTTCGCCCGCAAATGTTCAATTATCGTTTCATCCAGCTTCTCTGCGTCTTTCCCATGATACATAATAATCATTCCGACAACTTCTCCATCCTCAACTTTCACATAACTGTTTTCAAAGCTGAGCCTGTTGCCTTCCGTCTGAAAAAACGCTGCAAGCTGCTGCAGTACTTTGTCATGGTCGGTTTCTCCCGTCAAAGCTTCCCCGATATCATGGATGGCATCATATATCAGAACGGCTGCCTGTTGACTGTCTGCTTTTTGTGCTTTTCGAATCGTCATTTGTAATGCTCCTCATTCTTTTTTCCTTATATCTAGAATAACACGACTCATCCTTTCATAATGGCACAAGCAGTTATGCGTAAGGATGGCAATATATGAATATGAATGAAAGTAGCGGCAAATAGAGGAGGGGAGACCATGGACGCAGGGTTTTATCAAGGGCTTACGGGAGAAATCGTTACCCCAATTGATCCGAAGTACAGTGAAGCGCGGCAAGAGTGGAACCGGGCCATTCAAAAGTTCCCGCTGGTCATTGTGTATTGCTCGAGGAAACAGGATGTAAGCAATGCCATCCGCTGGGCGAGGAAGCACGAGATCCCGATTCGGATTCGTTCAGGGGGACATCATTATGAAGGCTACTCCACGGGGAATTATGTATTGGTCATTGATATTAGCCGGTTGAATCGAGTGAAGATTGATGAACACAATGGAACTTTGACGATGCATGGTGGTGCCAGCAACCAACAACTTTATAATGCTGTGGGGAAGGCAGGCTATCCGTTTCCGGGTGGAACTTGCCCAACCGTTGGGGTGGCGGGTTATACGCTCGGAGGAGGCTGGGGCTACTCCACAAGATTCTTTGGACTTGGCTGCGACAGCCTTATCGAACTGGAGATTGTCGATTATACGGGTAAGCTTTTGAAGGCGAATGAGGATGAAAATGAAGATCTGTTTTGGGCTTGCAGGGGAGCAGGAGGAGGGAATTTCGGCGTCGTCGTTTCCATGACATTCAGTCTCCCGCCGAAACTCAACGAAGTGACGCTCGTGGAAATATATGCACCGAATGCTTCGAAGGAAACGATGATAGATTTCTTGAACACGTGGCAAAACTGGCTGCGGGGACTCGATGACAGGATGACGCTCGTTGCTTCCATCTATCAATCCAAAGCAGAAGGAATGGCGATCTACGGGCGGGGGCTGTTTTTCGGAGGCTGTGAAGAAGCGAAAGAGCTGCTCGAACCGTTTCAGGATATAGAAGGAATGCAGTTTTTCCTGGAGGATCTGTCATTCAACGAAGCCATGGATAAAGTCCAAGCGAGCTATCCACCATCAGAAAAATTCAAGTCGACCGGACGATTTGTTTATCGACACTATAACAGGAGAGAGTTGGAAGGCATCGTAGATATCATTCAAAAAACAGCGCCAGGATCCGTTTACGCTGCCATAAGTGTCTATGCCCTCGGCGGAAAGGTGCAGGCTTTTGGCAAAAGGGAGACGGCTTTCTATTATAGGGACGCCAGATACATCATGGGCATCCAATCGGTCTGGGAACAGGATCAGTATGCGGAAAAGAACATCCGCTGGGTAGAAGACCGCTTCCAATACATCAAAAACATTACGACGGGATCGTATATCAATTTCCCCTACAGTGAATTAAAAGACTACGAAATTGCTTACTATGGCCAGAATGCAGGGAGGCTGAACAGGATCAATAAGAAATATGATCCTTACAATGTGTTCAGGTTTCCGCAGGCAATAAGATAATAGGAAAAAGCCTGACTTTTCATCAGGCTTTTTTGGCATTTATGCTCCTGCTGTAGATGCTGCCGCCGCTGCCCCGGACACCGCCGCAATGCATGCAGCCTGCTGTGCCTGAATCAGTGCTTCGATCGTGGAATGAAGTGCTGTTGAAAGGACAGAAGACTCTCCGACTTTTTCTGCGATCATCAGCTGGATCGCCATAACCAGATTGAAATCCTTTTGCCATTTGAAATCCTTTTCTGCATTGAGCTGGTCGTAGATATCCACTACTTGATGCAAACTGACTTTCGGCTGATCCAAGAACGCCAGAAGTGCGATATGAGGGTAATGCATGGCTTTTGGCTTTAAACTGCTTTCCTTCATTAAAGAGAACATCTCTTGGCATCTGCTCACAAGCGTGTCCGGATTTGTCTCCCCTTCAAGGGAAAGGATATGGCTCATGCTTTGAAGCTCATTGCTTTTTCTGAATCCGGCATCATTCAACTTTTGGTAGAGTGATTCGATCTCCGTCATCATTGCATCCATCTCAAGCTCCCTTTGAGCAAGGAGCATGGCCAGTGGATAATCATCCATCCCCGTGAAGAAAAAGTGATTGCTTTTCATACTTTTATAAATGCCGTAAGCTTGGGGAATGGCTTCACCCGCATCTTTTTCTCCCGTCAATGCCACCATCCCTGCGATATAGCTGAAGGTGCTCCGGTGGAATCCAGCTTCGATGACAGCCTCATAGGTTCGGATAAAATCCTTGAAAGCCGCTTTCGGATCATCAAATTTAGTATCCAGCATGGCCGCAAAGGTAAATCGGTCGTTTCCTTTTAATGTCGAAAACATTCCGACTTCCCCTTTGATGTACTCCACAACCTCGTCATAGCGCTTCAAATTGAATTCCTTCTTATTTGTTACATAAAGGGAGGCAGCCATCATCAAGATGCGATGGTCCGAAAAGCTCCATTTATACTTCTTTTTCATCTCATGAAAAATCTCCTTGTAAGCTTCAACTTTCTTCATTGCTTGATTCATCGTCCACACGTCCTTTTAAAAGGTTATGACAATTCTACGATTAGTATAAGAAAAGGTTTCAATTCGCAATGATTCAGTCATTTGTCAACTGGGTATACTACAAATAAGAAGTCGTTTTGGAAGAAAAAAATAAATTTGTACAAATTATGGTTAAATTTTGAACAAATTATGAACACTTTTTGTCTATTTTGTGTTATTATAATAGTAAGAAAATTCTTTCATTAATTTAATTGGAGTGATTGTTGTGAAAAAGCTTACACCGTCAATGTTGCTGCAGCGTTTTGGAGTAGTGTCCTTTTTCTTCGGTATCTTAGCCACAGCGGTTACAATTTACGATTTTAGAGATACAAATATATTTTTAATGGTTTCATTAGGTTTTATTGTCGGCGGCGTGCAAACGATGATTATCGGAGCTGCCTTCCAGTCCATGCAGATGCATCCGAAGCAAGAAAAGGAAAAAGAAGAAGCATTGGATATGGAGCTATCTGAGGCATAAAAAATTATAGGGGTAAAATAAAAAAGACACGTGGATATTCAGATCCACGTGTCTTTTTGTGTGCACTGGAATTCTTTCCAGAAATATACCTCCAATTTCCCCGCAAAATCTGCGTACTAAACTATCCGAAATATAGAAAATTTCAGTCAATAACCCTTCCAAATGCATCCTGAGCCAAGTAAATATGGTTGCCATTGAAAATTATTACAATATAGTGACATCTTTTTGAACACTTTATTAATGAAAATTTGTCATTTTCGTTAACATCACAAATTTCCATCCCAAAAACACCCCAGAAAGGAGTAAGATAGTATCGCAATCGATAGTTTGTAAATTACACAAAAACACTATTTTATTGAGCGGGTGTTTAAGAGGAGATGACTTGCATTGAAGAAACGTGGTTTGCTCAATGGAATAAAAGTTGCTTTACTTGCAGCAGCGACCGCATTGCTTTTGTCTGGCTGTGACAGCAGCTCGATGATTGTATTGGATCCGAAAGGGCCGGTTGGCCACACGGAATTAAAACTAATTATTTTATCGGCAATTCTTTGCGCAATTGTCGTTATTCCAGTACTGGGGATTCTCGTATATATTATCCTTCGTTACCGTGATAAGCCGGGCAACAAGGCTCCTTATCAACCGGATTGGGATGACAGCAAAACCCTTGAGGCTATTTGGTGGGGAATTCCGATTGTCATTATTGCGATTTTGGGTGTGTTCACAGTAAAAGGAATTCACACTTTGACAAAACCGCCTGTACAAAATGCTAAACCAATCACGATCCAGGTAACATCGTTGGATTGGAAATGGCTGTTTGAATATCCTGAACAAGGAATTGCGACAGTCAATCATGTTGAAATTCCAGCAGGGGTGCCAGTTCAATTTGAATTGATGGCTGACGGCCCGATGAACTCATTCTGGGTTCCACAGCTTGGCGGACAGGAGTATACAATGCCTGGTATGGCAATGAGACTCTGGCTTCAAGCGGACCAGCCTGGCAAGTACTTCGGAAGCGGAGCGAACTTTACAGGTGAAGGATTTGCTCATATGAGATTTGATGTGGTTGCGAAGCCGCAGGCAGATTTCAACAAGTGGGTGGAGAAAGTCAAGAAAACGTCGCCTGCTATGACAACAGATACTTACGCTAATTTGAAGAAAAAAGGATTATCAGATGTTAAATACTTCTCATCTTATCCGAAAGACAACTTCAAAAAAGTGCTTAATAAGAATGGCGGTCAGTACATGAAAATGAAAGGCATGAAAAAAGACGACAGCCAATTCCACGAAATGAAAGATATGGAAGATATGAGCGATATGTCCGAGATGGACATGGATCATAACTAGAGGGGGAGGAAGACAGAATGATCGATAAAATAAAAGACTTTGCCTCTCATTTCTTTGTAACAGGAGATCCTTTGATCTACGGAGCAGATGTTTCCATCGGTTTATCCATGGTTGCCATCTTGTTCGCCCTAACCTATTTCAAAAAATGGGGATGGCTTTGGCGTGAATGGTTGACGACTGTTGACCATAAGAAAATCGGTATTATGTATATCATTGCATCTTTATTGATGCTTTTCCGCGGAGGCGTAGATGCCCTGCTTATGAGGGCACAGATTGCCTTGCCGAATGTACATTTCCTGCAATCGCAGCATTACAATGAAATCTTTACAACACACGGTACGATCATGATCCTTTTCATGGCGATGCCGTTGATGTTCGGTCTATTTAACATCGCTGTACCGCTTCAAATTGGTGCACGCGACGTTGCGTATCCATTCTTGAATGCATTCAGTTTCTGGATGTTCTTCGTGGGTGCGATGCTATTCAACTTGTCATTCGTCATCGGGGGATCCCCGGATGCAGGATGGCTTGCGTACCCGCCATTGTCTGAGCTTTCAGGCAGCCCGGGTGTGGGAGAGAACTTCTATATTTGGGGCATTCAGCTTTCCGGTGTAGGTAGTTTGGCTTCCGGTATCAACTTTATTGTGACGATCTTAAAAATGCGTGCAAAAGGCATGAAGCTGATGCAGATGCCATTGTTCTCATGGTCTGTATTTGCCAGCTGTATCATGATCGTTATTGCATTCCCTGTTTTGACAGTTACATTGGCACTACTATTCATCGACCGTTTTGCCGGCGGGCACTTCTTCACAATGCTTCAAGGCGGAAACCCGATGATGTATGTCAACTTGATCTGGATGTGGGGTCACCCTGAGGTTTATATCGTTGTCCTTCCGGCATTCGGTGTATTCTCAGAGGTTGTAAGTGTATTCTCTAAGAAGAAAATTTTCGGATATAAATCAATGGTATTCTCTTTGATGCTTATCAGTATCTTGTCTTATTTCACTTGGGTCCATCACTTCTTTACGATGGGAGCAAGCGCCAATGTCAATGCATTCTTTGCGATTACGACTATGGCCATTGCCATCCCGACAGGTGTCAAAGTCTTTAACTGGCTATTTACTATGTTCCGCGGACGCATCCGCATCGAGCAGCCAATGCTCTGGACGCTTGCTTTCATCCCGACATTCCTTATCGGGGGAGCAACAGGTGTCATGCTTGCCGTTGCACCAGCGGATTATCAATATCACAACAGCTACTTCTTGATTGCCCACTTCCACCAAGTACTAATCGGTGGTGTAGTGTTCGGCTACCTTGCAGGTCTTTACTACTGGTGGCCAAAAATGTTCGGTTTCAAGCTGAATGTTAAATTGGGTCTTTGGGCTTTCTGGCTTTGGAATATCGGATTCTACGTATGTTTCATGCCACAGTACGCATTAGGCTTCATGGGTATGACTCGCCGCGTGTACACTTACGGCTGGGATATGGGCTGGGGTCCATTGAACCTTATCTCTTCCATCGGTGCCGTATTGATGGGAATCGGGTTCATCTTCCAAGTATGGCAGATCCTTTATAGCATCAAGTATGGAGAACGCGATACAACAGGCGATCCTTGGGATGCACACACATTGGAATGGACGATTCCATCTCCAGCGCCTGAATATAACTTTGCAATTGAACCAGTTGTCAAAGAGCAAGATGACTTCTTGAGAATGAAAAAAGAAGGCATTAAACCGATGACAAAAGAAAGTGACATCAAACCGATTCATATGCCAAGGAATTCAGGAATTCCGTTCATCATGTCCTGGTTCTGGTTCATTGCCGGATTCGGATTCACATTCGGATGGACTTGGATGATCGTAGTTGGATTGGTTGGAGTTGCAGGCAGCATGTTTGCCCGTTCCTTCACGAAGAAACTTGATTACTACATTCCTGTGGAAGAAATCAAGGAAACAGAAGCTAAGTTTGGGAGGTTGGTATAATGTCTCAAGCCATTTCTCATACAAATGACCATCATGAAGAACATGAACATCATGAGGACCTGAGCGTCCTTGGATTCTGGCTCTTCCTGGTATCAGACGTTATCTTATTCGGAACAATATTCGCTACATTCATGGTCCTCCGTTCGCATTTCGACGGAGGCCCGACTGGAAAAGAATTATTCGAAGCACCAGGCTATATCACAGAAACATTCTTATTGTTGACAAGTAGTTTCACAAGCGGACTTGCGACGCTTGCCATGCACAAAGGAAAGGTCAAACAGCTGATCGGATGGCTGATTGTCACTGCCCTTCTTGGATTGGGATTCATCGGCTTTGAGGTCTCTGAATTCGCCAATATGGTATCTGAAGGTGCTACAATTTCCCGAAGTGCGTTCCTGACGGCTTTCTTTACACTCGTTGGAACACATGGACTCCACGTTTCAGTAGGTTTGTGCTGGATGACAGCCATCATCATTCAATTGAAGCAAAATGGTATCAATGCATTGACAACAAGAAAAGTGACTCTTGTGTCACTTTACTGGCATTTCCTTGATGTCGTTTGGATCTTCTTGTTGACAATCGTTTATCTTATGGGGGTGATGTAAGATGTCTCATCAAGAATCACATGGTTCAGTCAAATCTTATGTCATCGGCTTCATCCTATCCATCGTATTGACGATCATCCCATTGGTCCTTACGCTTAAGCATGTGATCAGCGGAACAACACTGATCGTATCAATCGTTGGTATGGCAGTCCTGCAGCTCTTGGTTCAATTATTCTTCTTCATGCACATCAGAGAAGGAGAAAAGCCAAGATTCAATGTATGGGCATTGATTTTAGGATTATTCATCGTATTTGTCATTGTGGCAGGATCCATGTGGATCATGACCTTCAATGCGCAGGTAGCATAATCAAATAGATTCGACAAAAATCGGGGAGTGACTGTCACTCCCCGATTTTTCTTTATTGTTCGAATGCTTGATTAAGAAGATTTTATGTGTACATACTGAAAAAAATAAGAAAAAATATCCTTGTGAAAGAACGTATGTTCGGTTATATTAGAGTTATAGAAAAATACTCAAGCAAAGGGGTAAATGCAATGATTAAACCGTATTTGATGTTCAATCGAAACTGTGAAGAAGCATTCAAATTGTATGAGGAAGCATTTGGGGGAGAAATTATCGAATTTCAAAAATATGGGGATATGCCGCCGAATCCAGATTTCCCGGTAGCGGAAGAGGATAAAAGCCTCGTGCTTCATGCTCAACTGAAACTGTCTGAAAATGGTTTTATTATGGGATCTGATTCACAGAGGGAACAAACGAATGGAGACAATTTTGCCATTAGTGTGGAACTCAATTCAGAAGAAAAAGCATTGCATGCCTGGAATCTGTTGAAAGAAGAAGGCCGCGTACATATGGACCTTCAGGCAACTTTTTTTGCCAAGCTCCACGGATCCGTAAAAGACAAGTATGGTCATACTTGGATGTTTACAGTGATGTAAGCATCCGAAAAATAGCTCAAAGTAGAACAAAATGCTTTGGGCTATTCTTTTTAGTTAATGAATCTGGAAGAGAAGGGGGAGGTAAACTTATGGCTAATGATAGGAAAGTCATTCTCTACATTGCGCAAAGCTTGGACGGCTATATCGCGACGAATGAGGGCGGGATTGATTGGCTCTCCCAAGTGGAAAAGCCCAATGAAGATTATGGATACGGAGAATTCATTGAAACGGTAGATACAGTCATCATGGGCCGTAAAACGTACGAAAAAGTACTTTCCTTTGGTATTGAATTTCCGCATAAAGATAAGAAATGCTATGTCCTTTCAAGACCAAAAACGGGTTCAGATGAGAATGTAGAGTTCTACAATGGCAATGTAAGAGATTTGATTTCGGACATCCAAAAGGAAGAAGGGAAGAATATCTTCATTGATGGCGGGGCAGAGGCTGTTAAAGCCTGTATAGAAGAGCAATTGATCGATGAATACGTCATCTCCATCATTCCCATCCTTCTTGGAGATGGAATCAAGCTCTTTCAAGAGACGGCTGCCTCTTCAAAGCTCACTCTCATAGAGGGCAAAACCTTTGATACTGGATTGGTGCAGCTCAAGTACCACAAAACAACGAATTAAAATAGCGAGCCCAATAGGCCCGCTAAACTTATAATGCTTCCTTGATTACTTTTTTGTAATAAACGACAGACAGCATTCCAAAGATGGAGTACAAGGCCGTATAGAGTACCATAACAATAATCATCGGCGTCCAGACCTCCGCACCGAATAAGAACCATCCGGATTGAACCGCGAAGTAGCTGTGAAGGAGCCCTATAATCAATGGTATCCCGAAGTTGAAAAGCTGCTTGCTGCGGATGCCCTTGATTAGATCGCCTTGGGTGAACCCCAGCTTGCGAAGGATAGTATAGTTCGGTTTTTCTTCTTCACTCTCATCCATCTGCTTGAAGTAGAGGATGCAGCCTGATGTAATCAAGAACGTGAGTCCAAGGAATCCAACGATGAACATGATCAATCCGATGCTTCTTTTCTGTTCGTCCTTGATATCAAGCTGGGAGTCATTCATCCATGCTGTATCCAAACCTAGTTTGTGGAAGATTTTATTGGCTTTTACAAGCTGGTCAGGATTATCAATGGTCACCCCGATATAGGTGTTCGATTTCTTTTGAATAGAAGGATCCATTTCTTTTTTTAACTGTTGGAAGAGGGAATCATCAAGAATTGCTACAGGAGATCCTCCGCCAGTATAAAACCTGGAGATAGGATATTCATCCCTTAATCCCAGATAGTCCAGTTTGTACGTTTTAGTTTTGCTTTTCAATTCTGTCTTTCCGGCATCCACTAAGGGCATAACTTTTCCAAGCAGGTCGCTATATCCGGTCAGCACTAATTCATCCTTAGCAACCTCTACCCCTTTAACGGATTTTTCGCTGATGGCCGAAGTAGGCATGGCGTCCATGCTGGCGTTAAGCGCCGCAAAATCAGAATCGGTTAGCTTATCAACATCTAAAAGCACTTGAATGACATCAATCCTCTTTTTGCTGTATTGGATTTGGTTCTTCTCCAATGCATCTGTAAACCTATCGAAACTCTTTTCATCTGTGAGGGAGAAGTCAGTAGGCACCTGGTTTTTAGCTGTTTTTTCAGCTGAATAGTATCCAATATAACTCAATGACAATAATCCTATAGCCAGAGCAGAAACCGTTGTGATTATCGTGAGCAAAAGTGCATTTGACTTCATTTTGAACATGATGGATGAAAGCGAGAGTACCTCATTAATATTCAAATAGCCTTTCTTCTGCTTCCGAACCAAGTTGAAAATGAAGCTGACAGATCCTTTATAAAATAGATAGGTACCGAGGATGACAGCTCCAAGAATAAAGAGCATGGCTCCGTAGAGTTCAGGCATTGTTGTATAGTCACCGCCAAATAGCTTCGAAGAAATATAGTACCCCGCAGCAACGAGAAGAATCCCGATGACCCCAATGATGACACCCCAGATCGACATCTTTTTGACCTTTGTTTCCGTAGAAGATCTCACTCTGAACAAAGAAAGGATGCTCTGCCTCTTAATAAAGGTAAAGTTCATAATCATGATCAAAATATAGATTCCACTGAATACCAGCAGCGTCTGAAAAAAGGCATGTGTTGAAAAGTGTAGGGTGGCAATCGCTTTGACACCTGTCACTTTAAATAGAATCATAATGATCAGTTTAGAAAATGAAAAGCCTATAAGAATCCCGGCAATCATGGAACTGAAATAAAGAATGAAATTTTCCAATGTTAATATCCTGAAAATCTTATTTTTTGTCATCCCAATCAGCTGGAACAATCCGATCTCCTTGCTCCTCCTTTTGATAAAAAGGGTGTTGGCATAGAGTAGGAAGACAGAAACGATGACCACCAGCAATATGGATGCTGCCCGGATCGCTGCGCCGCCTTTAAGAGTTCCTTTCACGGAGTCCATGGAAGAGTCATATTGCAGCGTCACAAAGGCAAAATATAGGCCGACGCTGAAAACAAGGGCAAAGACATACAAGAAATAGTTTTTAAGATTCTTTTTTAAGTTCCTGAATATCAATTGATTAACGTTCATGCTGCACCCCGCCGAGCACTCCTTGAGTCTTGATGATATCTTGGAAGAATGGCTGGCGTTCTTGATCGCCTTTATTCAATTGCGTATAGATCTGGCCATCTTTAATGAAAATCACCCGGCTCGAGTAGCTTGCTGCAACTGGATCATGCGTCACCATCACGATGGTAGCTTTTCGTGTTTTGTTCAAAGATTTAAGCTTATTTAGAAGATCCGAAGCTGACTTTGAATCCAATGCACCAGTGGGCTCATCGGCAAAAATGATGCTTGGATTGTGGATGAATGCTCTGGCAGCTGAAGTACGCTGTTTCTGACCACCGGAAATTTCATTAGGGTACTTGTCTTTTAACTCATGTATCCCTAGTTCTTCAGCCAATTCGTCAAATCGCTGGTCCGCTTCTTTCCTTGGTGTTTTGGATATGGAGAGCGGCAGGAGGATATTTTCTTTCACCGTGAGGGTATCCAACAAGTTGTAGTCTTGAAAAATGAAACCAAGATGATGCTTCCGAAACTCAGCCAGCTGTTTCTCTTTCATTTTCGTCATTTCCTTATTCTCTATCTTAATAGAACCCTCGCTTACTTTATCGATGGAAGATAGAACATTGAGAAGCGTTGTTTTTCCGGAACCTGAAGCTCCCATGATACTTACGAACTCCCCTTCATGAATCGTAAGGTCAATGCCTTTTAACACTTCTTGTTTATTCCATTTGTTTCCATAGCTTTTATGAAGTTTTACTGCTTCTAATATCGACATAAATAAAAAACTCCTTTGATTTGATACTTTTATTATAAAAAGCATCCACTTCCTTTTCCTTCTATTCCACGAACAAAATAGAAAAGCATGTGACATTATTGTCACACGCTATGTCATTTGATTGAATGTGAATCCTGAATTTTCTCGAATCAGGTGCCTTCCATGATTCCCACGAAGTCATTCTTCCGCGGGAACACCAGGGTGAAGGTAGTTCCTTCCCCGCGAATCGAGCTAACCTGTATATCAATCAGAAGCGGTACAGCAGCTTTCTTAGCCAAATAAAGACCCATGCCAGTCGATGCATTGTCATGATGGTCCACAGTTGACGTGAAGCCCCGGTCAAAAATACGAGGCAAATCTTTTAGTTCAATGCCTCGCCCGAAATCTTGAATGCTTAAAATGGTCCGATCGTTTTCCATTCGGCTCTTAATGATAATTTCAGAAGCTTCGCTGTATTTAACTGCATTTGTCAGCACTTGGCGAAGGATGAAGGCAAGCCATTTAGCATCACTGAGAACTTCTGCTTCAATCAGATCAAGATCAAATCCGATGCCTTTTTGGATGCACCATGATTGAAGAGTTTTAAATTCACCGAAGAAAATGGTTTCCAAATCAACTTTTTCAATATAAAGGTCATTTTCTATAAATGTAATCCTTTTTTGATGAAGCTGCTGATCCAGCAGGAGGTGAATTCTAAGCCACTCATATTTCAGTTGGGACTTCAGCATTTGATCTTCCATTCGTTCAATGATGAGGTGCATAGCGGTTAATGGGGTTTTGACCTCATGAATCCATGAAAGCAAGTCGTCTTTTTCCTTTTCCATCGCCGTTCGAATATCAGAAGATGACTCCTTCAATAAATCGGCTTGTATAGTAAGACTCTTTGAAATAATCTTTTCAAAAGGAGAATCTGGCTGTTCTAAGTCTGTTACATTCAGATTGTTATCCCACTCTTCCAGTCTCTTATAATATTTCGTTTCCCTCTGATAGCGAATGACGGCAAAAATGATAAACAAGATGGAAGAGAGGAAGACCATATACAAAATTGGAGAAAGCGGGATGGCTTCATCCAACATGGCTACAAAAATAAAAAGAAGTTCCATGGCAATGACGAATACCAGCCAGCTTTTTCTTTCCCATATGTATTTCCGGATCATGATAGTTCCTCTTCAATGGCAATGTACCCTTGGCCCACTTTTGTTTCTATGAAGGTCCCAAGGTCGATTTCCTCAAGTCTCTTTCGGAGGCGATTTACATTTACAGTTAATGTATTGTCGCTGATGAACCGCTTATCATCCCATAGGCTGTTGATGAGATGGTCCCGGCTGACAATTTTATTCTTTTGTTCAATCAATAGTTTCAAGATGAACATTTCATTCTTGGTCAATTCAACGGATCCCTCGTCGTTTGAAACGGTATTCCGTTCGTAGTCCACCGCAGCGCCGCACCACGTTTTCAAACTGACTGCCTCTGTATTGTAATTATATACGCGTCGAAGTATTGCCTGAATCTTTGCAATTAAGACATCAAAGTGAAAAGGCTTTTGGACAAAATCGTCTGCCCCCAGCTGCATGGACATGACCATATCAGTGGGGTGGTCCCTGGAAGAAAGGAAAAGAATCGGGACGTTTGAATGTGATCGAATCATGCGGCACCAATGAAAGCCGTCGTATTTAGGCAGCTGAATATCAATGATGACTAGGTCGGGCTTGATTTGGGAAAATTCCTGCATGACATTCGCGAAGTCCGTGATGCCGTAGACTTTGTACGACCATTGGGAGAGCCGCTCTTTTACTTCGTTGAATAATGTTGAGTCATCTTCAATTACTAACAGTTTAAACATTTTTTCACCACATTTTGAAGCGCCTGCCGAGAATGAAGCAGACGCCAATTTCTTTAAATTGAATACGAATAATATTCTTGAGCATGAACAGTCTTGAATCCAACAGATTCATATAATCCTAATGCATGATCGTTCTTTGTTTCAACTTCCAAGTGTACTGATCTGCCTTCAGTAATGTGATCTTTGACAATTCTATTTAATACTTTTCGCCCGATGCCTTTCCCGCGCTGTTCCGGAGAAATGGCAAAACCATAGATCCATGCTTCCTTCCCGTCTTCTTCAAGAGAGATGCGGATTTTACCAATCGTGCTATCATCAACATCAATCATATAAACCTGGGTGTTAGTTCGATTGGTTTGCCTGGATTCCATTTCCCGTGCATCTGCCTCGCTCACTCCAAAACCGGTTACGCTTAAGTGCACCCTTGCATCTAAGTCTTCCGGTACAGCCGGACGAAGCGTGAATCCCTCGGTCTCTTTAAGGGGCTGCTCTTGCCATTTCATCTGATGTTCGGAAAATTTATGTTCCGCACCGACACTTTTCACAAATGATTTTCCAGAAGCAGAACCAGCTGGTGTATTCAAGAGGATGCGTTTAAAGCCGTTGTTTTTCACCGATTCCATCCCATCATGGAATAGCTTTTTGAAATGTCCTTTGCGGCGTTCAGATGGTTTGACCATCCCGCAGACTTCCACAGTTGAACCAAATCCATATAACCCTAAGAACCCAATGAGTTCATCGCCTTCATAATAGAAAAAGTCCAGCTGATCGGAATCTCTATCTTTCAGCATTTCCCAGTTCAGTTTTAATTGGATGCCATCGTGGGCTTCACACTCTTTTTGCAGCTTCTCAATATCGTTCAGTTGTTTGCTTGTCAACATAAAAGTCAGCACCTGCTTTATTAATATAATCTATAACCCTCATAAACTTCGCTATCGGAGCAGGAAAATCCTTTTAAGAAGAGAAGCTTCTATATTATATTGAAAAAATTGGGTTTCTTCTATATATGAAAGGGGAGTTATTCATGAGGAAATTGACAATGACCGAGACTCTTTTGGCTTTTTTGACCTCCATCATTGCCTTTTCACAAGCCTATAACCATCAAAGGGATGGAAGGATGATCCTATCTTACTTCTTTCTAATCGGAGGAGTGCTCAGCGTCATTCTATATGGAATCGCCTTTCTAAAATATCAGAAGTCGCAAAAAGAGCGGGAGAGGTAGGGGAACTGACACCAAAAAGCATAAAATGACCGGAAGCCACCCTTTTACACAATTACACTTGATTAATAAAGGGGGATTTGAAAATGGATTTTAAAGAAGAGATGAAAGATTCGTTTACCATCGCGGGCTTCAGTGCACCAGGGACTTGGAACGGTAATGCAGTCCATCCCATTCCTGATTTATGGAAAAAGGCATATGAAGTTTTTGAGAATCAAAGTCCGGAACATATAACTGGAGTTTGCCTGCCTCCACGGAGCAATGACTACTTTTACACGTGCGGGATTGAACTGGATTACGTAGATTATAAGAAAATAGGGGAAGGGATGACCGTTCATATTTTCCCGGCTCATAAATATGTTGTTTTTAAACATATCGGAAGTGCCCATAACATCCCTGAAACGTATGGTGAAATATGGAGGATTTTTGATCAGCAAGGGTATTCGATAACAAAAGGAATGCCAGAAATCGAAGTGGTTCCACTGCAGCTCTTTGGAAAAGAATACACAGATGAATACGAAATGGAGATTTGGATACCGGTAGATTAATTTTTTTGAAATTAAAGTGAACCATTCCACGTTCCCGATTGTATAGTCTATGAAAAACAAATTAAATGAGGTGTTTCTATGGGGATGGGATGGATGGTTTCGCTGATAGTGACGGTGGTAATCATTGGGCTGATAATGGCGGTGATGCTGCCGATGAATCAAAAATATATCGTAAAAGAGAACGGGAAGATCAATTATAAGAAAACGAAGATATTCCTGCGGTGGAATGTGTTTGATACGTTGACATTGGGATTGGCAATTTATTCGATTATTTGTATTCAGGTCTTAAATATGCTCATTTCCTTTGGGGAAGACAGGGAGAATGTCTATGTCCAATTTTTCACCAACCAAGGACAGGTGTGGACGCTCATCTCTGTAATCTATTTGCTTGTCCGCATTTCAAATACGCTGAAATCCATCAAAGCAAGATGGGGGGATTCCATTGAGTGAGCGGGCAGAGGAATGGATGCACGCCTACCAAAGCGGGGACACTGAGGCACTCGCCCGCCTGTATGAGTCATTCAGGAAACCTTTGTATTGCTTTGTGTTCCGCTACACGAGAAATGAACAGCTTAGCATCGATATCGTTCAGGATGTCTTTGTCAAAATTCAGTCCAGCCGGGATGGGTTTGATGCAAGCAAAGGGAAGGTAAAATCATACCTTTTTCAAATTGCCTACAATCATATGGTCACAAAATTGAATCGGCGCAAGAAGTGGAGGACACTCCTGCCTTTTCTTGCACCGACTCCTGTGGAATCAATTCATCTGGATGACCGGATGGCTGTCCAGACGGCCGTTGGAGGACTTCCTGAAATCCAGCGGGCGGTCGTCCTCTTATTTTACTATCATGATTTGAGCCAAGTGGAAATTGCCCAGATCCTCGGAATTCCAATAGGGACGGTAAAATCCAGATTGCACAGCGGCATTCAACTATTAAAAAAAGAACTGGGGGACTTCGGATATGGAGCAGAATCCATTTAAAAATGAACATCATCTGAAGAAGAAATTGGACCAATATGACGTGAATGTACCGGAATTCGCCATGAAATCCTCCAATTGGGACAGACTGATCTATTTCCTTGCCCAGCCAGCGAAAAATCCTCTCGAGCGGATTGGATCCAACAAGCACGGGTTCCTTTCCATGAAGCTGATTCCACTGGGTTCCATGGTGATTGTATCCGTTGTTGAAGGGATATTATTATTTATCTGAAGATGAATTCCTCGATTGAATGGGGAATTCTTTTTTTTGCCCGGAAAATTGAGTTTGATTGATGCAGACGTCTAACACGGAAGATGGAACTTTTTCATATTCTATAATAAGCCAAAGAGATGAAAGGGAGAAGAGAATGGCTCTTAATCCATGTCAATTAATCGGGCCATTGTCGACTAGTTGTTATTTAACAGATTCCAACGGACAAAGGCTCGATCCCTTAGGGGAAAATTCCATTAGATGTGAAGAAGTTGTACAACCTTCTGGTAGAAAAGAAACTGTCGTTCGATTACCGAATGGGACTTCAGTGGTATTACAAAAAATAAATTTATTAAAGAGCGGCTTTATAGTGGTGGAAGTGTCCGGTGCCAATGGTTCATGCACAACAGAGCCAATTCCGTTCAATATTGATGAAAATTTGCTTCTTTGTGCTCCTGAAGGTACGACCATTGATTGCAAGGTAACAAGCTTTGATTGTTTTTCCACTATTCAATGTTCAGGAGACATATTTAGACAGCTTAATGTCTTTTTGACGATATGCCAGTCCATCAAGGTCACTGCAGATACGACGATTGAAGTTCAAGCTGGACGGTGCACCCCGAGAAATGAAATTCTGACTCAGTGCCAGCCAGTAAGGATCCCCATGTCCTGTCCAACTGTGTTTCAGTCGACTGAAACAGCAAATCCCACTCAATATGAGGACAAAAACAACAGGGACCTTCCATTACTGGAGGATACATGCATCCTTGCTGAAAAAGTATACGATTGGGTGATGCTTCAAGCAAAAACTAAACTTTCACTGACAGCGGGAGAAGTTTTCTTTAACTGCACCCCGACTCGAATCCTTGTCTTTGGAGGAGAGAATAATGGTGTTGCCATCAGTGAAGTCGATGAGTATTTTTGCCAAACCGATTCATGGACTACGGTATCCCCAATGCTTGCAGTCAGGGAAGCGCAGGCTGCCGGATTATTGAGAAATGGAAAAGTTATCGTCAGCCACGGTTTTACGCCTTCTGCATTTACCGGTGTTGCAACGGCAGAATTCTATGATCCAGAAACCGATACCTGGACACCGGCTCCAACGGCAAATGTGCCAAGAGGATCTCTTGGAGGAGATGTGTTAAACGGGTTATTTTATACAGTGGGAGGGACGAATGGATCTGGTGCAGGAGTGTTGAATACAGTCGAAGTCTTTAACCCTGCCACAAACACATGGTCACTCGGGACACCTCTTCCTTCCCCAAGATCGGAGTTGGCAGTTGTCACGTTGAATGGACTATTGCATGCAATTGCTGGGTTTGATGGATCGATGAGTATTGCTGATCACGATGCATTCGAACCTGCAACAAACACTTGGATTCCGCTTGCTCCGCTGCCGCAGCCTCTTTCGTTCATTGCTGCCGAAGCATTTGGTGGTAAAATCTATGTGTTTGGAGGAAGGGATCCCGATGCACCGATAGCCCCTGATACGTTTCTTAATGATCCAGGAGATCCAGCCGTTGCCGTAGACACCGTTTATATTTACGATCCTGCGACGAATACATGGTCAACTGGTGCACCAATGCCAACAGCCAGATGGGGGGCAGCTGCATGTGTATGCGGTTCCGAGATTTTCGTTATGGGAGGATTTATCCCTCCGAATAGTTATCTAAACATCGTAGAAGCATATAATCCAGCCACCAATACGTGGCGAACAGTAAGTTCCATGCCTGTATCAAGAGCCGTCTTTCCGTGTGTTTCTTTATAGCCATTATTTGAGAGGAAGAGGGTTGCATTTCTCTAGCCCATCTGTTATGATGAATCTACAATTATTTTTGTTCGGTCTTTTTCGCCTAAGAATTCGTATTGAGCAATAATAGTAATACATTGTGGATTCAATCCACGCAGGAGGTAACACACATGGAACAAGGTACAGTAAAATGGTTTAACGCAGAAAAAGGCTTCGGATTCATCGAAGTTGAAGGTGGAGACGATGTATTCGTACATTTCTCAGCAATTCAAGGCGATGGCTTCAAAACTTTAGAAGAAGGTCAAAAAGTAACTTTCGACGTTGAGCAAGGCGCTCGCGGACCTCAAGCTGCTAACGTAAACAAAGGTTAATTAACCTTTAAAAAGACTCCCATTTGGGGGTCTTTTTTTATGTGTGATGAAATATTGGGGGGCGAGGTGCAAAAATGTTGTTGGATTTGGAGTGGAATTTCTTTATAGAGACCTAAAAAGAACAATTTGGCAGGAGAAATTCAGTGAATTGTCTTCAGTAACGGACAAATGAGTGAAAATAGCATGAAAATCGTGGTCGCGGGTTCCATGCGCGAAAATGTGCCTGTTATGCGCAGGTCAGACCCGCCTTTGCGGCCCGAAAATCCCCTTCCCATGCGCCAGCGGCCATTTTCCATTGGAGAAGACACCCCGCGCACCCGAATGTGACTGAGAATGGGGGAATTGTTCATTGGCGGTGTTTAAGTGGATCAAAATCGGGGGGGGATTGGTCAAAAATTGAGTGAAAAGGGCAAAATTTGTCCATTTGGATTTACAAGGTGAGGTAAATATAAGGAAATAGCATGGAAAACAGGGGTGGGCAGCCCTCGCCACAGGGTCTATGCGCGAGATAAGCCCGCTTATGCGCCACTTGACATTGGCTATTGAAGTTAGTATAAAAAGTGGACACAGGTAGTGGCGTCATGTTTAAATCTATACAACTACAAAAAGGGCGTGTATAAACATGGCGAAAGATCAGAAAAAGTTCCCACCAGAATTTAGAGAATATGTGTGTAAATTAATTGAGTTAGATGGACGGAAGCTCGTGGATGTGAGCAGTGAACTCGATATTTCCTATAGTACGCTTCAAAAGTGGGTCGCTTCCTATCGTAAAAAGCAAAATCAGGCGGAAAAAGAGAAACAAAGCCAGTATCTAACGGCTTCTGAATACAAAGAATTGTACGAAGCTGAAAGACGTAAAAAATTAGATTTGGAAGAGGAGAACGCCATTTTAAAAAAGGCTATGCACATCTTCACGCAAGAAAAGAAGTAAGGTTTGAATTTATTTTTCATAATAAAAACGACCATACCGTTGTGAAGATGTGCGAAGTTTTGGATGTTTCTACTTCTGGCTATTATGTTTGGGAAAAAAGACAGGATCAGGAGGAAACAGAGAGACAGCGCTGGAGACGTCATCTTGACGAGCGAATTCGCTATCATTTTCACGACAACCTGGGGACGTATGGAAGTCCGAGGATTTATCGAAAGCTGGTCGAGGAGGATCATATACAAGTTTCCCTTAAAACGGTGACGAACCGCATGAGAGAGATGGGTTTATATGCGACCCCGCCAACTCGATACATTCAGACCACGGATTCAGATCACCAGCAGCTTGTGTTCAAAAATGAGTTGAATCGGAATTTTAATCCTGAAGAACCAGATCGTGTTTGGGCAACGGATATCACCTATATTCATACAGGGGAGGGATTTGTTTATTTAAATCCAGTTTTAGACCTGTTTTCCCGCAAGGTAATTAGCTATAGCATTGATGACCGCATGGACGCCGAATTGCCGTTAAAAGCATTAAAAGAAGCACTTGAGATTCGCCAGCCCGCTGAGGGATGGATCCACCATTCAGACCGGGGAAGTGTGTACTGTTCAAAAAAATATATTGAAGCCTTGAAGGATGCCAAAGCGACCATTAGTATGAGTCGAAAAGCAACCCCTTATGATAACGCTTGTGTAGAATCGTTTTTTGCCTCCCTGAAGAAAGAGTATTTGTACAAGTTTGTGTTTAAGACAAAAGCAGAAGCCATCGGGGCCATTAAGTTTTATATTCAATTTTATAATCGTAAAAGGATTCACTCGACATTAGAATACGCCACTCCGATTGAGTATGAAAAGGCGTATAAAGAGGCACAGCGTTTAAACGCCACTGAGGAGAAATTGCCCTCTGCCTGAAGGAACCATTGTTTTTCAAATGGTTCCTTCAGACAGAGGCCTCCAAGCGGAGTGAAAACGAAGCGCGGAAGAAAAAAAGTACGCCATTTACCGGCATTTAAGTGTCTACTTTATTGACAGAAGTCCACTATGCGCGAAAACCTCACCGCTATGCGACGGATCATGGTGTCTATGCGCGAAATTACACCCCTTATGCGCCAGCGGGCAATTCTCTATCCAAATGAGCGTAAACCGCCGATCCACCACGACATAAACCGACAAAAACCGGGGCGTGACAGGCACTTTGAAGTCGCTTTGCCGCTACACACCCACACAAAAAAGCCAGGCACAAACCCTCCTGTGCCCAGCCTACATGCGACTATTTATTTAATATATTCATTGCTGACAAGCACATCCTGAATGGCGTCCGTTGGGATGATGAATTCCGGAACCCCCATATACCCCGGTGCTACATCATATTTATTGAAGGAAATCACAAGTTTATTGTCCGCGTTGATATAGAAGTTTTGGTCTTTCTTGATTTTCTTGAATTCCATGCCAGGCATAAGCTTTTGGCCGCCTGGGTAGTTGACCCAATAAATCTTTCCGTCCTCAGGCTTTTTCATTTGTTCAATCATTTGCTCCTTGATATTGGCTGTGATGACATCAACATATGAATCATCTTTAAAAAGGCTCGGCAATGTGATCAAGAGCTGTTTTTGCTTATCGATTGTATCAAATGTAAATGTGGTAGAGGAGGAACCGGCTGTGTTGACGACGTATCTGCCGATGGACAGGATTTTTTTGTTGTCCGTCTTGACCTCGTACCCGGTATCGATTCCCATATGGCCTTCCATTCCCGCTTCCTTCATTTCCTTGATGTCTTTTTGGAAATCTTCGTATAGCTTCTTATTTTCTTCAAGGTATTTCTTATTCAAGCCTTCTTCCAACTTTTTGTTCTTCAGGTTTTTAATCTCAGGGGTTTTTAAATCTGCCTGAAAATGATCATCGTTGATTGTGTACTCCACTGAGGTAATCAGCTTTACTAATGAACCAACGATGGGTACGTCTGAGAGTGTAAGGGCGAAAGCGGAGTTCGTTAAAACAACTGAGCAAAAAATGACTGCTGCAGCGGCCGACCCGCCAATCCACTTCAGAGGCGTCCTCTTTTTCCGATTCCGGCTTTGTTTGATAGCTTTATCTACAACCAAGTCCAGTTCATCCGGGATGGGAATGTTTTTATATTCTTCACGCATTTTTTCTAATTCACGGCCCATATTCTTGAACCTCCTCGAGCTCTTCATCCAATAATTGCTCCTTCAATAATCGAAGGGCCTTGTATAAGCGGGTTTTCACCGTACTGATCTTCTCGTTCAAAACGGCTGAAATCTCTTCTATTTTCATATCTTCGAAAAAACGCAAAATCACAATCACTCTGTATTTATGAGGGAGTTCTTCCATCGCTTTTTCCAAATCTACATTTGGATAGCGGTCTTCCGTCCCGGGCGAGATCATTTCCAGCGTTTCATCATCGACGAGTTGTATTCGTTTTTTCTTCCTTAAAAAATCGAGGGAAGTATTGACCACAATCCGGAAAAACCAGCTTTTGATCACTGTTTTATTTTTTAGGGAGGAAACGGAAGTAAAGGATTTCCGTATCGACTCTTGCACGATATCAAGGGCGTCCTGCTGATTTTTCACATAGCTGAAAGCAAGGCGGTATGCACTCTCCTTATTTTCCTGTATGCAATCGATCAGCAGCTTCTCTAACTTTTTGCTGCTCATTACATGTCATGACTCCTTATTCCTATAGATTGTATCGGTTCCGACGTATGTAAGACGCGATGAGTATGATGAAAAGTTTTAACTATTTCACTAAACTTTTATTCTATCATCAGGGACGAAACTGGCAGAAAGGAAATTTTTACAATCAATCCATAAACCCATATCAATGCTATAATTTGTTAAAAAGGGGGAGTCGATCGTGGGTCTTAGATTTCGAAAAAGTTTTAAAATTGCTCCAGGCGTCCGGATGAATGTGAGTTCGAAGAGTGTCGGGTTCAGTACGGGTGTCAAAGGGCTGCGCTACAGCGTGAATTCGCGGACGGGAAGCCGGATCACGACAAGCATACCGGGTACGGGCCTGTCCTATAGCACTTCCGGCGGGCGCAGCAGGAGGACTCCTGCATATAATCGCCAGCGGGAGATTGCAGCAAGGCAGCGCGAGCAGGAGAAGCTGGATCAAATGGAGGCTGCAAGTTTGGCAGTGGAAGCCTATGAAAATACGATTGAGCGCATCCATTCCATCCATAAGGAGGCTGATGATCCTGTCAATTGGATCAAAGTAAGAAGTTCCTCTCCGCCTTATGAAAAGGATCATGGAGTAATGGGGCCAAATGAAAAGAGTGCTGCGGATAAACTTAAAAACTATAAGCCTGGTTTTATCGGGAAACTTTTTAAACAAGAGGATAAAGAACGCAGGAAATTAGAGGAAGCCATTGAAGCGGCACGAAAAGAAGATGAAGAAGACTATCGTTCTTGGGAGCGTGACCGCCTTATTGCGACGAAAGTCATCGAGGGGGACATTGATGCTTATTTTGAGGTAATCAATGAATTCGCTCCGCTTGATGACCTTCTGGAATTCGGAAGCGGATTCGAATTTTTTGCGGAAGATCCGAAAGTCATGGAGATTGAGTTTCAGGTCAACAGCGACAGCGTGGTGCCAAAGGAGCAGCTATCCTTGACAAAGACTGGGAAGCTCTCGACAAAAGCGATGACAAAAACGAAATACTTCGATATCCAGCAGGACTACGTCTGCAGCTGTGTATTGAGGATTGCCAGAGATATGTTTGCCCTTCTGCCGCTGAATACCTTGTACATCCATGCGTTGGACACAAGAGTGAATACGGCAACGGGTTATGAGGAAGAAACGGTCATCCTCTCAGTCAAAATCGAAAGAAAGACTTTAAACAAACTGAATTTCGATGGAATCGACTGCTCAGATTCCATGCAGAACTTTGAACATAACATGAAGTTCAAGAAGACAGCAGGTTTTGATAAAGTGGAAAAATTAGAGGTTTTAGGTTAAGAAGCCAATATCTATAACCAAACGGATATGGTAAAATATTCATTGAAAAGGGGAGGGGTATAGATGATTGAACTTCGTCCGATGACACCTGAACAATATGAAAAATACCTTGAAAAAGCTATCAAGCAGTATGCGGAAGAAAAGACTGCTTCAGGGAATTGGAAAGCAGAAGAAGCGCTGCAAAAATCCACTGATGAGTACCAAAGATTATTGCCTGATGGAGTGCAGACAGAAGACAATTATTTGTACAGCGCCTATGACGGGGACCTGAATACCGGCATCATATGGATTGCGAAAAAGGAACTGGCAGCCTACATATATGACGTGTATATCTTTGAAGAATACCAAGGTAAAGGATACGGGAAGGCCGTCATGAGTGAAATTGAAACCAAGGCAAAAGAACTTGGCATCAATAAGATGATGCTGCACGTTTTCGGCCACAATACAAGGGCCAGGAAACTATACGAAAAAATCGGCTACCAGCCAACGAATATTAATATGGAAAAGAAATTATAAATAGATAGAGTAATAATAAGGGGAGAGGGTCTCATGCTGGTTGTCACGACTGAAAAAATAGAAGGCTACGAAATCAAGGAAGTGAAGGGTGCCTGCTACGGCCTAGTGGTGAGAAGCCGCGGGTTTGCCGGCCAGGTGACCGCTTCATTAAGATCGCTTGTCGGCGGTGAAATCAAAGAGTATACGCAGCTCCTTGAGGATGCGAGGAAGCAGGCGCTTGACCGCATGACGAAAAATGCGCATGCCATGGGTGCGAATGCAATCATCATGTTCCGCTTCGATTCCGGTGAAATCGGCCAGAATATGAGCGAGATCGTTGCCTATGGAACGGCGGTTGTAGCAGAAAAGTCAGATCAGCAATGAGATGGATTCTCTATTACATCCTGTTTCAATTAGCGGCAATCTTGCTCTTTTGGATCATATCTAAAAGGAAGGACCGCCGATATAAGCAAACAAATAGAAAACCGTTGGATGGATTCGAACCGACGCAGGAAGTCTCCATCGACCCAGTGACAGGCAAGAAATCAAGAGTCTATATGCATCCGGAAACGGGTGAAAGGATTTATATAGAAGAAGAATAAAAGAGGAGCCTCCCGAATCAAGTGGGAGGCTCCATTTTTGTAATTGTCCAACCTCGGCGCCTCTTATCAGGCGCTTGCGCTTTTCTATGTCCAGCTCCAGCACCCAGCCCCTCGAGTCATAAGCCGTACCTCTACGGAAATCAGGATTTCCTTCGAGTTCCGTCTTATGCTGGTCGAAGCTACCGGAGCGCTTGCGCTTTTCTTACTGAACCGATTCCTTCTTAACATCCCTCTGCGCAAATACTTTTTTTGCCACATTCAATGCATTGAGGACTCTCGGGAATCCTGTGTATGGGATCAATTGAATGATGCTTTCTACTATTTCTTTCGGAGACAATCCTGCCGTCAATCCTGTGTTGAGATGAAGTTCAAGCTGCGGCTCCGTTCCTTGGGTGACAAGGGATGAAATGGTCACGAGCGCTCTTCTTTCGTTGGAAAGCCCGGAGCGGGAGTAAATATCTCCATAGGCAAACTCGATGATATATTTGGCTACATCCGGTGCGATGTCCTGCAAGTCATCTGAAATTTTCAAGTGTGTAGAAATGTTTTTGTTATCTGTCAGTGTATATTCCATTAATTTATCCAAACCGTGCTGATAGCGCTGTTCACTCATGTCAATTCCTCCTGAAATGAAAATTGCTTACAGAAGTCATGATAGACCAATTAAACATATTCGTAAAATACATATTATTTATATAAAGTATTCAATTTAGGAATAAGTCTATTTTTCATATAAAGATGAAATGACGTCAATGAACGCCCTCGATGCATGGGAAACATACCGGCCCTTTTTCAGGATCAGCCCAAGCCTCCATGGAATCGATGGGTCCACGATCGGAACAGCCTTGATGACCTCCGGATCCACTTTTTTCGAAATGGAGTAAGGCAGGATGGATACTCCTAAGTTTTCCCCGATCATTCCGCTGATGAAGTCCCACTGTGAACTTTCATAGCCGATGTTTGGCTGGAATCCAGCTTTCACGCATTCATCGATGATCCGGTGATGGAGGGCAAAATCCTCGCTGAACAAGATGAACGTCTCCTCTTGCAGTTCCTGCATTTTCACCTGCCTCTTCTTTGCAAACGGATGGTCTGCATGGACAAAAAGCATAAGTTCTTCCTGCACGAATGGAACGATATCGAATGCCTCTTTATCAAGGGGAAGGACCACGACGCCGATGTCGATCAATCCGTCCTTTACCTCTTCTTCCACTTTATTGGCGCCATGTTCGATCAGCTTGATGGCAATATCCGGATAAAGATCCTGGAACTCTTTAATGATCCGCGGGAAAAATAAGAATCCAATGAGGGGAGGAATGCCGATTTTTATCCTTCCTTTTTTCAGCAGCATCAGGTCATTTAGATTCATGGTTAAATGATCGAGAGACTCCATGATGATCTGCCCCTGCTCAAAGACGATTTCCCCTGCCTCGGTCAATTCGATCTGTCTGGCAGAACGGTCGATTAAATCCATTTCCAGCTCATCTTCCAGGCTTTTCACCATTTTGCTCAATGTCGGCTGAGTGAGGTGAAGGACTTGCGAAGCTTTTGTGAAACTGCGGCTCCTTGCGACTTCGAGAAAATAAGTCAATTGTCGTATATCCATATAAGGAACACCTCCTATTTCCGATAACTTTTTTGAATGATACATATAACTTTAATTCATTTTATTTATTTTTACAAAAGGAGTAAAATTTCTTCTGTTGCTTCTTATATAACTGTCCGGACGGCAAGTGGAGAAATAAGGAAAAAGAACATAAAAACATGCCTGAGTTTAACATCAAGAGGGAGGAAAGAAAATGCTGAGTATCATCATAGGCTTGGTGCTGCTGATGGTTTTGGCCTACATGGGCTGGTCCATCATCTGGGTCGCGCCGATTGTAGCAGGGATCGTTGCACTGCTAAGCGGCATGGATCTGATGCACACCTATACAGAAACCTATATGACCGGCTTCGTTGATTTCGCCAAGAAGTGGTTCCCGATATTCCTATTGGGTGCCGTCTTTGGAAAATTGATGGAAGACACCGGAGCGGCAAAGTCCGTTGCATTTAAAATCACAAAACTAATCGGGGAAAAGCGTGCAATCCTCGGCGTGCTCGCGGCATCTGCCATTTTGACATACGGCGGAGTCAGTTTGTTCGTAGTTGTTTTTGCCATTTATCCAATTGCAGTCGCATTATTCAAGGCTGCCAACATTTCAAGGAAATTAATCGCTCCGACAATCGTACTTGGAGCATTCACGTTCACCATGACATCTGTACCTGGAACACCCCAGATCCAGAACTTGATTCCAATGGATTCATTCCACACGACCCCAATGGCAGGCTCCATCATGGGAATCGCAGGAACAATCGTCATGGCAGTCGGCGGATACTTGTGGCTTGCATATCGCGAGAAAAAAATGAGCGCTGCCGGCGACACATTCAAAGAGATTGAAGGGGAAAGAACCTCTGGCAGCGAAAAGGATGAGAGGCTGCCAAATTGGATTCTATCATTGATTCCGCTGCTATTGGTCATCCTATTACTGGACGTTGTCAAACTCGATCCACTGCCTTCATTGCTTGCTGGCATCATTGCTATTTTATTGATTAATATCACGCAATATAAAAAGTTCATCCCGTCCATTAATGAAGGGGCGAAAGGTTCTGTCATGGCCATCATCAATACGAGTGCTGCCGTCGGTTTCGGCGCTGTCGTCACGGCTGTACCGGATTTCAAGAACATCACGGACATGCTTCTTGGGATATCAGACAACCCGCTCGTGTCGGAATCCTTGATTGTCCAGATCCTTGCCATGATCACTGGTTCTGCTTCAGGCGGAATGGGGATTGCCCTTCAAGCATTGGGCCACACGTACTACAGCCTTGCGCAGACGACAGGAGTCAGCCCGGAAGCACTTCACAGAATGGCTTCCATTGCATCAGGTGCATCCATCCTGCCTCATAACGGCGCATTGCTGACCTTGTTAGCCGTAACAAGGTCAACACACAAGGACTGCTACAAAGATGTCTTTATGGTGGGGCTTCTCATACCGACCATCGCCATGATCGTCGGCATCATCTTTGCAAGCATCGGCCTGATCTAACCGCGTTTCAATAAGAAGCTTTTAGGTTATGAAAGAATTAGAAACAAAAATTGATAGGAGTTGGAAAGAATGGTTGAAAATAAAGTAGTCGTCATCACAGGTTCTGCAAGCGGAATCGGATTTGAAATCGGAAAAGAATTTGCTCAAAACGGAAGCAAAGTCGTCTTGACTGACTTAAATGCAGAAGGCGTTGAAAAAGCAGCTGAAGATCTTCGCGGACAAGGATTCGATGCAATCGGCCTGAAAGCGGACGTAACTAGCGAAGAAGATATCAAAAACATGATTGAAACAGCGCACAAACATTATGGACGCGTTGACGTTTTGATCAATAATGCCGGACTTCAGCACGTATCACCAATCGAAGAGTTCCCAACTGCAAAATTCGAATTGATGATCAAGATCATGCTGACTGCTCCATTCATCGCAACAAAATATGCTTTCCCGATCATGAAAGAACAAGGATTCGGACGCATCATCAACGTTTCTTCCATTAACGGACTTATCGGATTCGCCGGCAAAGCAGCCTACAACAGCGCGAAGCATGGCGTCATCGGCCTGACAAAAGTAGCTGCATTGGAAGCTGCTGCTGACGGTGTCACAGTCAATGCCATCTGCCCTGGATATGTGGACACTCCACTTGTTCGCGGCCAATTGAAAGACATCGCGGAAACTCGCAATGTACCATTGGAAAAAGTGCTCGAAGAAGTCATCTATCCATTGGTTCCACAGAAGCGTTTGCTTGATGTAAGCGAAATTGCCGACTACGCTATGTTCTTGGCAAGCGACAAAGCAAAGAGCGTAACTGGCCAGGCGGTCGTCATCGACGGAGGCTACACAGCTCAATAATGATAGATATGGATTGCCCCTTCACATTTGTGGAGGGTTTTTTTTGATTGTTTTGCGGCAGCTGGCCGATATTTGTGTAAAGTTGATAGATATAATTGAATTTTGGCTGATATGGGCTTGAAATTGGCTGATATATTAAAAAAAGACTGATATCTTGCCGCAAAAGGCAAACGAAAGCCCCTTCGCCGGATGGCAAAGGGGCTGATTATTGGGTTATGCGCCGGAAACGTGCGGCTATGCGCCATTCAGGGCAGCTTTTGCGCGAAAAAACGTCTGCTTTGCGCCAGACAGCGCCTCTTATGCGCGAAAATCGACTGCTTATGCGCCAGCGGCAATCTGCCCGCCTCCATCAGTTTCCACTATAGCTGCCATGGTGCTTCTTAGCACATTTCTTGCACGTTTTCTTATCATAGAACTCGTCTTGGTGCATCTTGTTTTCGCAGTATTGGCACTTGCGGTATTCTTTCTTCTTAAGGTTGATCGCTTTCATCATTTCCTCATGGATTTTGTCCATTTTTTCTTCTTCTGGAATCGTGTTGAGCTCCGTCCAGGCCAACGCATGAAGCTGGACTTTTTTCGGGACAGGGACAGTTCCATCCAAGAAAAACTCCGTATATCCCCACTCAAGCCCATCATCCGCGGCCACCATGTGGATTTCCGGTTCGTCGCAGAATCCTTCCAGTTTAAATCGAAGGTAGTGCTTTTTTAAAGAGTCCTGTTCGGACTGAATATATGAATCTTCCACACGCTGGCGGACCCAAGTTGCTGCTCTCGATTTCATTGATTTGGCCATTCGAAAAACCTCCTTTGTTCAAGCCGTAATTCTATTATAACAAACTCAAATTCGCTGTAACTGTAAATGCTTATGGAAAACGGCTATGATGAAAATAGATTATCAGAAAAGGAGAGGGAGAGATGATAAAAGCCGTTTTATTTGATTTGGACGGAACCTTATTGGATCGGGATGCTTCGGTATTGAAATTTGCTGCGGATCAGGCAGATAGACTCGGAATCGCCGATAAAGAAAAATATATACATAGATTCATTGAACTCGATGCAAGGGGATATGTGTGGAAAGACAAAGTCTATCAGCAGATGCTGCGTGAATTCGATATTCCGCAAATGACATGGGAAAATCTATTGGAAGACTACCTTGAGTCGTTTCATAAACATTGCGTTCCATTTCCAAACTTAATCGAATTGCTGGAAGGCTTAAAAGCTGCTGGATATAAGCTCGGTCTCATTACAAATGGATTCGAAAGGATGCAGATGAGCAGTATCCAAGCGCTGGGGGTAGAGTGTTACTTTGATTGCATCATTATATCGGAGCGGGAAGGGATTAAAAAGCCTGATTCCATGATATTTCAAAAAGCGTTGAAAGTGCTTGGTACTGCTCCGTCAGAAAGTATTTATATCGGGGACCACCCTGACAATGATATGAAAGCTGCCAAGGCAATGGGGATGAAGACCATATGGAAAAGGGATACACAGTGGGAAAGTGTGGAAGCAGACTATGTGGTTGATGAACTAGAAGAAGTCTTGGGGATCATTGTAAGCGACAAATAACGACAAAAACCGGGTGGTGCCTGTCACCTGCAGTGTTACTCACAGTGAAGGCGCCACCCGATTCATTAACTCCAGTCGACTGGGGGTTTTATGAGCTGCGGGTGATAGCCTAGTTCTTTTGCAGCTGCCATAATAAATTCTTTTCGGAAGAAGTAGCTCTGGTGCGAAACGATTTTTCCGTTTTCTACTTCCTGGATTTGAATGTCGTGAATTTCCGGACCATGTTCACCTTCCGCCAACACCACGATGACAGGCCTTCCCCATAGGATGAATTCTTTGGCGGAGTGTCCCGGCAGACCGAAGCGGAGCGAGCCCTTCACCATTTCTTCTTTAGAGAATTCCTGGAATCCATTGAATGCTTCATTGTGCGCCTGTTCGCTGAATAAACTTAACATTTTATCGAGATCCCCTGTGTTGAAAGCTTCTAAGTACGCTTTGATAGTAGGGTTCAATTGGAACTCTCCCTTGGTCTTTACGTTCATAAAGTCTAATGATTCTATTTTTCGCCTCGCACGCTGGACTGCTGCATAGACTCCGCCTGGTGTACTACGGACAATGCCGGCTGCTTCTTCAGCGCTGAAACGAAAAACATCCATTAAAAGAAATGCTGCCGTCTGCTTAGGTGGCAAATGGGAATCCAATGATATCAAGATCTCCTGCAATGCCAGCTTATCAGAAAACTCGTAGTGGGCTTCTGTCGTTTCATTCAGAATACCGATTTCCCGATTTCTTTTTCTGCACTGATCCAGCCACGTATTTGTGGCCATCCTGAATAAATAATATTTCTTATCGGTAATTTCGCTCCATCTTTGGGGAAGCAGCCCGAAAGATTTAATTAGCGTCTCCTGAAAAAGATCTTCTCCGTCCCAAGCTGAGCCCGTAATGTATTTGCAGTAATTCCAAAGGTCATTGTAATACTCTGATACAAGCGCATCATATGAGTTTTTTACTGAGCGTGCATCATCTACCAGCTTATTCGATATCGTTGTGGTCTGCTCCATTTTCTCGCCTCCAAAAAGTTTCTTTCAATATATAAACGATCGAGCCATGGAAATTTATACGAAGTTTTTAAAATAGTTTACCAAATTTCTTTCCATGAAAAATAGGTTTGAAAAAATAAGTCCGTTTCCTGCCGTTATGTTTCTTCTGGGTGTATAATACAACTATTGTAAAAGGCATCATCCGGTGATCGTCAACCGGTTTCAAAGGAGAGTTATGAAGTGGTAAAACATAGAGGCTTTATCGTTTATTTAACCGCGTTTGCGGCATTTCTTGGTCCATTTTCTCAGACGATTTATGTTCCGATCATCCCGGACGTCATCAAAGAATTGCATACAAGCCATTTTCTTGTAAACTTGACGATTTCATTCTATACGATTTTTTTGGCCATCATGCAGATGGTGTATGGTCCGATGGCTGACTCAAAAGGGCGGAGGAAGGTCATGCTCACCGGCATCTCTTTCTATTTAGCAGCGACGATCGGCTGCTATTTCTCCAATTCAATTTATTTGCTGCTCTTATTCCGTTCACTGCAGGCAGTGGGGATTGCAGCAGGATCCGTTATTGCTGTTACGGTGATTGGCGATTTATTTGATGGGAAGTCCCGATTCAAGCCGATGGGGACATTTCAAATGATGGTCTCTTTGGGACCGGTTGTGGGTCCAGTCGTCGGAGGTTTCCTCGGGGGCTCTTTCAATTTTCATACCGTGTTCCTTGCGCTTGCAGCAGTTGGTGTGATCATTTTGGCCGGAAATTTCTTTTTCTTGAAAGAAACGATGCCTGCTGCAACCGAGAAACGTAAATTCCGTTTCACTGATTATTTCACACTGTTGAAAAATCCAATCGGCTCCTCGATCATTTTTCTTGGATTCATCCAATATTACTCGATGTACAACTTCCTCGTGTTCCTGCCGTCGCTATTGGATGAGCAGTACTCGCTTTCCGTGGAGCAAAAAGGGCTTGTGTTCGTTCCACTGTCGTTCAGCATCGTGATTGGAAGCTTCATTGGGGGCAGATTGCAAAAGTTTGATGAAAAAAAGGTCATCATGGGGACGTCGTTCCTCAATGCGATTTCCTTGTTCATTTTCTTGTCGCTCTCTCATATTTCATTAGGGCTGCTGATTGTCTCCATCATCTTGTTCGGATTATTCTTAGGGCTGTCCCTTCCTGTGCAGACCACGATACTTACGCAAGTCTTCCAGGAAACAAGGGCGACAGCCATCGGAGCCTACAATTTCTTCCGCTACATGGGGATGGCTTGCGGACCGATTATCGGAAGCCTTCTTGTAGGGATTGGAGGATACAACCTGTTATATGGATTTGCCGGAGCCGTATTCCTGGGCATGGCCTTCTTGCTCAGAAAACGGTTTGGCGCAAAAGCAAGGTACTCAAGCTGATCAACGCTTGGGTACTTTTTTTCGACAAAAACCGGGGCGTGACAGGCACCTCATAATTCTCCACAAATTAATTACTACCCGCAAACCCGCACCACCACTGGGTTTTCAGCCCCAACCATGACAAGTGTCATGTACCCAACATGACGGCTATGTCTGCATATCTTCTTCAAATCTCTTTATACTAAGGACATCAACCGAAAAAGGATTTGATGATGAATGACTAAACAAAAACAGAACATGCTCCGTAAGCAAGTGGCAGCATTTGAAAAAGCAGAGACACGCAATAGTATATTTCAATTGATCAATACGATAGCTCCTTTTTTCCTGCTATGGTATTTAGCCTATGAAAGTCTACAAATTTCTTATTTTCTCACCCTTGGAATCGCAGTGATTGCAGGAGGATTTTTGATCAGGATGTTTATCATTTTTCATGACTGCTGCCATGGATCGTTTTTTAAAAGCAAGCGTGCGAATAAGATATTAGGGATGGTGACAGGCGTATTGACGCTGTTCCCATTCGAACAGTGGAAGCATGACCACTCTGTCCACCATGCGACAAGCAGCAACCTCGATAAGCGTGGTACAGGGGATATCTGGCTTTTGACCGTTGATGAGTACAGGGAAGCTGGATTTTGGAAAAAGGTTGCCTACAGACTGTATCGCAATCCGTTCGTCATGTTCGTTCTTGGACCGATTTATGTCTTTCTTTTTGAAAACCGTTTCAACCGCAAAGGCGCTCGCAAAAAGGAAAAGTGGAATACGTATCTGACGAATATCCTGATTGCAGCTGCGGCCGCAGCACTTTGCCTGCTGGTTGGCTGGAAGGCATTCCTGCTTGTACAGCTTCCAATCTTCATGATTTCCGGTACAGCCGGAGTGTGGCTATTCTACGTGCAGCATACTTTTGAAGATTCCTATTTTGAAGAAAACGAGAATTGGGAATATGTCAAAGCAGCTGTAGAAGGCAGCTCTTATTATCAATTGCCGAAGCTGCTTCAATGGCTGACAGGAAATATCGGCTACCACCATATCCACCATTTAAGCCCGAGAGTGCCGAATTACAAATTAGAGCAGGCTCATGAAAACTCTGAAGAACTTCAAAATGTACCGACCATTACGCTGGCTACAAGCCTCAAGTCCTTGAAATTCCGACTGTGGGATGAGGATGGAAAAAAATTCGTCGGCTACAAGGCAGCGAAGAGACAAGTACAGTCAAAAAATGTTAAGGTAGTAGCAAATCCTGTTCTCAGGAAAGAGAATAAGTACTCCTGAGTTAGAACGAGGTCTTCATGATGTTTAAAAAATATTTTACCTTTCAAAGAGGCAACGGGATTGCTCCATATATCTGGACAATCCTTTGCATCTTGCCTTTTTATTTTATATTCCAATCATCCTCCACCATTGAAATCGTCATTGGGATCCTTCTGACGATCCTTTTCTTTATTTTCTATCGGATTGCCCTTTTCGCCAAAGGATGGCCCGTGTACTTGTGGGCATTTATCCTGATAGGGATCTCCATCACCTCGACAAGCCTCTTCAGTTATGTGTATTTTGCATTTTTTCTAGCTTATTTTATCGGTAATATTAAAAATCGGGTGACGTTCCTCATCCTGTATTTCATTCATCTGATTAGTACGTCCGTATCGATAAACTTCGGGATCGTCCAGCAAAAAGATATTTTCCTGGCCCAGCTTCCATTTATCATCATCATTTGGATCAGCGTGATCCTGCTGCCGTTCAGCATCCATAATCGTAAGGAAATGGGGCAGCTCGAAGAAAAGCTGGAAGACGCGAACAAAAAAATCTCTGAACTCATCAAGCTGGAAGAACGGGAGAGAATCGCAAGGGACCTCCATGATACGCTTGGGCAAAAATTATCGCTGATCGGATTGAAGAGCGATTTGGCCCGCAGACTCATTTCTAAAAATCCCGAGCAGGCAAAAAACGAATTAAAGGATGTCCAGCATACCGCACGTACGGCCCTCAACGAAGTGAGGAAAATGGTTTCGTCCATGAGAGGAATCCGCTTGAAGGACGAAATGGTCCGGGTCAAACAGATCCTTGATGCTGCGCAGATTCGATTTGAAGGCGAAGAGGACATCACATTGCACAAAGCGTCCCTGTTAACAGAGAATATCCTGAGCATGTGCTTGAAAGAGGCAGTGACGAATATTGTTAAGCATAGCGGGGCAGATGAATGCCGGATTTCCATTGAGCAGACGTGGAAAGAGATCATCATCACCATCAAAGATAACGGCAAGTTCAACCGCGACAAAGTCAATCTGCAAAAAGGCCATGGGCTGCGAGGGATGAGGGAGCGCCTTGAATTTGTGAATGGCAGTATGGAAATTTTGACAAACGACGGAACAACCGTGATGATAAAAGTACCGAATGATGTAAAAGAGACAGGAAAGAAGGAATCTGAATGATCACCATCGTGATTGCAGAGGACCAGCAGCTCCTATTGGGGGCTTTTGGATCGCTGATCAGTTTAGAAGACGATATGGAAGTAGTCGGCAAAGCCTCCAATGGCGAAGAAGCCATCGAATTAGTCCGGAAGTATAAACCTGATGTGTGCATGATGGATATCGAAATGCCGGGAAAAACCGGACTTGAAGCAGCGGAGGAGCTGAAGGGCTCCGGCTGCAAAGTCATCATCCTCACCACGTTTGCCCGCTCCGGGTATTTCCAGCGAGCGCTTAAAGCAGGCGTAAGCGGCTATCTCCTGAAAGACAGTCCGAGCGAAGAACTGGCCAGCTCCATCCGAAGCATCATGGCAGGCAAAAGGGTCTATGCCCCTGAGCTCATGGAAGAAATCTATGCAGAAGAAAATCCACTGACAGATCGGGAAAAAGAAGTGCTCGAACTTGTCGCCGATGGGAAAAATACTAAAGAAATCGCCGATGAACTCAGCATAAAGACAGGGACGGTGCGTAACTACATCTCAGCCATACTCGATAAGCTCGAAGTCAAAAACCGAATCGAAGCCATCACCCAATCAAAGGAAAAGGGATGGTTCAAATAAAAAGCGGGGCAGCCGATGCCGCGCTTTTTTATGTGTTTTGGCGAAAAGGGGACCATAATTGTAGAAAAAAACTTCAAATCGAGTAGAAGGACAATCTCACAGGTGCAAATGGAGAAAAATAGGATGGAATTCAGGTGAATCTCCTAGTGGTGCAATGTCTTATGCGCGAAAAATTCATGTCTATGCGCCAAATGCCATCCTCTATGCGCGAGAAATCAGTCGTTGTGCGCGGGTCAAAGGTCTTTATGCGCGAAAAGTCGGTCCTTATGCGCCAAGCCCCATCTTTCGACAAAAACCGGGGCGTGACAGGCACCTTTAAAGCACCTTCCACGTTATTCACACAGTTATCAACAGTCAGAATGTTTATAATTGTGGTTATTCACAGACTTATGCACATTATCCCCAGAATTATCCGACAATTTGTGCACATTATTATCCACTCAATAAATTCAATAATAGAAACATTTTACATAGTTATCAACATTATCCACAAAAAGTGGGACGTGGGGACAGGTTCATTGTCCCGCGCCCTGCCCCTGGGACAATAAACCTGTCCCCCTGTCCCACCCATGCCCTCCCACAAATTAAAAAAAAGCAGGGAACGAATAGTCCCTGCTTTTTTCTTTGCCAATGCTTACAGCATGAGCTTACTTTTATCGTTTGTTCTTTTTCTGCTTCACACGCTGGTTGGCAGCGTTGGAGCGAGCCTGTGCCTCTAAGTCGGCTTGGTCAGCTAATTCGCGGGAATACTCAACATCCTGAGCATTACTTTTTAAGTTCTTAGGAACCTGTGGAAGTTTGTTCTTGTTCTTATCACGCGTTTTCTGATTGTTAGCACGACCCATTACACAAAACCCCTTTCAAGATAAAAGAAGATAAAAGTACGGGAGAGTGGATCCCCCGTACTAATAGAATGCCCGTATCTTGAAATTTTCCTCAGGTAATTATTTGTTTCTTTTGGTATTGTATCCAGCGACCCGATCTGCGGCTTTGAAAGACTTGTTATAGGTAATCTCCTGTGCGCACGTCAATGTACTGCGTTCTTTTTCACCTTTTCGCTTTTCCAAATGAAAACACCCTTTCCCTCGAAGATTACCCCTATTTTTTCCATATAAAAGACGTGATATACCGCTTACCCCTTATAAATATCAGTCAGTGCCTTCTCCAACTCAGGAAAATGAAAGGAATATCCATTGTTTTGCAGTTTTTCCGGCATGACTTTTTGGCCTTCCAAAACGAGGATGCTCATTTCACCGAGTGCTAATTTCAAAGCAAAAGCAGGGGCCGGGATCCAGTGGGGCCTGTTTAGGACATCTCCGAGGATTTTACCGAATTCATTCATCCGGAGAGGGTGGGGAGCCGTAAGATTGACGGGACCTCTCATTTGATCGTGTTCCATGCAAAATAGGACGGCTGAAGCTACGTCCTGGATGTGGATCCAAGACATCCACTGCTCGCCGGATCCGACTTTTCCACCGGCAAACATTTTGTAAGGCATGGCGATTTTCGGCAATGCGCCGTTGTCTTTCCCGAGGATGATGCCGAAGCGGGTAAACACCGTCCGAACGCCGTCCATCTCGGCAGCGCTCGCTTTTTGCTCCCACTTCTTTACGGTTTCGGCAAGAAAGTCATCTCCTTTATCAGCGGACTCCTCTGTATAGGTCCTGTTTAAATCAGGCGGATAGATGCCGATCGCACTCGCGTTGATCAAGACCCCAGGCTTTTTATTCAATGAACGGATGATCCGCAATACTTCATCGGTTGCCTTCATTCGGCTGTCAAGAATCCGCTTCTTCCGTTCCTCGGTCCAGCGCCCGCTGTTAATGGATTCACCTGCTAAGTTGATGAATGCATCAATGCCTTCTAAATCCGCAGCGGGATCGGCGCCTTCAGACATCCATTTTACGTAGCGGACCCGATCGGTCGAGGTGTATTTATCAGGATGGCGGGTTAAAATGATCACTTCATGGTTCGCTTTCATCAGTTCATGTGTCAGGGCTTTTCCAATGAAACCTGTTCCCCCGGTAATAGCTGCTTTCATTTCAATCCCCTCCAGTTTCTTATTCCTATTATTTTACCTATTTCCGCAATAAAAAACTTATTCCAATGTGTTAACATTAATAAAAGGATAAAAAGAGGTGATTCTCCTTGGCCATCATTACGAAAATATCCAAACAAGTAAAAAATGATGAACGATATAATATTTTTTTGGATGGGAAATATGCTTTCAGCGTCGACGAGGATGTGCTGGCAAAAAAGAGGCTGCAGAAGGGACAGGAGCTTTCTGACCTTGATATTTCTGAAATCCAATTCCATGACGATATCAGAAAAGGCTATAACATGGCATTGAATTATTTGACTGCCCGCATGCGTACTGAAAAAGAAATCCGGACTTATTTAAAGGATAAAGAGGTGGAAGAATCCATCATTCCGGAAATCATTTTTAAATTAAATCAGTACAAGTTTATCAATGACGAAGAATTTGCGATTGCTTTTGTCAGGACACAGGCGGCAACGAGCAATAAAGGACCTGTGACCATCAAACGGGAGCTTGCAGAAAAAGGCGTCCATCAGAATTTCATTGAAAGGGCGCTGGAAGAATTTCCGTTTGACCAGCAGCTTGAAAATGCGATGAAGCTTGCTGAAAAAGTCGTAAGGCAAAATCAGAACCTTTCTGAATCCAATGTGAAGCAAAAAATACAGCAGACCCTGATGAGAAAGGGATATTCCTCGAATGTCATCCAAGAGGCACTAATTGAAGTGGAGTTTGAAAAAGATACCGATGAAGAATGGGAAGCGATCCTTTATCAAGGGGAAAAAGCCTACAGGCGCTACAGCAAGTTTGAAGGATTTGAATATAAGCAAAAAATGAAGCAGGCACTGTACAGAAAAGGATTCAACATGGAGCTGATCGACCGGTTCCTCGAACATAAAGAAGAAGAGGAGGGCTGATATAGCCCACCTCTTTTACTTTTTATTTGATTCGATTACGATTTCGGTCTTCTCTGCGCTTTCTTTGACGATGATTTCCGCCACTTCTTTTGGTGTGCGCAGGCGGCTTTTATCCTTGATATGGTCCGTCTCGTCCCAGAATGGCGTATTCATGCCGCCCATGTAGGCTGCAACAATGCGGAGGCCAGTGTCAGCATACTCCTGTTGAAGGCTCTCCGTAAAGCCTCTTAAGGCGAATTTACTTGCTACATACAAGGATTCGTTTTTCTTTCCGCGAAGTCCGGCCGTGGAAATGATGTTGATGATCGTACCTTTATTTTGTTGTAAAAAGCCTGGGATAAACGCTTTTGCCAAGTAAATTGGTCCGAAGCTGTTCGTGCGGAACATTGCTTCCATCTGGTCAGATGTCGATTCCATAAATGGGCCGAACATTCCTACGCCTGCGTTGTTCACGAGAACATCCACGGGGCCGTCTTCTTCAATTTCCGCTGCAATGTGCTTAACTTCGCTTTCCACCGTTATATCCGCTGCATGTACGTAAACCTTTGCACCGCTTTTTTCTGCTTCAGCTGCCGTTTCTTCCAATGTCTGCAGACTGCGCCCGACCAGGTGCAATTCCACATCATTATCGGCATACTGTAAAGCCATTTCTTTACCCAGTCCTGTGCCTGCTCCAGTAATCACTATTTTTTTCATGATGATCGCCCCCTATGTAAAAAATGATTCGTCTTCTGGCATGAGTTCAATTAAAAGTCCGATTGATTCCTCTAACTTTCCGTGCGTAAACCTACTTCTCAAAAGAAGATTCACTTTATTCTATCGTATTTTTTCACTATACTAAAGCAGAGGTGCTTATTCTATGGAAACTGAGAGAAGATATAGTCAGATGACGAAACATGAGTTGAATGAAGAGATTGCCCAATTGCGGGAGAAAGCTCGAAAAGCGGAGCAGCTTGGCATGGTGAATGAGTTTGCTGTTCTGCAGCGAAAATCGATCATGGCTCAAGCCTATCTCCTTGATCCAAGTGATTTTAAATCTGGAGAAATCTACGGGATCATCGGCGATCCGGGCAATTATTTTAAGGTGGACTACATGAATGGCGTGTTTGCCTGGGGCTTCCGCCTGCAGGGAGATGGAAAGGAAGAAGCACTTCCGATTTCACTCCTACAGAATAAATAAAAATTAGGCCAGGCGCTTTTTCGAGAAGATCGGCGCCTGGCAGTCAATCAGGGGTTATGACCTTTTTCGCGTTTCATTCGCTAGAATGATCTGCTTCTGGGTGATTCTTGTTTCGCCATTCGCTTGTGCATGAGCATGTTTTTTATTGAACCATGCTTTATTGAATGGACTGTTATATCTGTCATTCGAGAAATTATTATTCACATTATCCATGTGAAAGCCCCCTTGAATTGTCAGATTCAGTACGTGTCAAATGGTATCCTGTTCACGTTGATTGGATGCATGCATTCTTTCTTGCGGATGCGTATTGATTGTCCCGTTTGCCCGTTTAGAGGCATATTCGGCTTTGGCCCGAGGCTCGCCTTCGAATTTATTCTGGCTGCCGTACGGGAAACCTTTTGCTTTATTTCGCATGTAAGAACCCCCTGAATGCTTAATCGACTTGCACTGACGCGGGAAAACAAAGATGCTCTCCGCAATGCTTCCCCGCGTAAATATAGTATGATTAAAAACGACCGGCAATAAGCGATGATATTAATGGGAAAGGAGGTTGCAATTTTTATGAATGAATTATTCGAAAAGCTGACGACTCTTCTGTTGGAGAAAAATGATCGCTTAAGCTATGCAAGGGCAAGGACATGGGTCGAAATCCTCTGGGAAGACTTCGAAACCACCTATGCCAAAGCTGGACGCGAATACAAAGGCAGGGAAATGACGGAAAAAATCGTCACCCATTGGATAACACAATACGGAGAAAAACTGCATGAATTTGCAGCCGTCAATCCAAAATACCAGCATTTGCTTGATGATGAAAATGATTTGAAGCACTGATGTATAACAAAAGGACCATCGCCGTTTTTGGGTGATGGTCCTTTTTCTATAAAGTATTGATCTCGAGCTTCTTCTTGAGCTTTTCCTTGCTGAAAATCCAGCCGGTATAGGATCCGGTGATGTTCAGTTCGAGATCGAGCTGCACCACGGCGACAAATGGATAGTGTCCGTTGCTCCGGTAGCGCAAATCGATGAATCTCACTTCATAATAGTCATCGAATTCATCGACTTCCCAGCGGAAGACCGGGGAAAAATGAAGGAATGCAGACAGGTTTTTATCTTTTTTCGCTGCATTGATCACATCGGTATCCGGAATGGGGATTCGTTTAAATTCATCCAACACCGTAATGGATCTTTGATGCCCGCGCGCCACATAGAAAGAATTGCGTGTTTTGACCGCAATCCGCCATTGATGAAATCGCATGGTAGGAGAGACGATGATTGTTTCTGCTGCCGGAATGCGTTTCTTGATGGCTTTTTTTAAACTGTGATGGGCATAAATCCGACGCAGATAATAGCCGATAAGAATGACATAAATGAGGGCAAACGTAATGCCCGGATCCGCTCCGAATCCCCACATTATCAATCCGATTACATGCATGACAAAAATAAAGGGGTCAAATGTATTGATGATCCCAAGTGCGACCCATCGGGATGAAAATGGCCGTAATGCCTGTGTCCCGTAAGCATTGAAGATGTCGACAAATACATGCAGGAAAACGGCAAAAAATGTCCACAGCCATAAATGCAGCAGGTTAGCTTGCGGCATCAGCGGGTAGATCACTGCGATGATGACAAGCGGCCAGAGCATGACTGCCGGGATCGAATGGGTGATTCCCCGATGGTTGCGTATATACACCGCATTATTCCTCAATTTTAAAACAGTATCTATATCAGGTATTTGCGATCCGATGATGGTTCCGATCAATACGCTATGTGCGGTGACTGTATGTTCCGCGACCACTGGATCGAGCGTCGCCAAGCCTCCAAGCGCAAACCCCATGACTACGTGTGTGCCAGTATCCAAGGATGGATTCCTCCTTTTTAAAGGACAGCATTCTAGCTTGTATTGTTTGCAAAACATGATAAGGTATAAAAGAGTTCAATACCATGGGAAAAACGTTTCAAATCTGTTCCATAATTATGTTATTCCCTAAACTGACACTAGATTAACATCCTGGAGGAAGTATTTGTGGCAAAAATATTCATAGATAATCTTGAGAAAATAAATATAGAGGGATTTCAACAGGATCTCATCAATTGGTTCCAAGCGGAGCAAAGGACCCTTCCGTGGAGGGAAAACAAGGATCCGTACCGGGTATGGGTTTCTGAAATCATGCTCCAGCAGACGAGAGTCGATACGGTCATTCCTTACTTCAACAACTTCATCGAGCAGTTTCCAACGATTAATGATCTCGCGGAAGCAGATGAAGATAAGGTCTTAAAAGCCTGGGAGGGTCTTGGATACTATTCCCGCGTCCGAAACCTGCAGAGTGCTGTCAAAGAAGTAAAGGAAGTCTATGGAGGCATCGTTCCTAACGACCCTAAGGAAATTTCCAAGCTGAAAGGCGTCGGACCCTATACGGCAGGTGCGATATTAAGCATAGCCTACGGTGTGCCGGAGCCTGCAGTTGATGGAAATGTCATGCGTGTCTTTTCACGGATCCTTTCAATCTGGGAGGACATTGCTAAACCGGCTTCCCGTAAAGTTTTTAAAGAAGCAGTCCGTGCACTCATCGCGAAAGATAATCCATCCGATTTCAATCAGGCATTGATGGAGCTGGGGGCTTTGATTTGCACTCCGACATCGCCTTCCTGCCTCCTTTGTCCTGTGAGGGAGCACTGCATTGCTTTCCATGAGGGGAAGGAGCGCGAACTTCCGATTAAAACGAAGAATAAAAAGACCAAAAAGGTTCAGCTCGCAGCGGCAATCCTTTCGACTGACGATGGAAGATACCTGATCCGCAAGCGTCCTGCGAAAGGACTCCTTGCAAATCTGTGGGAGTTTCCGCAGTGTGAGGATGACCATACATTCACCTCCACCAAGAGGCACTTGCAGGAATATGTATTAAAAGAACATGCTGCCAAGTCAGACGTTGAAAATGCAGCATTCACAAAAATCGAGCACGTTTTCTCCCATCTGGTCTGGAATATTGATGTATATTCGGGCAGAATCGAAGGCGAAATCGATCAAACCGATACCGTGAAGCTAGTGACAGAAGAAGAAATGAAAGAATTCGCATTCCCTGTCTCCCATCAGAAGATGTGGAAGCAGTATAAGGAAAAATGAAGCTGCAGATTATAGCAGCTTCATTTTTAATTTAATCAAAATGGACTTCGGTTCCATGTGTATAATCCGCTTCGAGCCTCTTCAACCCGCCGCGGCCTTCGATTTCTTCCACGATTTCACGATGGATTGTCTGTCCTTCTGAATTTAAGTATGGCACCATCTGCTGCAGGGAATGGTGGAAAAAGGCTAACTCATCTTTTTTCCATTCCGACATCGGCAGCATGCTCAATTCCGTCATATCACGGCCAACATACATGGGATGCACTCTCCTTTTCACATGCGCTTATTCCTATTCTTTATTCCGGCGTTGTTTGTTATGCGCAAAATCGCTAAAATATATACGAATAGAAAGGATGAAGAAAAATGTCTAATAAAGTTGCATTAGTTACTGGAAGCAGCAGGGGCGTAGGAAAAGCCATCGCTCTTGAACTTGCCAAAGAAGGATATGATCTTGTCATCAATTATGCCCGCAGCAAAAAAGCGGCGCTTGAAACAGCTGAAGAAATTGAAAAACTCGGTAGAAAAGCATTTGTGGTCCGTGCCAATGTCGGCGACGTAGAAAAAATCCGCGTGATGTTCGAAGCCATTAAAGAAGAATACGGCAGATTGGATGTATTCATCAGCAACGCAGCTTCCGGCGTTCTCCGCCCTGTAATGGAGCTTGAAGAATCCCATTGGGACTGGACAATGAATATCAACAGCAAAGCTTTGCTGTTCTGTGCACAGGAAGCGGCAAAGCTTATGGATAAAGGCGGAAAAATCGTCAGCATCAGTTCATTGGGCTCCATCCGCTACTTGGAAAACTATACGACAGTCGGCGTTTCCAAAGCGGCAGTTGAGGCTTTGACTCGCTACTTATCCGTCGAGCTATCCAAACTGGATATCGTAGTCAATGCCGTTTCAGGTGGAGCCATCGATACTGAGGCGTTGAAGCATTTCCCGAACCGCGAGCAGCTTCTCGAAGATGCGCGCCAAAACACACCTGCCGGAAGAATGGTGGAGATCGAAGACATCGTTAAAACCGTTAAATTCCTTGTATCGGATGATGCCTTCATGATCCGCGGCCAGACGATCATCGTGGATGGCGGACGTTCTCTGCTTGTTTAATTTTTAGGTTTTTTTTCCAGAAAAATCGTTGGATAGCCTCCCGCATTAATGGATAAATTAATGAGCGTGGAGGTGATTACAATGGCAAAACAACCAAACAAAACTCAATCAGGTACAAGCGTTCAACACGTGAAACAACAAAACGCTCAAGCTGGTCAACAAGCTGGTGCAGCTCAACAATACGGTACTGAGTTCGCAGCTGAGACTAACGCTCAACAAGTTAAACAACAAAACCAACAATCTGAAGCTAAGAAAAACCAAGCTTCAGGAAACCAAGCTCAACAATAATCGAATTGTTGTGCGATAGAAGCCGGTTCCCGTCTGGGGCCGGTTTTTCTTGTATGCTAAGAGTAAACACACACCCTTCGACAAAACTACTTCACATGCGACAGAACTAGTCAAAGGAGTTTAAAGGAGAGGGCAGAATTTATGTAATAACAAAAAAATTAGACGGGGTGATTGCATGTCTCATTTTAATAAGATGGTGTCGGAGCAGCTGGAGACGATGGAGAAGCTTTTATTTATGCAGTCTGAAATTGAGCGGTGCCAGGAACTTGAATTGGAGCTTGCAGAACTGCAGGAGGAGGCAAAGCTGGAATCAGTAAAGGAACAGATCATCTTGATGAAGAAGGAGCTTCATGAAATTCAAAGGACGTTTGAGGAACAAACGGATGAAGTTATCCGGTCTTATCAGGAAATGAAGCTATTCGCTTGAGGGTTCTTGTGAAAAACAAGGGCTCTTTTGTTTTAAAAATGGAGATTAAACGTTATAATAGTAAAAAAAGCCGGTCCCTTCTACGGAAGGGGTTATTTTTATAGGAATATTTTGTACATATCAATTTAAAAAACATATACGTCCATCAAACAGCCCGAATGCGCATCCGGCCGTTTGGTGCACATAATCAGGATTCGGAAGGAAAGTAGGGGAAAATCAATGGCAGTACCGGTCGAGGGAGAAACGTTGCAGATCCACAGTTATAAGCATGATGGCCATTTACATAGAGTGTGGGATGAAACGATGGTATTGAAAGGAACAAAAAATCTCGTCATTGGCGGAAATGATCGGACGATAGTGACGGAATCAGATGGGCGGACGTGGGTTACACGGGAACCGGCCATATGCTATTTTCACGGAGAATTATGGTTCAATATCATTGGGATGATCAGGGAAGACGGGATTTACTACTATTGCAATCTAAGCTCCCCATTCGTGTATGACAATGAGGCGCTGAAATACATCGACTACGATTTGGATATCAAGGTATTTCCGGATATGACGTTCAATTTGCTGGATGAGGATGAATACGAGCAGCACCGCCGGCAAATGGGCTATCCGGATGTGATTGATCAAATTTTGCAGCGCAATGTGGACAAGCTTGTCCGCTGGATCAGGCAGCGTAAAGGTCCATTTGCGCCTGATTTTATTGATATTTGGTATGAACGGTATTTGACTTACCGCCGTTGATAGCTGGAAAGAGTAAGACGCCTGTTGAGGACGATTCAACAGGTTTTTTCATGGCTTGCTTTGGCTCGGGTAAGCAAAGCAGAAAACCATGATGAAAGGAGGAAAAAGAATGGATAGCATCAAAAGATATATGCGTTTTGTCAAACCTTACAAATGGCAGATCATCGGGACCATCATCATTGGAATTATTAAGTTCATCATTCCGCTTCTCATTCCAGTCCTGATTAAATATGTCATCGATGATGTCATCAACAGCCACGGGATGACGGCGGATCAAAAGACTCATCGCCTGCTGCTGGTCATGGGCGGGATGGTAGTGGTTTTCATCATTCTGCGTCCACCGGTGGAATATTACCGGCAATATTTTGCCCAGTGGACAGGGAACAAGATTTTGTATGACATTCGCGATAAACTGTTCACCCATATTCAAAAGCTGAGCTTTAAATATTATGCCAACACCCGTGCAGGTGAAGTGATTTCCCGCGTGATCAACGACGTGGAGCAGACGAAGAATTTCGTCATCACCGGGTTGATGAATGTGTGGCTTGATGGGGCAACGATCCTCATTGCCATTGTCATCATGCTCACGATGAACGTACCGTTGACGATCGTTTCCTTGATTATTTTTCCGTTCTATGGATTGTCTGTCCGCTACTTCTTCGGGAATTTGCGTAAGCTCACCCGCGAACGTTCCCAGGCGCTTGCAGAGGTTCAAGGCTACCTACATGAGCGGGTGCAGGGCATGCCCGTCATCAAGAGCTTTGCCATTGAGGATTATGAGCAGGTGCAATTTGACCGTGAAAATTCAAATTTCCTTCAGAAGGCCCTGAATCATACGAATTGGAACGCAAAGGCATTTGCTGTCGTCAATACCCTGACAGATGTGGCACCGCTGTTGATCATCGGCTTTTCGGGCTATCAGGTCATCAACGGCAGCTTGTCGCTAGGGACTATGGTTGCCTTCATTGCTTATATCGACAGGCTGTATAACCCGCTGCGCCGCATGGTCAATTCATCGACGACCATCACACAGGCGATTGCATCCATGGACAGGGTCTTTCAATTATTCGATGAAAAATATGATATCGATGATACCCCGGATGCCATTGAATGCCGGAATGTAAAAGGTGACATCCATTTCGATCATGTGAGCTTTACGTATGACGAGAAGGACGGCCCGGTATTGAAGGATATCGACCTGCATATCCGGAGCGGGGAAACCATCGCTCTTGTCGGGATGAGCGGGGGAGGCAAATCATCCCTAGTCAGCTTGATTCCGCGATTTTATGATGTAACTGGCGGAAGAATCCTTCTGGACGGTACGGATATAAGGAAATTCCGTGTGAGGAGTCTGCGCGATAAAATCGGAATGGTACTGCAGGATAATATCCTTTTCAGCGAGTCCGTTAAGACGAATATCCTCTTAGGGAAACCGAATGCAACCGATGAAGAAGTGTTCGCTGCGGCAAAAGCAGCCAATGCACATGAATTCATCCTCGGGCTTCCTGATGGCTACGATACAAAAGTCGGAGAGCGGGGAGTGAAGCTCTCAGGCGGCCAAAAACAGCGGATTGCCATAGCAAGGGTATTCATTAAGAATCCGCCGCTTCTCGTTTTGGATGAAGCCACTTCTGCATTGGATCTCGAAAGTGAGCATCTCATACAGGAAGCACTGGAGAAGCTTGCGAAAGATCGTACTACATTCATTGTGGCGCACAGGCTCTCAACGATTACACACGCTGACCGCATTGTCCTTATCGAACACGGCCGGATCGCAGAAGTCGGTTCCCATGAAGAATTAATGCGGCTTGAAGGAAATTACCATAAACTGTTCCAGGTCCAGCAGTTGGACCACTAAATCCGTGAAGGAAGCTTCACGGATTTTTTTTCGACAAAAAACGGGTAGTGACAGGCACCACCCGTTTTTTCTTGTGCAGGAATAGTCCTTTTTACATAATTGGAAGGAACTTGAAATGGTATATAGCAATATCAATTTTAGTTATTTAGCACAGTAAAGAAAAACGAATTTATTATTCTGGGAAAGTAAATGCTATTCCCGGCCTAAACGAACATATTGAAAATGTAAAGGTTTTCAATAATCGTTTTTCTTTTCCTATAGTTTTTCGCAACCCGAAAAGCTTTTTACTCTATAATAATATATGGATATAATTTTCGAAAAATTTAGTATTGTCAAAACAATTTATGTGTGTATAATAAACTCATATATTATAGAAAATTTTTCATATTCAGAAAATAATCGTTTTCGCAGGGGGGATCAGATTGGCACATGAGCGTACAGTACTATCTGTAGAGAAATTACAGACATCCTTCTTTACCGATGAAGGGGAGATTCCAGCTGTAGATGGAGTGGACTTCCACGTAAATGAAGGAGAGATCCTTGGGATTGTAGGGGAGTCGGGTTGCGGGAAGAGCGTCACATCCCTTTCCATCATGGGACTGGTTCCGAAGCCACCGGGTAAAATCACCGGCGGGAAGATCCTATTCCAAGATGAAGATTTGACGAAAGCATCCGAACGAAGGATGAGGCAAATCCGCGGCAATGATATCGCCATGATATTCCAGGAGCCGATGACATCCTTAAATCCCCTTTTCACTATTGGGAATCAATTGATGGAAGCAATCAAAATACATAATAAGTGGCCAAAAGCTAAAATCAAGGCACGGGCAGTTGAAATCATGAAGATGGTCGGACTCCCAAGGGCAGAAGAGCTTATGGATGAATATCCACATCAGCTTTCCGGTGGGATGAGGCAGCGCGTCATGATCGCGATGGCAATGGTGTGCGATCCGAAGCTCCTCATAGCAGATGAACCGACGACGGCACTTGATGTGACCATTCAGGCCCAGATACTGAAGCTGATGAAAGATTTAAACAACGATTTGAATACGGCCATCATTTTGATCACCCACGATTTAGGGGTGGTGGCAGAAGTCTGCGACAGGCTCGTGGTCATGTATTCAGGAAAGGTTGTGGAGGAAGGGGATGTCAAAACCATCTTCACGAACCCTCAGCATCCTTACACAAAAGGTCTGATCCAATCGGTTCCGGATATGCGGAAGAAGCAGCAGAGGCTTTATTCCATCCCGGGCAATGTGCCAAGGCCAGGCTCGGTCAAAGAGGGATGCCGCTTCGCGCAGCGCTGTGAATTTGCATTCGACCGCTGCTGGAAGGAGAATCCGGAGCTCTACGAAACAGATTCGAACCACCAAACAAGATGCTTCCTGCATGAAAACAAAGTAGGTGTGACGGTATGACAGAATCATTGCTCGAAATCCAGGACTTGAAAAAACACTTCCCGTTGACGGGGGGCGTATTCGGAAAAACAGTCGGACATGTCAAAGCAGTGGACGGCGTCTCTTTTTCAGTAAGGAAAGGTGAGACCCTCGGCATCGTTGGCGAAAGCGGATGCGGAAAATCCACAACAGGGAGGATGCTTCTAAGATTGATAGAACCTTCCGACGGGTCCATCAAATTTGAAGGAAAAGACATTACCAATCTATCAAAAAAAGATATGCGCGCATTGAGAAGGGACATGCAGATGGTCTTCCAGGATCCGTTTGCTTCCTTGAATCCAAGGCATACGGTAGAGAAAATCCTTGAAGAGCCGCTGATTGTCCATGGCATCGGCAACGCTGCAGAAAGAAAGCAGAAAGTAAAAGAAATGCTTGAGGTCGTAGGATTGAGCAGCTACTATGCCAAGCGCTACCCGCATCAATTCAGCGGCGGGCAGAGGCAGAGGATCGGAATTGCAAGGGCATTGATGACGCGGCCAAAGCTGATCATTGCCGATGAACCGGTGTCGGCCCTCGATGTTTCCATCCAGTCGCAGGTATTGAATCTATTAGAAGACCTGCAGAAGGAATTTGATCTTACTTATATCTTCATTGCCCATGATTTAGGGGTCGTCAGACATATCAGCGACCGCGTCGGGGTGATGTATTTAGGAAGGATGGCGGAGCTCTCAGACAGCGACAAGCTATATGAAAAGCCGCTTCATCCATATACACAGGCATTATTATCTGCTGTCCCGATTCCGGATCCGGACTTCAAAAGGGAAACAATCCTCCTTCAAGGGGATATCCCAAGTCCGTCCAATCCGCCCAAGGGCTGTGCATTTCACACAAGATGTCCACATAGTATGGAAGTATGCAAGTCTATTACACCAGCATTTCAAGAAGCTGAACCTGGTCATTATGTTGCCTGCCATCTGTATTCAGAAGACAGCAGCATGACAAATAAATAAAAAGTTTTGGAGGGGTCTATGTGAAGAAAAGTTTTCTGTTAGCTTTCATTTTCTTGTTGATTATGGGCAGCGCCTTAGCAGGGTGCAACTCAAAATCATCAAACGGTAATTCCTCAAAAGGCGGGGAATCCGCGCAAGATACATTGATCTTTGGCCGCGGCGGTGATTCTGTCGGTCTGGATCCAGCAGCAGTGACAGATGGGGAATCATTCAAAGTTACCAAGAATATTTTCGAAACACTTGTTGAATTCGGAAGACAAGATACTGAAATCCATGAAGGGTTGGCAACGAAATGGGATGTCTCCCCGGATGGTTTGACGTATACATTCGATCTTCGTGAAGGCGTTAAGTTCCAAGATGGAACAGATTTCAATGCAGATGCAGTTGTTTACAACTTCAACCGCTGGATGAACGGCGATGCTGACAAGTTCCCTTACTATGCATCCATGTTCGGTGGATACAAAGGCGACGAAGGACATGTAATCGCAGATGTTAAAGCTCTTGACAAGTACAAAGTACAATTCACGCTTAAGCGTCCACAAGCTCCATTCTTAAAGAACTTGGCAATGAGCCCGTTCGCAATCGCGAGCCCGACAGCCATTGATAAAGAAGGCGACAAATTCACTGAAAACCCAGTTGGTACAGGTCCATTCAAATTTGTCAGCTGGTCCCGCAATGACAAAGTGGTCATTGAAAAGAACAAAGACTATTGGAAAAAAGGGTATCCTAAGTTGAACAAAATCATCTTCAAATCCATTCCTGAAAACTCAGCACGTCTGAATGCCTTGAAAAACGGCGAAATCGATCTTGCTGACGGAATCAATCCGAGTGATGCTGACGGCATTAAAGCAGACAGCAATCTTCAATTGTTCGAACGTCCTTCTATGAACGTCGGATACCTTGGATTCACTGTAACAAGAAAGCCATTTGACAATGTTAAAGTACGTCAGGCATTGAACATGGCAATCGACCGCCAAGCGATCATCGATGCATTCTTCGGTGGTAAAGGTGTACCAGCTAAAAACCCTATGCCTCCAGTTATCGGCGGCTATGATGACGATATCCAACCGTATGAATTCAATCTGGACAAAGCGAAGCAATTACTTGCTGAAGCTGGCTACCCAGATGGCTTCGAAATGGAACTTTGGGCAATGCCTGTTCCACGTCCATATATGCCGGATGGAAAGAAAATTGCTGAAGCGATCCAATCCAACTTCGCAAAAATCGGCGTAAAAGCTAAAATCGTTTCTTATGAGTGGGCTACTTACCTAGAAAAAGCTTCTAAAGGTGAAGCAGATGCTTACCTATTAGGATGGACTGGCGATAACGGAGACGCTGATAACTTCCTATATGCATTGCTTGATAAAGACAGCATCGGAAGCAACAACTACTCTTACTACAGCAATGACAAATTGCACGATATCCTGATCAAGGCTCAATCTGAAGTAGATGAAGGAAAACGCAACGAGTTGTACAAACAAGCTCAGGAAATCATCCATGAAGATGCTCCATGGGCACCGCTTGCGCACTCTACACCGCTTCTTGCAGGATCTGCAAAATTAAAAGGATTCTATCCGCATCCAACTGGCTCTGACTGGTTAGATGAAGCTTCATTCGAATAACAGCAAGCATTGAAAGAGGGGAGGAGTTACACACTCCCCTTTATACATATATGGTAGAAGAGGTGAGACAGCATGCTTCAATATACAATAAGAAGAATACTGCAATTGATACCCGTTCTGCTTGGAATGACATTCATCGTTTTCATGATGATCCGGTTGATTCCAGGAAACCCGGCACAGGTCATACTTGGACAGCAGGCAACGAAGGAAGCTGTTGAAGCTTTGACGAGGGAATTGGGGCTGAACCATCCATGGTATGTGCAATTTTTCGATTATATCAAAGGGATTTTCCAAGGGGACCTCGGTTCATCGCTCCGTACAAGGACACCGGTGACGGAGGAGATTTGGCCGTATCTGGCAGCAACACTTGAATTATCAGTAGTAGCCATGATCATTGCGATCTTCGTCGGCGTCAATGCCGGCATCATCAGTGCATGGTTCCAAAACTCCTGGTTTGATTACTTGGCGATGGTCCTGGCCCTACTTGGTGTTTCCATCCCGATTTTCTGGCTTGGCTTGATGGAGCAATGGACATTTGCCATCAACCTTCACTGGCTGCCGACAACCGGAAGGGAAAACATAAGGGATCCCATTGAGGCCATCACGAATCTGTATTTAATCGACACTTTGCTCCAAGGAAGATTCGACCAATTTGTTGAAGTCATCAAGCACTTGATCCTTCCCGGACTTGCGCTCGCTACGATCCCAATGGCCATCATCGCAAGGATGACGCGCTCAAGCATGCTTGAAGTCATGCGCTCCGACTTCATCAGGACTGCAAGGGCTAAGGGGATGAAGATGTTCTGGGTTGTGTACAAGCATTCATTGAAAAATGCAGTCATTCCGGTTTTAACAGTCATCGGACTTCAAATGGGCCTTCTGCTTGGAGGAGCCATCCTGACCGAAACGATCTTCGGCTGGCCTGGAATCGGACGCTATATCTACGATGCCATCGGATTCCGCGACTATCCAGTCATCCAGTCAGGCATCTTAATCGTTGCTTTTATTTTCGTAATGATCAACCTGATTGTGGATCTTGTTTATGCAGCTGTCGATCCTAGAATCAAGTACAACTAATTGCTGTAGTGTTGAACGAAGCAAGGAGGAATGAAAATGGCAGAATTAGCTCCGCAGCAGGAGAACATCCAAGCCGTTAAATCAGAAGATGTTTCCTCGCCATGGAAAGAAGCATGGAGAGGATTTAAGAAAAATAAACCTGCAGTAATCGGAAGTTTCATCGTTTTATTTTTCATTGTCATTGCATTGTTGGCTCCGTTATTGAAGCCGGATGGGTTCAATGTTCAGAATCTCCCGGATCGCCTGCAGGGGCCATCATCCGAGCATTGGCTTGGCACCGATGATTTCGGGCGGGATATTTTCACACGTGTCATTTATGGAGCAAGGATTTCCCTTTGGGTAGGGTTCTTCTCCGTTGTCGGTTCAGTTGTCGTAGGGAGTCTGCTTGGAATCGTAGCCGGGTATTATGGAAAATGGATCGATACGATCATCTCCAGATTCTTTGATATCATGCTGGCATTCCCAAGCATCCTTTTGGCCATTGCGATCGTAGCCGTTCTTGGGCCGTCGCTTCGAAATGCGCTGATTGCGATTGCCGTCATCAACGTTCCGAACTTTGGGCGTTTGATCCGTTCGAAAGTATTGAGCGTCAAACAGGAAGAATACATCATGTCTGCAAAGGCAATCGGGATGGGGGATGCACGCATCTTGTTCCACCATATCCTGCCGAACAGCATGGCGCCGATCATCGTGCAAGGAACTTTGGCCATTGCCACAGCCATCATTGAAGCTGCCGCACTTGGCTTCTTGGGACTTGGGGCAGAACCGCCAAAGCCGGAATGGGGCAAAATGCTCGCCGATTCCACCCAATACATGATTCAGGCACCATGGACGATGATCTTCCCAGGACTCGCTATCATGCTGACCGTCCTTGGCTTTAACCTAATGGGAGACGGATTGCGCGATGCACTAGATCCAAGAATGAAAAGCTAATGTACAAAAAGTCCGGAGACCCCGGACTTTTTTCTTTTGCTAATAATGCAGAAAAACCGGCTGCTGTGTAGGCAAGCCGGTTTCGTTCGTTATTCTTCATGATTCTCTTCTATTTTCACTTCGTTTTCTTCTACGTGGAATGATTGGAAGCTTCCGATCAGCTTTTCCAGATGTTCGAGATGCTCGTTGTAATCCAAGATGGATGAGATCAGGTGCATCAAGTGGAACGGCTGGTAGTCTTCCTGGAAATCATACGTCTTCAATCGTTTAATGAAGACGTCCATCAATTCATTTCGCTGCGCACACACATTGTGCACACTTTCAAAAGCGATATCAGATTTAACTTTCCCAACAAACTTAAGAAGGAGCTGCTCGTGATAGCTCATCAGGCAGTCGAGCTGTCCTTGGATCATCTGATGGATTTCCTCAGGCAGATTGGAAATTTCATTTTCAAAGCGGTGGAGCCTCTTCAGGATTTCAAATGCTCTTCTCAAGGTAGAAATCATTTGCCTGTAGACAACAAGCTTGCGGTTTTTTGCCACGATGTTCATTTTAAAGTAGCTTCGTTCTTCTTTGAATAGAAGGTAGACCTGGTCGATTTTAGTCAGGCGCTCTTTTATTTTTTCAATGTCTTTTTTCAATAAATGATTTTCAGATGCATGCCGGGTGCTTAGCCGGATCCATTTCAACATGTCTTCTGTGACGTGCGAAACACGATAGAACAGTTTGGTTTCGTATTTAGGCGGCAAGAAGATCAGGTTCACGATGAAAGAGGACAAGACCCCGAGCATGATTGTTGAAAATCGGATGACGGCAAATTGGATGAAATTCTCCCCGGGTGCTTCCATGATGGAAATCATGGTCACAAGGGAAAGGCCAATCGTATTTTCAATTCTTAATTTCAGTATGAGTGTAATGGCGATGATCGCTGCCAGGCCGACAAAAATAACATGATTGCCTAACAATAATACAAATAATACAGCCAAAATGGCGCCGATCAAGTTTGCCTGAATTTGTTCAATAATGGATAGGTAAGATCGATATATCGTGGGCTGAACTGCGAAAATGGCAGCAATCCCGGCAAACACCGGTGAAGGCAGATGCAGAATTTCAGCCACAAATAAAGCTAAAACGATAGCGATTCCCGTTTTAAAAATGCGGGCACCAAGCTTCATAATAGTGGAATATCCTTTCCTGGTAAATTATTACCGCTTCATTACTATATTGACTAGAAGCAGGAATGTTAAACAACATTGTACTATACAGTGTCCCCAACTGAATATCAAGATGCTTTTGGATATTATTTTTTTATGTAAGGCTTTACAGAATCATTCTGTAAAAAATTAGTCAAAATTGGTTTTTGGGAAAAAAGAAAAGCCCCTGATTAGAGGGGCGGTAATGCATATTCATCAAAGCACAATCACTCTGTTGAAACGGAAGGGTCGGCCTGCTCCTTGGCAGGGATGACTTGCAGGAAGTTGGCCTGAAGATCTCCCATCAGTCCTTCCACAAGCACTGCTTCATCATGCTGTCCGCTCTGTTTCAAGAATTCCATATAGCCCGACAGCAGTTCTTCCAAATCGGAAATTCCTTTTTCAGACAAGGGTTCAATCGATACTTTGGCACCTTTGGCGATCCGCTGCAAAATGGTTTCTTTCGTCAGTCCGGCATCCTCATCCTGCCTCAAATAGACGACTCCACCTGTCATTCCGGCACATATCCACGGGCCGGGATCCCCTAATACCACTCCCCGGCCATTGGTCATGTATTCAAATGCAAATCCCTTAATATTGGCAAAAGAAGAGATATTGGCACGCTTATCGGCTGAGATCGTCTTTTTCGGAAGTCCCCCGATGATCAAGTCTGCGCCAGACAAGCGGATTCCTGCCCTTGAATCAGCGTCTCCCTGTGCAATGAGAAGTCCTTTTTGTGCTCCATACCCGAATCCTTTTCCTACTGATCCGTTTATGAACTTCCCGTTTTGCCCCTTGGATTTAAGGATGACGATGGAACCGCCCAAGGATGCTTTACCCGTTCCGTCCTGTGCTCCGCCATGGACTTGTATGTCGACGCCATTGGCATTGTAGGCACCGAGGCCGTTTCCAGGAATGGACCCGTCAGTCAGGTCGAGCTTCAAGGAAGAAGGGAAGCGTGCTTCTTTTCGAGACGATAAGACCGCTTGCTGGGAATGCGAGCTTCCAAGATTCCTTCGGTTGGACGTGATGCCTTGATAATGGAAAGTACCGCTGCCGACAGGGTGTCCATAGGTTTCTGCTCCAACGGCAATGGAAGCATCATTTACAGCAGATATAGTAGACAGTGATTTTTTTTGCATCTGTTCAATTTCCAGCACTTCCAGAAGGTAAGTCAAATCGAGCATATTTTTGCCTTCTGACTGGACCAGAAGATCTGAACGGCCCACAATCTCCTGCAGGCTGGAAAATCCTAAAGATGCAGTGAGGGCTTTTAATTCTTCTCCAAAAGCGGTGAAGAGGTTCATCAGACCTGTTACGGCCAAATCGAGCTGTCTTGGAACGAATCTGCGCAGGCCGTGCTCTTTTGCCTGTGCTTCGGAATCGATCTGGGTCGCAATTCCGACGTGGCATGTATCCAAGTGGCACCCCCTGCATGTCGTACAGCCGATGGCAATCATGGATAGAGTGCCGAACCCGATGCGGTTAGCTCCGAGCAGCATGATTTTCAGGACATCCATCGCACTTTTGATGCCGCCGTCAGCCCAAATTTCCACATAATCGCGGAGACCTGCTTCTAACAGGGCATTATGCGCAGCCTTCACACCGATTTCAACAGGGAGGCCGACATGCTGAAGGGCATGGATTCTAGCTGCCCCGGTGCCGCCGTCAAAACCGCTGAGTGTAATGATATCCGCCCCGGCTTTCGCAATGCCGACTGCAATGGTTCCGATGTTCGGTACAACAGGAACTTTCACGGCAATTCTCGCTGACGGATTGGCTGTTTTTAACTCATCGATCATCTGGGCAAGATCTTCAATGGAGTAGATATCATGGTTGTTCGATGGCGAAATTAGGTCGGAGCCGATGGACGCATTCCGGGCTTCGGCGATTTTCTCCGTCACCTTCGATCCAGGAAGATGTCCGCCTTCACCAGGCTTTGCACCTTGGCCTATCTTGATCTCGAGCAGATTGGAGGAGTTCAACAGCTCCATATTGACGCCGAATCGTCCTGATGCAATCTGCTGTCCCCGCGTATGCGGATATTTTCCGATCATATCCTTGATTTCGCCGCCTTCTCCATTCAGGCTGATCATATTGAGCCGTTCGGCAGCTTCTGCATAGGCCCGGAAAGCTGTTTCGTTCTGAGAGCCAAAAGACATAGAAGCAATGACGAAAGGCAGGCTGTGCGACCCCACTCCGATGTCCACGGAAGAAGGTTCTGGTTTCTTGCTTCCCTCTTTCAGTTTAGTCAAATGCCGGATGGTAATCGGAGACTTTTCCTCCATCTCCTCCAATTTTTCTCGGTAGGAAGTATAGTCGCCGGTTGAAGCAACTTCCCCGATGGCTTTCCAGATCCGGGGGAAGAAATGAAATTCCTTCTGCAGGCGCTGGTTCTCATCCTGATAATCCATTCTGCGCTGTATCGCATCTTCCTTCATGGCGGTGAAATCATATGGCACTTTATCAGAACCAAGGAAGCTCGTAATATTTAATAGATCAGCTGCATCCTCATGAAGGCCGATGGCGGAAAAAAGCCTTCCGTATCCCTTTAACTCATGGATGCCGATGGTGGACAACGCTTTTTCCATTCCTTTATTCAATGCTTCAAACAAATGAAGGACGGGTTGGATTGATTCTTCATAGACCGTCAGGAACATATAGTAAGGACTGATGGCATCAGCACCAAGTCCCATGGCAAGCATGATGTCATGAAGCGAGCGGATGGAAGCGGAACGAAGAAGGAGGGAGCAGTTCCGTCTCATTCCTTTTTCAGTCAGCTTTCTTTGAATGGCTGATAAGGCAAGGTGTGGATCCATCCAAAGATGATTTTCGCTATGGGCAGCAGCGTCGTCCAATATCAAAAGTGATTTGCCGCTGTTGACAGCTTCCACAGCTTCTGATGAGACACGCTTCAAGGCATGGGACAGGGTCTCATTATCTTCCACAGTCAGCGAAAGATGGTGGGTGTCTTTTTTATCCAGGAAGGAATCCACCACTTGATCATAGCTTGGGTGATTCATTTTCTCATAGCACTCCCAGCCGGCTGTTCCTTCAATGAGAAGGGGAGAAGCTAGATGCATGGAATTCTGGTTTTCTTCTTTTCCATCAATCGATGGGCGAAATCCTAAAAAAACGGAAAGGGAAAAATGTTCTGCTTCCCGTTCACGGTCGATGGCAGGATTGGTTACGACCGCCACGCTTTCCTTGATGAAATCGGAGATATTCTTTCTGTCCGGATCCATCGCAGCAAGCGGGGCATCGTGCCCTAGCGACTTGATCGGTTCTACTCCGCGTTCAGCCATTTGCTCGAGCATTTGAATCTGCTCGCGTTTCCAGCCGAAAGCATTGTACTGCCCGTTTGAAATTTCAGCAGGATACGTTTGAGAAATGACTTTCTTAAAATTGCCCGCCTGCAATTTTAAATAAGTTCCGTCCACATTTTTCTTAGAGGAGTAGCGAGCAAATACCTCTTCCTGAAAGGCGCTGTGATCAAAAACTTCAATTCTGTCATTCTTCCATTTCAGTCCGATTTTTTCACCAGGGCCTAACGGCTTCGGATCATTCACATAGCAAGAGTTTGGCAGAATTCCAGGTTCTGAGGAAAAAAGAATAGAAACATCCGTTTCAAGCATCCACAATGGACGGAGGCCAAGGGAATCCACGCTGAAGACCGCTTCATCGCCAAAACGTGATACAATGCCTGCCGGACCTTGAGCGATATGTCCCCAATTTTCCCGGAAATGGATATATAAATCCTGGAGATGATCAGGATAGTGGTTGATTTCATTCATAATCGGAGGGAAGACCATGTCCATTGCTTCAAACAGGGAAAATCCGTCGCGGCAAATAAAGGTTTCAATGACCCTGTTGACATCCTGTGAGTCGCTTCCAGACTGGACGAGCGGGATCTGGAGCATCTCTGCTTCTTCCCTGAATTTTGAAATCGTATTGATTTCGCCATTGTGTCCTAAAAGGCTGAATGGCTGTACGCGTGAAAAAGTGGATAGGGTATTCGTTGAGTAGCGGTTATGTCCGAGTGTCATGGCAGAGGAGATCTTTTCATCTTTCAAATCATGATAATAGTTCATTAATAATTCTCCGCCGCCCATCACTTTATAGATGGCATGCTCCCCGCTGAGCGAGGCAACGTGGATGTTCTCTTCGTTTTCGAGCAGAATGCCAAGTTCGTATAGTTGCTTCGATAGGTTTACAGACTTGTGGCGGGCAATGCAGCCAACTTGAAAAAATATCGGCTTTTCTTTGTTGGCGTTGATTCCGAGGGCAGAAAGATCCGCAGTTGTGTCGGACTGAAATAATACATCAAGGCCGCGCTCCGATAAGGAATCGATAATCTTTTCTTTTAAAGATGGGGTTTCATTCGTCAGAAAAAAATGTCCTACTGCAAATTCAGGCGAGTGGGCGAGAGCGGGGGCGTGTCCTTGCTGCTGCAGTTTGTCTTCCCACAGCGCTCTCGGAAGATCAATATGAATGCCGGCTCCGTCGCCTTCATCATGAATGAAGCCTGCTCTGTGGTTCATTTTGATTAAGGCATCTATACAATTCGTGATGTTTTTTCGTGTGGGGATTTTCTCTTTTTCGATGCAGGCAACAATCCCGCATGCATCATGTTCGTGGCGATGATGATCCTTGAATGTGTGGGGACTCCAATGATTTTTTTGTAATGGCATGTGCCATTCACCTCCGGTATTAAATTTTCGCATGGAAGCAGGGAAATGAGGAACTTGTGGATTGGTTTTAGATTTGTTTTATTGATTAAAAATTCAGAATAATAGTTCAATGATAGCATAGGGAAAGTTGTTTATGCAAATTCCTATGCAAGAATCGTGAGGTGGAAATAAAGAAGAGTTATTGTAAACGCTTTCTTTTTAAGGTATTAAAAAACCATCGCTCAATTTAAGCGATGGTTCGTTTTGTATATTTATTCAGAAAGAAGCTTTGAAAATGCGTTGTCCACTGCTTCTAATGTTACCTTGATATCTTCTTCTGTATGAGCTGTAGTCAAGAACCAGGCTTCATATTTGGAAGGGGCCAGGTTAATGCCCTGGTGAAGCATCAGTTTGAAGAATTTCGCAAACATTTCCCCGTCCGTCGCTTCCGCCTGTTCATAGTTCTCAACTTTCACATCCGTGAAGTAGACAGTCAGTGCACCTTTCAAGCGGTTGATGGTGATTGGGATATTGTGCTTCTCAGCAGATTTCAGGATGCCTTCTTCAAGCAGTTTTCCAAGGTGATCAAGATGCTCGTAGACTCCTTCTTGCTTGAGGACTTCCAGGCAGGCAATACCGGAAAGGATGGATGCAGGGTTTCCGGCCATCGTTCCAGCTTGGTAGGCAGGTCCTAGCGGTGCCACTTTTTCCATGATTTCAGCACGTCCACCGTAAGCTCCAATCGGGAGGCCGCCTCCGATGATTTTCCCCATCGCAGTCAGGTCAGGCTTTACATTCAGCAAGTCCTGCGCCCCGCCGTACATAAAGCGGAAAGCGGTGATGACTTCATCATAAATGACCAGTGCGCCTGCTTCGTGTGTCAGTTCATTCACAGCCTCTAAGAAACCTGGCTTAGGTTCAACAATCCCGAAATTCCCTACGATCGGTTCTACAAGAACAGCTGCGATTTCGCTGCCCCATTTTGCCAATGCTTCTTTAAACGGTTCGATGTCATTGAAAGGAACGGTGATGACCTCTTTTGCGATGCTTTTTGGCACACCGGCGGAATCAGGTGTTCCAAGGGTTGATGGGCCGGAGCCTGCAGCTACAAGGACGAGGTCTGAATGTCCGTGGTAGCAGCCGGCAAACTTGATGATTTTGTCGCGGCCGGTATATGCGCGCGCTACGCGGATCGTCGTCATGACTGCTTCTGTACCGGAGTTGACAAACCGTACTTTATCCATCGCCGGCATTGCTTCTTTCAGCATGGCTGCAAATTTTACTTCGTGAGGCGTCGGTGTGCCGTAAAGGACCCCGTTTTCCGCCGCTTTTTTGATGGCTTCTGTAATGTGCGGGTGCGCATGTCCCGTGATGATCGGTCCATAGGCAGCCAAGTAATCGATGTAGCGATTTCCGTCCACATCCCAGAAGTACGCCCCCTGGCCTCTTTCCATTGCAACAGGTGAACCGCCCCCAACGGCTTTATACGAGCGGGAAGGGCTGTTGACGCCGCCGACGATATGTTCTAATGCTTCTTTATGTAAATGTTCTGATTTACTGAAATCCATTTAAATCCTCCTTAATGGTTTGGGCCTGAAAAACAGGCTGGATGGCATCCAATCATGAAGCTTTTCCTTCATAAATGTACATCCTACATTGTAGTACGCCGATTCTGATTGCGCAATTAGAATAGCGAAACATTCTGGAGGTAGTCCGCGAATGAATGTGGTACACTATGTGATGGCATCAAGAAGGAAGGAGCGTTAAAGAGATGGATAACGCAATTGTTGTAGAGAATCTCCGTAAAGAATTCAAGGCTTATTCAAGCCGTTCAGGACTTAGCGGGGCATTCCGCGATCTATTCACGCGGAACTATAAGATCGTCCCCGCCGTCAATGATATAAGCTTTACTGTGAAAAAAGGAGAAATGGTCGGCTACATCGGGGAGAATGGAGCGGGAAAATCGACCACGATCAAGATGCTTACAGGGATCTTGACTCCGACATCAGGCGCAGTGGAAGTGAACGGGATGAATCCCCATAAAGACAGGGAAAAGTTCGTCAATACGATCGGTGTCGTATTCGGCCAGCGTTCCCAGCTTTGGTGGGATATCGCTGTGCAGGAATCATTCCGCCTTTTGAAAAAGGTATACAAAGTATCGGATGAACAGTATGACGAGCATATGAGCCATGTCATCGAGACGCTCGAGATCGGACCGCTTTTGGACAAGCCCGTCCGTAAATTATCCCTCGGGCAAAGGATGCGCTGTGAATTGGCTGCAGCCCTCATCCATAATCCTCCGCTATTGTTTTTGGATGAACCGACGATCGGCCTCGATGTACTGGTGAAATTGAAAATCAGGCAGTTCCTTAAGGAAATCAATGAGAAATTCAACACGACGATCCTCCTCACAACCCATGACCTGTCAGACATCGAGGCGCTTTGCGACAGAGTGGTCATGCTTGATGAAGGGCAGATCATCTATGATGGCGCCCTCAATCATCTAAAGCAGAGCTGGGGAGATAAAAAGGAAGTGGAGTTTCAGTTCCTTGAGCAAATTGATGAAGAAGAGCTTGTGTTCCTCACTCAAAATTTGGAGGCTGTCTGGGATATCGACCGCAGACTTCATAAATACATCGCGACGGTAGACGCTGACGATCAAAAGATATCAGAGCTCATCGCCTCCGTTGTATCGAGGTTCAAGATCAAGGATATCAAGATCCAGGAAACCTCAACGGAAGAAATCATCCGAAACATCTATGAAAAAGGCTTCGTTTGAAAGGAGGATGAATCATGGGAAAATATATGGAAATGATTCGTATCCGCTTTTTGATGATGCTGGCATATCGGACCAACTATTATAGCGGCATCCTGATCTACAGCATCAACATTGGGGCCTACTACTTCCTTTGGCAGGCGATTTATGGAGGGAAGCAGGATATTGAAGGACTCTCTGTCATCCAAATGACCACTTATATAGCGGTTGCCTGGATGGCGCGGGCTTTTTATTTCAATAATATCGACCGTGAAATCGCACAGGAGATCAAAGAAGGAAAGGTTGCGGTGGAGCTCATCCGCCCTTACAGCTATCTGGGAATGAAAACGATGCAGGGGCTTGGTGAAGGTATCTTCCGACTGTTGTTTTTCTCCATTCCAGGTATGGTAATAGTGTCGTTGATATTCAGGCTGCACGTAGCATTTGATCCGTCTGTGTGGTCATGGTTCGGAATATCCATTGTCCTCAGCTTCATCATCAACACCCAGATCAACCTGTTGACTGGAATGACGACTTTTTTCTTATTTAATAACGATGGCTTGATCCGTGCCAAACGGGTGGTCATCGATTTATTTTCCGGGCTGCTGCTTCCAATCAATTTCTTTCCGATGTGGGCACAGACGGTCATGAAGTATTTGCCGTTTCAAGGCATCAGCTATGTGCCGAGCATGATTTTCACAGAGGGATTCAAAGGGAACGAAATGATCCAGGCGATCCTCCTGCAAGTAGCGTGGACCGTCATTTTGCTCATCCCGATTGGAGTCCTGTGGAAGCTGGCAAAAAAACAAATGATTATTCAAGGAGGGTGACAGCATGTTTTATTTGAAGATGTTTTTTCAATACGTCGCCCAATATATAAAAGTAAGGCTGCAGTACCGAACAGATTTATTGGTTGAATTTTTATCGGATTTATTATTCCAAGGTGTGAACCTCGTCTTTATCCTGATTGTCTTTGGCCATACAAAGCTCTTGAGCGGCTGGAGCCAATATGAAATCATCTTTATCTACGGTTTCTTTTTAGTGCCGTTTGCCATTTTCTCATCCTTCTTCAATATTTGGGATTTCAATGACCGCTATATCGTGAAAGGCGAGATGGACAGGATTTTGACTAGGCCAATCCACAGTCTGTTTCAAATCATCCTGGAGAGGATCGAATTGGAGTCGCTTCTCGGAGTGGTGACGGGGATTGCGGTCATGCTATATTCCGGGGATAAATTGGGGATCAGCCTTCATTGGTATGATCCGTTTCTATTCATCTTGTTTGCCATTGGCGGAGCGCTTGTTTATGGAGGGATCTTCATTATCATGGCAGCCATCGGTTTCTGGTCTGATGCGAAGACCTCGATCATGCCGATGATGTACAATATCGGGAACTACGGACGGTATCCGGTGAACATCTACAACACCGTCATCCGTTTTGTGCTGACATGGATCCTGCCATTTGCGTTTGTCGGCGTCTATCCGGCCTCTTATTTCTTAGGAAAAGAAGAATGGTACGGATATGCGTTCCTGACGCCGGTGATCGGCATTTTATTTATCACCTTATCTGTACTCCTTTGGAATAAAGGCGTCAAACGCTACCGGGGAGCAGGGAACTGATTTGTTTTGAAAGCTTGGACATTTGTCCAGGCTTTTTTTCATAGAATGTGATGAGTAGTCTTTGGGGGTGGAGGAATGCTGGAGGTATTTATGGGGGCGGTGGTCATCTGCATGATGGTCAGCATCAGGAATCTATTTTTGCCCTCGAAGATGAAGCAGCGGCACGTTTCGCTGGAAAACTTTCTTTTCATTAGTTTAATCTATCTGACGCTTATGATTGGCTTCGGTTTATTATATATGGCTCTTGAATTGCAGGGGGTCCGCGTCCTGGCAGATAATTCAGGGGTTGCCGTTGATTCGTTTTTGAATAAATTCATGACCTATGTGTATTTCAGCGGCATGACATTGTTTTCCGTTGGCTATGGAGATGTCATCCCGGTTGAAGCTGGGCGGGTGCTGGTCATATTGGAGGCGCTGATCGGCTATACAATCCCTGCCGCTTTTGTAGTGAGGACGGTATTGGATATCGAAAAGCCAGCTTAACACCTTGAAATTTGTTTTCTTCTCCCAATTTGGATAGGCTATTGGTAGAAGCTTTATTAATGGGAGGAAACAAACATGACTGTAGAAATTGGACAACTGGCACCTGACTTTGAATTGACCGCAAGCAATGGGGAAAAAGTGAAATTATCGGATTACCGCGGGAAGAAGAATGTCGTCCTATATTTTTATCCAAAGGACATGACACCGGGATGTACAACGGAAGCGTGCGATTTCCGCGATCAGTACGAAAGTTTTTCAGGCCTTGATACCGTCATCCTTGGTGTAAGCCCGGATCCGATCGATAAACATCAAAAATTCGTGGAAAAGCATTCGCTGCCATTTTTGCTGCTGGTCGACGAGGATCACAAAGTGGCGGAAGACTATGGTGTATGGCAGCTGAAAAAGAACTTCGGCAAGGAATACATGGGAATCGTGAGGTCCACGTTCATCATCGGAAAAGACGGACAGCTTGCAAAAGAGTGGCGCCAGGTCAAAGTGAAGGACCACGTAGCAGAAGCGCTTCAATTCATCAAAGATCATATGTAAAAAAACTTATAAAAATGGGAGAAAAACCATGCCTATTTTAATGGAGTTGTGGCGTTTGTCCATGCATTTTCTGCAAACGAACATACTTTATACTAGGGCATACCTCCTCAGATAGTCATACGTTAAGAGCCGATGAACTCGGCTCTCTTTTTTTGCCTGAAGAGTGTTTCTGATGTGGACTATTCAGCTGATATGATAAAATAGTCAGAAATAGAGATAGTCCAGGATTGGGGGATTTTTAGATGAATGTGCTGTTTACTTTTTCTCCCCCGGAGGAATTGTTGAAACCGCTTAAACAAATGGGGGATGATTTGAACCTTCAAATTCTTTCTTCTATTGATGAAGAAAATGGACTCCTTTCTGATGCTGAAGTCATCGTCACTTATGGAGAGGATTTGACTGAGGGACACATCAAGAATGCGCAAAATGTGAAATGGATCATGGTTGTCTCAGCGGGACTGGAGAAAATGCCGTTAGACGCAATTGCTGAACGGGGCATCCTTTTGACAAATGCAAAGGGAATCCATAAGAAACCGATGACGGAATTCACCATCGGCCTGATGCTACAATATGTGAAGCAGCTTGGTGCGTTTCGGGACCAGCAGCGTGAAGGCATCTGGCAGCCTGATCTGAAAATGGGAGAGCTGTCGGGGAAAAATCTGATGATTGTCGGAGCGGGAGCAATCGGATCCGAGATAGCGAAAGCAGCAAACTTCTTTGGAATGACTGTTTACGGTGTAAATTCAACCGGTAAGCAGATGAAGGAATATAAGGTTATGTACACAATGGAATCGTTCAAAGATGTACTTCCCGATATGGACTTTATCATCAACATATTGCCGAGCACCGATAAAACGAAATATCTTTATCAAAAAGAGCATTTCACGGCCATGAAAGAGTCGGCCGTCTTTATCAATATCGGAAGAGGGGATGCTGTTTCTGAGGAAGTATTGATTGAAGCTCTGGAGGAAGAACAGATCGCCCACGCCTTTGTGGATGTATTTGAAATAGAACCGCTGCCTGAGGACCATCCGTTTTGGAAAATGAAAAACCTGACGCTCACTCCGCACGTTTCGAGCCATTCCGATGACTACTTGCCGAGGGCATTTGAAATATTCAAGCATAATCTTCATACATATATCAATAATAAAAACAACTTTATGAACGTAGTAGATCCAAAGAGGGGGTATTAGAAATGAAAATCTATACGAAAACAGGGGATAAAGGAACGACTTCATTAGTATATGGACAGCGTGTATCAAAAAGCGACATGAGAGTCGAAGCGTACGGGACTTGTGATGAAGCCAATTCCATGATCGGTTTGGCATTAAGCTACGTGAAAAAGGAATACTTCGAGGGCAAGGAAGAGTTGGAAAATGCCTTTCATCGGATCCAGACGGCTCTTTTTCATGTAGGGGCAGAACTTGCCACTCCTTCTGGAAAAGAAGTGAAATGGAAAGTGGAAGAAGGGGACATATCCTTCTTGGAAGGGTTAATTGATAAATGGGAGGAGTCGTTGGAGCCTCTTAAAAACTTTATCCTGCCAGGAGGACATCCAGCAGGTGCCGCCCTTCATACGGCGAGAACCATTGCAAGGAGAGCTGAGAGGAATGCAGTCGCAATCGGCGAGGAAGTGAATCCACTCGTTCTTTCCTACTTAAACCGACTATCTGATTTGCTGTTTGTGGCAGCCAGATATATCAATGGACAGCTTGGAGAAATCGAGGAAACCCTTCACGCAGACAGACGGGGATAATTGACAGAAACATACTTTTCTTAGTAAACTATTTATAAAGATTTTAATTTAAGAATGAATTCTTATTAAGAAAGAGGTGCATGACCGTGTCCCAAGATCAGCTTACAGAAGCATTGGATACCTTAAAACAAACAGGGGTGCGAATCACGCCTCAACGTCATGCGATACTTGAATATTTAATTAGCTCGATGTCACACCCGACGGCCGATGATATCTACAAGGCGCTCGAAGGGAAATTCCCAAACATGAGTGTGGCGACTGTATATAATAATTTGCGAGTATTTCGTGAGGTTGGCCTGGTCAAAGAATTGACTTACGGGGATTCTTCCAGCCGTTTCGATTTCGTTACCACCGACCATTACCATGTCATTTGCGAGTCCTGCGGCAAAATCGTGGATTTCCATTACCCTGGATTGGATGAAGTCGAACATCTGGCTTCACACGTCACTGGCTTTAAAGTTGGTGCACACCGGATGGAGATATACGGCACATGTCCGGACTGCAGCAAAAAAGACGCACATTAATTCAAACGCCCTTCTATAATGGAGGGCTTATTTTTTTGTTTTATAATAAAAGCCCCTTCAGCGAAAGCAGAACGTATCTCGCTGAAGGGGCTTTTCTGATGGTGCCGTATTAACCTTTTTTGTTGTAGTTTTCATCAAATTCCTTGCCTTCGAGGTTCTTATCCAATGTAAGCGGCTCTCGGCAGTGCATGCACATATCGACCCGTCCCAACAGTTTCGTCGGCTTTCCGCAATTCGGACAGACCACTTGGACCGCTTTCGTGGAAAGCATCCCGATCCAGAAATAAACCACCGTGCTTGCGATGATCGACAAAAGGCCGAGGATCATGAAGATGGTCATGACGATTGGATGGGTGCGGAAGAAGATGCCTATGTACATAATAATGAAACCGATGAAAATCAAACTTAGCGCAAATGTGCGGATTTTATTTATTTTATTCGAGTATTTAGCCATCATTTGTCCCTCCTAGAAAATTACTATATCACACTTTTCTTACAAATAAGTAGGAATCTTTGACAAGGCAGTGTCGAAAATTGTCTTTTAAATCAGCAGGAAATTTATTATGATTGTCGAAGTAGTATCCTAAAATGCTAGTTATATGGAGGAGTTAGTTTATGGAGGATATCCTTCGCCCCATTTATCAAGAACGGGCAAGCCAACAAAATACATTAGGGATTTTAAGGATAGAAAAGAGACTTCACGCAAGTCCTATTACAGATACATTTGATACAGTCCTGCTTGTCATTGTTAAAGAAGCGGACCAGTCAGTATTTATTAAACATTATACTTACCAAGATCAAAAAGCCGCCCTTCACATCGTCACGGAAGAGCAGCTTAAAGAGTGGATCCTATTAGGAAGCAACCGAAAAATCGTTGACTGGCTCTTTAATGGAAAAATTCTCTTCGACAGAAACGAATATGTCGATGGCTTGAAAATGGAGCTCCGTGATTTCCCGTTCTATGGAAGGAAAATCAAAATGGGAATGGAATTCGCGAAATTAATCAGAAGGTACACAGATGGAAAAGCATTCTTTGACAATCATCATTATCTAGATGCCTACAATCATATTGTCCACTCTCTTCATCATCTGGCGCGTCTGGCGGTCATCGAAAACGGATTTCATCCGGAAGTGACAGTGTGGAATCAAGTAAAGCAGATCGAACCGGAAATCTTTAAATTGTACGAAGAGTTGGTCACAAGCGATGAAACTATTGATAAAAGGCTCGAGCTTTTATTCTTAGCCAGCGAATTCCTCATTCATTCAAGGATGAAATCAGGCACTGCTCATTTAATAGAGGTTCTTGAAATGAAAGAATCATGGAGCATCAATGATCTGATGCACCATGAAGAACTGAAGCACTACTCTGTTGATTTAGCTATTTTGCTTGAGTATCTGGCAGATAAGAACTGTGTGTCTGTAGAGAATGTGGAGACGAAGGGGCAGGGTATCTTCCATAGGTATTATTCTGTTCCGAAAAAATTATCTTAAAATATCATTTTTAGTGTTGACTTTATTTTATAAGGCTGATATATTTATAAGCGTCGCTGCTGAACAACTCATTTAGCAGCGGCGAAGAAAAATAAAAGTTTTAAAAAAAGTGTTGACATGAAAGTCAGCATTTGATAAGATAATAAAGTCGCTTCTGAGAGACGAAAGCGAAATTGATCTTTGAAAACTGAACAAAACAAAACGCCAACGTTAAATTTTAAGTTTTAAAAATCGAGCTAATCAAGCTTGAAACATTGTGGCTTTCAGCCAACAATTTTTCGGAGAGTTTGATCCTGGCTCAGGACGAACGCTGGCGGCGTGCCTAATACATGCAAGTCGAGCGGATTGATGGGAGCTTGCTCCCTGATATCAGCGGCGGACGGGTGAGTAACACGTGGGCAACCTGCCTGTAAGACTGGGATAACTCCGGGAAACCGGGGCTAATACCGGATAATTCCTTCCTTCTCCTGGAGGAAGGTTGAAAGATGGTTTCGGCTATCACTTACAGATGGGCCCGCGGCGCATTAGCTAGTTGGTGAGGTAACGGCTCACCAAGGCCACGATGCGTAGCCGACCTGAGAGGGTGATCGGCCACACTGGGACTGAGACACGGCCCAGACTCCTACGGGAGGCAGCAGTAGGGAATCTTCCGCAATGGACGAAAGTCTGACGGAGCAACGCCGCGTGAGTGAAGAAGGTTTTCGGATCGTAAAACTCTGTTGTTAGGGAAGAACAAGTGCGAGAGTAACTGCTCGCACCTTGACGGTACCTAACCAGAAAGCCACGGCTAACTACGTGCCAGCAGCCGCGGTAATACGTAGGTGGCAAGCGTTGTCCGGAATTATTGGGCGTAAAGCGCGCGCAGGCGGTTCCTTAAGTCTGATGTGAAAGCCCACGGCTCAACCGTGGAGGGTCATTGGAAACTGGGGAACTTGAGTGCAGAAGAGAAGAGCGGAATTCCACGTGTAGCGGTGAAATGCGTAGAGATGTGGAGGAACACCAGTGGCGAAGGCGGCTCTTTGGTCTGTAACTGACGCTGAGGCGCGAAAGCGTGGGGAGCAAACAGGATTAGATACCCTGGTAGTCCACGCCGTAAACGATGAGTGCTAAGTGTTAGAGGGTTTCCGCCCTTTAGTGCTGCAGCTAACGCATTAAGCACTCCGCCTGGGGAGTACGGCCGCAAGGCTGAAACTCAAAGGAATTGACGGGGGCCCGCACAAGCGGTGGAGCATGTGGTTTAATTCGAAGCAACGCGAAGAACCTTACCAGGTCTTGACATCCTCTGACAACCCTAGAGATAGGGCGTTCCCCTTCGGGGGACAGAGTGACAGGTGGTGCATGGTTGTCGTCAGCTCGTGTCGTGAGATGTTGGGTTAAGTCCCGCAACGAGCGCAACCCTTGACCTTAGTTGCCAGCATTCAGTTGGGCACTCTAAGGTGACTGCCGGTGACAAACCGGAGGAAGGTGGGGATGACGTCAAATCATCATGCCCCTTATGACCTGGGCTACACACGTGCTACAATGGACGGTACAAAGGGCTGCAAAACTGCAAAGTCGAGCCAATCCCATAAAACCGTTCTCAGTTCGGATTGCAGGCTGCAACTCGCCTGCATGAAGCTGGAATCGCTAGTAATCGCGGATCAGCATGCCGCGGTGAATACGTTCCCGGGCCTTGTACACACCGCCCGTCACACCACGAGAGTTTGTAACACCCGAAGTCGGTGGGGTAACCTTTATGGAGCCAGCCGCCTAAGGTGGGACAGATGATTGGGGTGAAGTCGTAACAAGGTAGCCGTATCGGAAGGTGCGGCTGGATCACCTCCTTTCTAAGGATATTTACAAGATGTTGACCGTTTCTGTTTTGTTCAGTTTTGATAGATCAATTCTATCAAACAAATAGAGAGATCAATCTTCAGCATGGCTGGATGGTTGGTCGACTTGTTCTTTGAAAACTAGATAAAGTAAGTAAGTGACATAAACCGAGAATCGCCACTTTAGAATTTTTTTGGTGAATGACTTTCAGTCATACGCAAATCAAACCTGACAATGTAAATTGTCAAATAGGTTAAGTTAGAAAGGGCGCACGGTGGATGCCTTGGCACTAGGAGCCGATGAAGGACGGGACTAACACCGATATGCTTCGGGGAGCTGTAAGTAAGCTTTGATCCGGAGATTTCCGAATGGGGGAACCCACTGTTCGTAATGGAACAGTATCTTTACCTGAATACATAGGGTATGGAAGGCAGACCCGGGGAACTGAAACATCTTAGTACCCGGAGGAAGAGAAAGCAAACGCGATTCCCTGAGTAGCGGCGAGCGAAACGGGACATAGCCCAAACCAAGAGGCTTGCCTCTTGGGGTTGTAGGACACTCTATACGGAGTTACAAAGGAACGAAGTAAACGAAGAGATCTGGAAAGGTCCATCAGAGAAGGTAAAAATCCTGTAGTTGAAACTTCGTTCCCTCCAGAGTGGATCCTGAGTACGGCGGGACACGTGAAATCCCGTCGGAAGCTGGGAGGACCATCTCCCAAGGCTAAATACTCCCTAGTGACCGATAGTGAACCAGTACCGTGAGGGAAAGGTGAAAAGCACCCCGGAAGGGGAGTGAAAGAGATCCTGAAACCGTGTGCCTACAAGTAGTCAGAGCCCGTTAATGGGTGATGGCGTGCCTTTTGTAGAATGAACCGGCGAGTTACGATTACATGCAAGGTTAAGCTGATGAGGCGGAGCCGCAGCGAAAGCGAGTCTGAATAGGGCGTTTTGAGTATGTGGTCGTAGACCCGAAACCAGGTGATCTACCCATGTCCAGGGTGAAGTCCAGGTAACACTGGATGGAGGCCCGAACCCACGCACGTTGAAAAGTGCGGGGATGAGGTGTGGGTAGCGGAGAAATTCCAATCGAACCTGGAGATAGCTGGTTCTCTCCGAAATAGCTTTAGGGCTAGCCTCAACGGAAGAGTCTTGGAGGTAGAGCACTGTTTGGACTAGGGGCCCTCATCGGGTTACCGAATTCAGACAAACTCCGAATGCCAAAGACTTATCGTTGGGAGTCAGACTGCGAGTGATAAGATCCGTAGTCGAAAGGGAAACAGCCCAGACCACCAGCTAAGGTCCCCAAGTATACGTTAAGTGGAAAAGGATGTGGAGTTGCTTAGACAACCAGGATGTTGGCTTAGAAGCAGCCACCATTTAAAGAGTGCGTAATAGCTCACTGGTCGAGTGACTCTGCGCCGAAAATGTACCGGGGCTAAACGTATCACCGAAGCTGTGGATTGACACCGTTGGTGTCAGTGGTAGGAGAGCGTTCTAAGGGCGTTGAAGCTAGACCGTAAGGACTGGTGGAGCGCTTAGAAGTGAGAATGCCGGTATGAGTAGCGAAAGATGGGTGAGAATCCCATCCACCGAATGCCTAAGGTTTCCTGAGGAAGGCTCGTCCGCTCAGGGTTAGTCGGGACCTAAGCCGAGGCCGAAAGGCGTAGGCGATGGATAACAGGTTGATATTCCTGTACCACCTCTTGATCGTTTGAGCAATGGGGGGACGCAGAAGGATAGGGTAAGCGCGCTGTTGGATATGCGCGTCTAAGCAGCAAGGCTGATGATGAGGCAAATCCTTGTCATCATAAGGCTGAGCTGTGACAGCGAGGGAAATTTAGTACCGAAGTTCCTGATTTCACACTGCCTAGAAAAGCCTCTAGCAAGATCAATGGTGCCCGTACCGCAAACCGACACAGGTAGGCGAGGAGAGAATCCTAAGGTGAGCGAGAGAACTCTCGTTAAGGAACTCGGCAAAATGACCCCGTAACTTCGGGAGAAGGGGTGCTCTGGTAGGGTGCAAGCCCGAGAGAGCCGCAGTGAATAGGCCCAGGCGACTGTTTAGCAAAAACACAGGTCTCTGCGAAGCCGCAAGGCGAAGTATAGGGGCTGACGCCTGCCCGGTGCTGGAAGGTTAAGGAGAGGGGTTAGCGCAAGCGAAGCTCTGAACCGAAGCCCCAGTAAACGGCGGCCGTAACTATAACGGTCCTAAGGTAGCGAAATTCCTTGTCGGGTAAGTTCCGACCCGCACGAAAGGCGTAACGATCTGGGCACTGTCTCAACGAGAGACTCGGTGAAATTATAGTACCTGTGAAGATGCAGGTTACCCGCGACAGGACGGAAAGACCCCGTGGAGCTTTACTGTAGCCTGATATTGAATTTTGGTACAGCTTGTACAGGATAGGTAGGAGCCGTTGAAACCGGAGCGCCAGCTTCGGTGGAGGCATCGGTGGGATACTACTCTGGCTGTATTGAAATTCTAACCCACGCCCCTTATCGGGGCGGGAGACAGTGTCAGGTGGGCAGTTTGACTGGGGCGGTCGCCTCCTAAAAGGTAACGGAGGCGCCCAAAGGTTCCCTCAGAATGGTTGGAAATCATTCGTAGAGTGTAAAGGCACAAGGGAGCTTGACTGCGAGACCTACAAGTCGAGCAGGGACGAAAGTCGGGCTTAGTGATCCGGTGGTTCCGCATGGAAGGGCCATCGCTCAACGGATAAAAGCTACCCCGGGGATAACAGGCTTATCTCCCCCAAGAGTCCACATCGACGGGGAGGTTTGGCACCTCGATGTCGGCTCATCGCATCCTGGGGCTGTAGTCGGTCCCAAGGGTTGGGCTGTTCGCCCATTAAAGCGGTACGCGAGCTGGGTTCAGAACGTCGTGAGACAGTTCGGTCCCTATCCGTCGTGGGCGCAGGAAATTTGAGAGGAGCTGTCCTTAGTACGAGAGGACCGGGATGGACGCACCGCTGGTGTACCAGTTGTCTTGCCAAAGGCATCGCTGGGTAGCTATGTGCGGAAGGGATAAGTGCTGAAAGCATCTAAGCATGAAGCCCCCCTCAAGATGAGATTTCCCATAGCGTCAAGCTAGTAAGATCCCTGAAAGATGATCAGGTTGATAGGTCCGAGGTGGAAGCACGGCGACGTGTGCAGCTGACGGATACTAATCGATCGAGGACTTAACCACATTTGGTTGATTCCGGTTTAACAGTCACTTACACTTTATCTAGTTTTGAGAGAATAATTTTTTTAAAAATTTCTCTTGAAAAAAGTCAGCAAGCATTATACAATAATACTTGTCCTTTAAAAGGTCCGGTGATTAAGGCGAAGAGGTCACACCCGTTCCCATACCGAACACGGAAGTTAAGCTCTTCAGCGCCAATGGTAGTTGGGGGTTTCCCCCTGCAAGAGTAGGACGTCGCCGGGCTTGTATGATTCCGCAGTAGCTCAGTGGTAGAGCTATCGGCTGTTAACCGATCGGTCGCAGGTTCGAGTCCTGCCTGCGGAGCCATAATATGGAGAGCTGTCCGAGAGGTCGAAGGAGCACGATTGGAAATCGTGTAGACGGTCAACGCTGTCTCAAGGGTTCGAATCCCTTGCTCTCCGCCATAACATATTGGCCCGTTGGTCAAGCGGTTAAGACACCGCCCTTTCACGGCGGTAACACGGGTTCGAATCCCGTACGGGTCACCATAGTTTTTACACTTAAGTAAAAACAACATTTGATACATAACGGAGGATTAGCTCAGCTGGGAGAGCACCTGCCTTACAAGCAGGGGGTCGGCGGTTCGATCCCGTCATCCTCCACCATAGATTTTTTCCGCAGCGATGCGAAGGGAAACAATCAAATATTATTGTCGCGGGGTGGAGCACGTTCGAATAATCTTCGAAGGTATTACATCAGCGCACCGACTGAACAGCAGCTTGAATAAGCCTATTGAAGTCGGGGTGGTCTTAACTAAAATAATTGCGTAGGATCACACATGATATACTTCTTATTGTCGCGGGGTGGAGCAGTCTGGTAGCTCGTCGGGCTCATAACCCGAAGGTCGCAGGTTCAAATCCTGTCCCCGCAATTGCTTCAAATTAATGAAAGTTATTTTGCTAAAGCAAAAAACTTTGGTCTGGTAGTTCAGTTGGTTAGAATGCCTGCCTGTCACGCAGGAGGTCGCGGGTTCGAGTCCCGTCCAGACCGCCATTTGGCTTGGTAGCTCAGTCGGTAGAGCAATGGACTGAAAATCCATGTGTCGGCGGTTCGATTCCGTCCCAAGCCACCATTTTTAAAACTTACTTGCCGGTGTAGCTCAACTGGTAGAGCAACTGACTTGTAATCAGTAGGTTGGGGGTTCAAGTCCTCTCGCCGGCACCATGCAGGTTCAGCAATTTCATAGTGGAGGGGTAGCGAAGTGGCTAAACGCGGCGGACTGTAAATCCGCTCCTTCGGGTTCGGCAGTTCGAATCTGCCCCCCTCCACCATTCATATAGGGGCATAGTTTAACGGTAGAACAGAGGTCTCCAAAACCTCCGGTGTGGGTTCGATTCCTACTGCCCCTGCCAATTAAATAATTATAATGGCGGTTGTGGCGAAGTGGTTAACGCATCGGATTGTGGCTCCGACACTCGTGGGTTCGATTCCCATCAATCGCCCCATTTTTATTAGCACATTTGTGCAACATACAGCATATATTATTATTGGGCTATAGCCAAGCGGTAAGGCATCGCACTTTGACTGCGACATGCGTTGGTTCGAATCCAGCTAGCCCAGCTTGCGGAAGTAGTTCAGTGGTAGAACACCACCTTGCCAAGGTGGGGGTCGCGGGTTCGAATCCCGTCTTCCGCTCCAATTGAATGGCGCCATAGCCAAGTGGTAAGGCAGAGGTCTGCAAAACCTTTATCACCGGTTCAAATCCGGTTGGCGCCTCCATAAGAACTTGCCGGTGTGGCGGAATTGGCAGACGCGCACGACTCAAAATCGTGTTCCTCTGGAGTGCCGGTTCGACCCCGGCCACCGGTATCATGGAAAACACTCTTGATTACTCAAGAGTGTTTTTTATTTTTGGTATGATTAATTGATTTTGAAGGTAGTTTAGTTCTTATAGGATTCAATATGACATGAGATCATTCTTTAATTTTCACAGGAGAACTCTTGACGATTTTTATTATTTTATGATAATATAATTCTTGTCTGACCAACACATTTCTTATTATGCCGGTGTGGCGGAATTGGCAGACGCGCACGACTCAAAATCGTGTTCCTTCGGGAGTGCCGGTTCGACCCCGGCCACCGGTATCAAACAGTGCTATAGAATGAAGGTTCCAACTTAATGTTGGAGCCTTTTTTCTTTGTATTTTTACACGACAAAAATAAACCAAGATCGTATGCATCAAAAAGTAAAAACGAAGGAATAGATTCATTATTCATGATTTGGAAATAATCCTAAATCTTGACATATTTTGCGTGTTTGTTACCATGAAATTCTAGGAGGAATGAAAATGAAAAAACTTTTAGCATCAGTATTGGTGGTAGGAATTGCAACAACAGCTTGGTTTGGTTTTCATAAAGATTCTGATGTGAAAGCTGAATCTAATCCAGTAAGTCAGCAACCAGTCCTACATGGAGCGAGTCAAGAAGATCTTGCAGATAATGGAATTTTATATGATGGTATACACAACTCAGCTATTTTCTTGATTTCAGTATCCAAACATATCACTCAGCCTTCGGACTTTGACAACAACAAAGAAAATTTAGCCACCATTCTTTCTTATGAAAAGGTAGCAATTAATTTGTCTGTTGAGAAAAATGCAGACAGCAAAATTAGATTTACTCTTAAAGACGCTTTGAAAACTAGCCAAGAAGCTATTGATAAAAAGGATCCAGCTCTTCTTTCAAAAGCAGCTACTATTCTTGAAAAGTTGGATGTTAATTACAGCAGTCAATAATTCGGAGGTAGTCGTATGGAAGACATTAAAAAGTTTACTGCAGATGAAGTTCTGAACATTATAATAAATAAAATGGAGAATGAAGAAAGATGGAAGTTACTTAATGAACTGTATCATTTGCATTACGACAAAAGAAATCTTGTAAAAGCTGACATTGAACTGGATGATTAAAATTAATTTTTGGTTTCAGTTTACAAATTCATTTTGGCAGCTATAATACCTTCAATTACCCTTTGGAAGTTATATGATGGAACTATTTGTATGTGAGAATTCCAATTATGATTGGGGTTCTTTTTTAGAACCTAAAAAAAGGAAGCTCTAATAGTCCAGAGTTTCCCTTTTCGTATTGAATCAGTCTTCAATGGGGATTTCAGTTTTGATTCGACTTTCCTCCATAGTGACGCTTTTGACTTTATTGGAGATTTTTTTATCGATTTGGATGACAAATGACCTTGGGGAGGCATCTGCGGTACAGTCGCCGCCTTTGGTGGTCAGGGGGATGGTCAAAGTTTTATTGTCAGGGCTTTTCTTAATAAATTCAATCTTGGAAGGACAGCTTCCAGATTCTTCGACTCCGATGAAAATGGCATCGTTTTTCTTGAAGTCTATCGTGGGCGCTTTATCTTTAAAAGCGAAATGCTCCCATGTCTTCTCATAGTCCGTTTGGTTTTGAATTCTTTTTACTAAATACCAATAATATGGCGTTTCCTTTCTTTCGAATGCAGTTTCTCGAAAGTTGGAAGGCCAGGTTTTTTCACTTGCAATCAGTTTGAATGGAATGTGATTTTTATTTAATCCATTGCTGCAGCCAAAAATGAATAAGAATGATAATAGCATAGTTAAGCAGAATAATAATTTGCGACTTTTACTCATGGAATCACTCCTTTATGCTTTGACGAGTTATTTTTAAAAAAAGTTTCATTTGGAAGATGGGCTTGAGTGATTAATCTGATTCACATAAAATGGAAGTATTAAAAAGATGGGAGCTGAGATATGTTTTTAAAACAACGAAAGATACCGATTGAATTAGAGGTTTACAATTATCTAAAAGCAAGAACTAATTTTTCCGAGGACGAAAACAATTATTATGGAAATCTGGCAAAAGGATTTTTAGGCGAGGTGCAATTAGATGAATGGCTGCAGGAAGGTTCAATAAATTTGTTGATTTTATGTGATTTATTATTTGAAGTCAACCATACCACATTTCAGATTGATTCTCTTGGAATCTCCCAAAACAAAATCTATCTCTTTGAAATTAAAAATTATGAAGGTGATTTTTGCGTCGAAGGGGATCGGTGGAATACACTGAGTCATATCGAGATAAAAAATCCTGTTCTCCAATTAAAAAGAAGTGAATCATTGCTGCGTCAGCTTCTTAAAGACATTGGTGTTATGCTGCCCATTGAATCCTGCATTATCTTCATGAACCCGGAATTTCATTTATACAACTCCTCTCGAGAACTTCCCATCATTTTCCCCAGTCAGCTCAATCGATTTAAGAAAAAGCTTCATTCGCTTCCTCCCGTACCGAGTACCTCTCATCAAATTGCTCAAAAAATCGTTTCCCACCATATGAAGAAATCCAGATTTACAAGATTACCAGCTTATCAATTTGATCAGTTGAGAAAAGGAATTGTCTGCTGTAACTGTGGGTCTATTGCGACCAGGCTGGTCCATAAAAATGCATTAGGCTGTGATGATTGTCAAAGTAAAGAAGAAGTTGATGCTGCGGTGTTAAGAAGTGTACAGGAATTCAGGCTGCTTTTTCCTGAACGTATGATTACGACAACTGACATCTATGAATGGTGCAAGGTAATTGAATCGAAGAAGTGTATTCGCAGAATATTATCAAGCCACTTTCAGCTTATTGGAAAAGGAAAAGCGAGCAGTTATATTGAGAGGGTGCAAACAGAGGAATAGTGACCGATGTAGAATGCTCAGGCCATCCAAAGTCACGAAAGGGGAAGAAATATGCCCGTTTGAGGACGTTTTCCACACGAGAGGTCACGAAAGTAGATCAATGATGCCCTAGGGATCATACTCGCCCGATCCAAGGGCATGAATGAAGAAGAAAGTAGCCCGTGCGAGCAAGTTTCCCCACACCAAAGGTCACGAAAGCCCAAATAGATGCTGCAAATTATCTTCCACATTAAAGTATTTGCCGGTCTCCACTAGTTCACAGTTATCCCAACCTGTAAAATTCCCACAACCATATTGACACCCGTTTTAAAAATATGATATTAAATAAGTGGGATTAGCACTCTTCTTGATAGAGTGCTAAAATGAGATGAAGATTGTTATTCTGAAAGGGGATTTCTATGGAAAAGATGCAGTTTAAGGCAGAATCTAAAAGACTATTGGAAATGATGATCAACTCCATTTATTCGCAGAAGGAAATTTTTCTTAGAGAGTTGATTTCCAATTCGAGTGATGCGATCGATAAGATCTATTATAAGGCTTTGACAGATGAATCTCTCAGCTTCAATAAAGAGGACTACTACATAAAGGTGAGTGCCGATAAGGACAACCGTACACTTACGATCCGTGATACGGGGATCGGGATGACAAAGGACGAGCTTGAGGAGCATCTTGGGGTGATTGCAAAGAGCGGATCCCTGGCGTTCAAGTCTGAGAATGAAGCGAAGGATGGCCATGACATCATTGGACAATTCGGTGTGGGCTTCTATTCTGCGTTTATGGTGGCAGATGTCGTGACGGTAAGGACAAAGGCTCTTGGAAGCGGTGCGGCCTATGAGTGGAAATCTGAGGGCGCTGAAGGCTATACGATTGAGACGTGCGAGAAAGATGGAATCGGTACGGAAATCATTTTAACCATCAAAGAGAATACTGAAGATGAATCGTATGACGAGTACTTGGAAGAATACCGTTTAAAGGCAATCATCAAGAAATATTCAGATTTCATCCGCTATCCAATTAAAATGGATGTAACGGGAAGGCGCCCGAAAGAAGGCAGCGAGGATGAGTTTGAGGAGTATACCGAAGAACAGGTCATCAACAGCATGGTGCCGATTTGGCGGAAGAATAAGAATGAGTTGAAGGATGAGGACTACGAGAATTTCTATAATGAGAAGCGCTACGGGTTCGACAAGCCTTTGAAGCATATCCACATCAGCGTGGACGGGGCTGTCCGCTATAATGCAATCCTGTTCATTCCGGAGCAGATTCCATTCGACTACTACTCCAAAGAGTTCGAAAAAGGGCTTGAGCTGTATTCAAACGGTGTATTGATCATGGAGAAATGTGCGGACCTATTGCCTGACTACTTCAGCTTTGTGAAAGGGATGGTGGATTCAGAGGACCTGTCCCTGAACATTTCCCGTGAAATCCTTCAGCAGGATAAGCAGTTGAAGCTGATTGCGAAGAATATCAAAAATAAAATCAAAAACCAGCTGCAAGCAATGATGAAGGATGACCGCGAGAACTATGAGAAATTCTACAAGTCATTCGGCAGACAGTTGAAATTCGGTGTCTACAGCGATTTTGGCAGCCATAAGGATGATCTGAAGGACTTATTGATGTTCTACTCTTCCAAGGAGAAGAAAATGGTCTCTTTAGCTGAATATGTGTCAAGGATGCCTGAAGATCAAAAGTACATCTACTATGCATCCGGTGAATCCTACGAGCGGATCGAGAAGCTTCCGCAGACAGAGATGGTGGCAGATAAAGGGTATGAAATTCTCTACTTTACAGAGGATATCGATGAGTTTGCCATCAAGATGCTCATGAATTATGAGGAGAAAGAGTTTAAATCCGTTTCAAGTGGGGACCTTGGGCTTGATGCTGATGATAAAGAGAAGGATGAGAAAGAAGAGGCTCCGGAAAATAAGGAATTATTCGAGTCGATGAAAGAACTTCTTTCTGAAAAAGTAAAGGATGTCCGTGCATCGAAGCGTCTGAAATCCCATCCGGTCTGTTTGACAGCAGAAGGTGAATTGACAATCGAAATGGAGAAAATCCTTCGAGCTATGCCAGATGCCCAAAACCAACAGATCAAAGCAGACAAAGTGCTTGAAATCAATGTGAACCATGAGGTATTCAAGTCCTTGAAGGATGCATTTGAAAAAGATAAAGAGAAACTGTCATTGTATACAAATCTTTTATACAGCCAGGCTTTGCTGATCGAGGGGCTGCCGCTGCACGATCCGGTTGAATTCTCCAACGATATTTGCAAAGTGATGTTGTAACCGTGAAAAGAGACCGTCTTCGGATGGTCTCTTTTTATGTTTAAGGAGTTCGATATTTTGTAAAACGAAAAAAGTCAATTTTGTAGTATGATGGACTTGGAAAGGGGGTAAGCGCCATGATGTTAGTAGGCGGAAGTTTGCTTTCAGCCATCATTCTTTTTATCATACAAAAGCGAATGTTTGTCCACTATCAGGTCCAGACGGCCTCAGCTGCGTTTATTATGGCGATGGGCATCCTGCTGAATGAATTGTTCGATCGATTGGAAGCAGTTTCCCCAGTCATCAGCACTGCCGGCTGCTTCATTTTGACAGCTTCATGGTTTTATATTGCGATTGCTGTCCTCTCAACTGTCCGGAATCGGAAGTTTTACCGAAGCCATATGGAAGCTCCGTTGAATATCTTTGCGGCGGGCACCTGGATTGCATCGACCTCTGTGGTCCTGATGGCATTGCACCATCGCTTTCCACTCTATACAAAGGCATTTGAAGTCATGCAACTCCTGAATTGGCTATTATTGATCTTTTATCTGGCGGCAGCTATTTTTTATATGAAAAACTTCAGGGTCAATCGATTTTATACTGAAGCACACGGGATCATCCTGCTTATGACGGTCAGCATTCAATCCGTTGTCATCGCGAACAGCGCCTTTTTCCAAGAAGGCTGGATTCATTCCATTCAATCCGTTCTATATCTTTCCGGGACGGTGCTTTACTTGATCATATTTGTATTATTGCTAAACCGATACGTACGGTTGAAGAATTGGACCATCACTGAAGATTGGAAAAACACGAACTGCATCATCCATGGTGCGGTTTCCATTACAGGGGCAGCGGGAATTTTATCCGGTACAATCACAATGAAGTGGGCTGCAGCCTTATGGGTGGCGGCAGGGCTGTTGTTTACAGCAGTGGAAATCATTGAATGCATTCGAGCGGTCAAACGGGTGAAGAGGTATGGCTGGGGAAAAGGACTAGGCGTCTACCATGTCTCGCAATGGGCGAGGAATTTTACATTCGGCATGTTTCTGTTTTTTACGATGAAATTAAACGGACAGCTGGATGGATTCTTGCTTATAATCCATGACCTCATCGTCGAAGTGGGGCCATGGGTTGTCGGCGCACTATTCTTGATTGAGTGTCTGCTCTTTGTGAATCAAGCGATTGAACAATACAGTAAAACAAGCGATAAAGGTTTATCAGTATAATAAGTTAGATGCGAAAGATGTTGGTAAAAGTCGAATAATCCTATGTATCTAGTAAAAAAGAAAAGCAACTCCACTTTTTAAAGTTATTTTAAAAAATGGGTTGCTTTTTGTAAAAAATATTACTATAATAATAAATGTGTTAAGGAAAGCAACAAAACAATATATGCGGGTGTAGTTTAGTGGTAAAACCTCAGCCTTCCAAGCTGATGATGAGGGTTCGATTCCCTTCACCCGCTCCATACATAGTGTATTAACGCAGTGTTTCGTTTCAACAGAGAACGAAGCATTGCGTTTTATTTATGTTTCAGGAAAAAAAGCGGGGCATACCTGCTTTTCCAATGCTTTTGCCTGGCTCCAGCACCTGCCCCAGGGGTTTTATGCGCGAAAAATACCTGTCTATGAACGTGATGGCCTGCCTTATGCGTGAAATCAATATGCCTATTCGCCGGAAAATGGTTCTATGCGCCAAAATCCATCTCTTATGCGCCAGCGCCAAAATCCCGCAGTCTTTGCATTATCTAGCAGCGCCTTTCTCATTAACATTCCATGACTTTAAATGATGCTTCCCCGCCGTTGATTTGAGTGAACATATTCATCAAGGATTCCGTCAGTGACTGGCATTCCTCCATTGGCAGTGAAGGTCGAAGGAAAATGATCTGCACGGCATTCCTGGTACCTGGTACGACATTCGCTTTTTTGGAATCGACAAATGCGCTTCCGAACGGTCCGTCGTTATCCGAAACTAAAATCAGGTTCTCGAGTGAATTCATTCTTCCGTTCAGCCCTTCATATTCTTCTCCGGAGCGGCCAGTCCGAATCGTGATCTCACCATCTAATCTGTCTGCATCATACAATCCGATCGGCACCTGGTACTGCAGGGAGAAGAAATTATTCAGATCGGTTCCGGAGTTGATGGAAGGCAGGTAGTTCTGTTTCGCAATCCTTCTATATAATGCTTCAGCCGCATGGCGGTATCTATTCGGGTCCTTGCCGGCGCTTTTGAAAACCTGGCGCCATTCTTTTATTCCGGAAACCTCTGTGACAGGCTTTTCTTCCAGGTCAAAGAAGATGGATTCCTGAAACAGCTGCAAGCGGCCTTTCAGCATTTGCGGAGAATCCCCGACTTCAATTCCCCTATATTCAATCACCCCAACCTTAAAGCCGGGAATCTTTTGACAGAGATCTTTTTCTACAGTAAATTCCAACACTGCCACCTCCAAATTTCATTAAAAATAGTTTATCATAGAGAACGATTGGAAATCATTCATTCAAACCGGCTCGAATGAGCATCGGATATATATTAAATAAGGAAGGAGGAAAACTTATGGACTTTCAGCAGCTAAAAGAGGATATCATTTCCTATAGCAAGACAATCGGCATTGATAAAATCGGATTTACAACAGCATCGACATTTGATGAAATGAAGAATCGATTGAGAAGGCAGGAAGCACTCGGCTATCAATCTGGCTTTGAAGAGCCGGACATCGAAAAGCGGGTGCATCCCGACTTGATTTTTGACGGCCCGCAATCGATCATCTCCATCGCCCTTGCCTATCCATCGAAAATGAAGGACGCCCCCCAAAGTAAACGGGGGGAGCGCAGGGGGATTTTCTGCAGGGCATCATGGGGAACTGACTACCATGTCCTGTTAAGGGAAAAGCTTTCGATGCTTGAAGAATATATTCTTTCACGTGTTCCTGAGGCGCGGTTTAAGTCCATGGTAGATACCGGAGAGCTTGTCGACAGGGCCGTTGCAGAACGTGCAGGGATAGGCTGGAGCGGAAAGAACTGCGCCATCATCACGCCGGAATTCGGATCATATGTCTATCTTGGGGAAATGATTTGCAATCTTCCATTTGAACCGGACGAGCCGATGGAGGACCGCTGCGGCACATGCAATAAGTGCGTTGATGTCTGTCCGACGGGTGCCCTTGTGGAAGGCGGGCAGCTGGATGCCCAGAAATGCATCGCGTTTTTGACTCAGACAAAAGGATTCCTGCCTGATCAATACCGGACGAAAATCGGCAACAGACTTTACGGCTGCGACACATGCCAGACTGTCTGCCCTGAAAATAAAGGAAAGGATTTTCACCTGCATGCTGAAATGGAGCCGGATCCGGAAATCGCGAAGCCTCTTTTGAAGCCGCTCCTTTCCATAAGCAATAAGGAATTCAAAGAACGCTACGGACATGTATCCGGATCATGGAGAGGCAAGAAGCCGATTCAGCGAAACGCATTGCTTGCACTTGCCCATTTTAAAGATGAGACCGCCGTGCCTGATATTATCAATGTTCTTGAACATGACGTCCGTCCGGTCATGAGAGGAACTGCTGCGTGGGCTCTCGGTAAAATTGGCGGTGAGGAAGCAAAACTCGTATTGACGAAAGCTCGGGAACGCGAAAAAGATGCAGAGGTCATAGAAGAAATTGAAAAAGGATTGGCGTTTTTCAATTAAACATTTTATTTGTACTCATGAAAAAGAGAATCGCATATAAAAATTCAGTGTTTGAATTTGTCCAGCTCCAGCGCCCAGCCCCTCGAGTCATAAGCCGTACCTCTACGGAAATCAGGATTTCCTTCGAGTTCCGTCTTATGCTGGTCGGGGCTTTCAGGGCGCTTGCGCATTTCCTAGTTGTTATGCCCCATTTTCCGTCATATGAATGAAGGGAGGAGGGATCTTCATTGAAAGAACAATTACAAAGGCTTTTACAAAATAGAGTGGATGGCAGTGTAGCGGATCACAATGAAAGCAGCTGCACCAAAATAGAAAAAAAGAAGGAGCAGTGCAGCACCAGGTCGGCGGAAATCATTAAAACTAGCGGGACTGGAAGGCTGAAATCGAAGCAGGAGGATGGATACTACACGATTTTTCACTACGAAGTTCATATGCAATACTTGATCAAACAGAAAAGCTTGATCTATATGGAAGAAGAAATCGAACATCGGAGAGCGGTCTTTTATCAGGACCAGCTGATTGAAGATGAGGAGCTGGACTACCCGGTGGAAGAGGAGAATCCATTTCCGGTGATGGAAGAAGATGTGGAATATCGTGGAGGATACCAGTATGACCGTCTGAAAGCGGCGCAATATGCGGAGAAATGGTGGAACAGCTACAATCCTGCATACAAAAAGTTCGAAGTCGACTGCACTAATTTTATTTCGCAGTGTCTCCGTGCTGGAGGTGCGCCGATGAGGGGTTATCCTGGACGGGGCAAAGGCTGGTGGATGCAGAACAGCAATTGGAGCTACAGTTGGGCAGTCGCCAATTCCCTCCGCTGGTATTTGTCGTCTTCTTCAAGCGGACTGCGCGCCAAAAAAATGAGCGAGCCACAGGAACTGGATATCGGGGATGTCATCTGCTATGACTTTCAGGGAGATGGGCGATATGACCATAACACGATTGTGACCGGAAAGGATGCAAACGGGATGCCTCTCGTAAACGCCCATACGTACAACAGCCGCATGCGGTATTGGGCATATGAGGACTCGAGTGCCTATACGCCGAACATCCAGTACAGCTTCTTTAAAATTATGGATGATATGTAGGGGAGGAATGGCCTGTTGTAGAAAATCTTTTCTTTGATTGGTATAATGGCATGTAGAGTTTTGAATAATGAGGTGAAAGTTCATTGGGCATACATGTTGTATTATACCAGCCAGAGATTCCAGCCAATACAGGCAATATCGCACGTACATGTGCAGCTACAGGAACGACGCTCCATTTGATCCGTCCGCTCGGCTTTTCAACCGACGATAAAATGTTGAAGCGTGCAGGGCTTGATTATTGGGAGTTTGTCAAAATCGTCTACCATGATTCCCTTGACGATTTCTTCAATAGCAATCCTGATGGAGAATTCTTTTATTTGACCAAATTTGGCGAATTGGAGCATTCCTCCTTTGACTACAGCCAGCCTGAAAAGGATTACTTCTTCTTATTTGGGAAAGAAACGACCGGTCTTCCGAAGGATTTGATCGCAGAGAACAAAGACAAGGCTCTTCGCATCCCGATGAATGACCATGTCCGTTCTCTTAACCTTTCCAATACGGCTGCGATTCTCGTTTATGAGGCGCTCCGTCAACAAGGATATCCTGGCTTGAAATGAAAATGGGCTTCCAGAGCATCTTCTGGAGGCCTTTTTATTTTTAAAAGAGGGTCCCGGGTGGTACACTAATCGCATCGAAATCTAAGGGGGAAGACATGATGAATCAAACAATCGAGACGATGCTTGCCCATCATTCTGTCCGTAAATTCAAGGACAAGCCACTATCCAGGGAGCAGATTCAATGGATCGTGAAAAGTGCGCAGGCAGCTTCCACATCAAGCTACATCCAGGCTTATTCCATCATAGGAGTCACCGATCCGGAAAAGAAGCAAAAATTGGCGGAGCTTGCCGGTAATCAAACGTATGTCGCTGAAAATGGGCATTTCTTCGTTTTTTGTGCAGACCTGTACAGGCATGAACTGATCGGGAAAAAGGAAAACAGCGACGTGAAGGATACGATTGAAAGTACGGAGAAATTCATGGTGGCGTTGATTGATGCCGCACTGGCAGCGCAAAATGCAGCAGTTGCAGCTGAATCCATGGGGATGGGGATCTGCTATATCGGAGGAATTAGAAACAATCTCCCTGAAGTCCAGAAAGTTTTAAATACACCGCAGAGGGTCGTCCCTCTATTCGGCATGGCTGTCGGGTATCCCGATCAGGATACCGATGTCAAGCCAAGGCTGCCATTCGAGCATATCTACCATGAAAATGAATACGAGCAGGATCTTGTAGCGTATGAAGGGCAGCTTGATGAATACAACAAAGAAATCAGCGAGTACTACCATAAACGTACAAATGGGTTGAGAAGCGACACCTGGACTGGACAGATGGGCAAGATGCTATCTAACAAGACCCGCATGTATATGAAGGATTTTGTGCAAGGAAAAGGATTCGACTTGAAGTGAAAAATTGAAACCAAACAAAAAAACTGCTGAGTGATCAGCAGTTTTATTTGTGTACACCTGGCTTGTCATTGTATCCAGCAGTAAAGATGGCTGCAAGGAATGCAACAATTACACAGCAAATAATGAAAGTATTCACGTATGTAGCCTCCTTTTTATAATCCAAGTATGCCCAAACTATCTTTTATTATAGAACATAATTTCAGCCGTGTGAACGCATTCATACATCTTTTTCCGGAAAATGATGATTTTGTGAAAAAAAGCAGTTCTCTTTTTTAGCAATCATGTTCGATTGGACCTGCGCATAGAGTATATTAATCGTCTCTGAAGAAGCGACAGGGGGAGGTCCTTATGGATATTTTAAAGAGGCTGGAATACTACCGTGAAGAAGAAGAGAAGTTGAAATGGGAAGGGACTTTTGCAGACTACTTGGAGCTGCTGAAAGAGAAGCCGTGGGTGGCGCAGTCGGCCCATTCTAGGGTTTACAATATGATTAAGGACGCTGGAGTGGAAGAGGAGAATGGAAAGAGACGATATAAATTCTTTAATTCCCAGCTATTCGGCCTTGAGGAAGCGCTGGAAAAACTGGTGGAGGAATATTTCCATCCAGCGGCCAAACGATTGGATGTCAGAAAGCGCATTTTACTATTGATGGGACCTGTCAGCGGAGGGAAATCCACGCTGGTGGCCATGCTGAAACGCGGTATGGAGCAATATACACGATCAGACCGCGGCTCGGTTTTTGCGATTAAAGGGTGTCCGATGCATGAAGATCCCCTCCACTTGATCCCGCAGAATCTGCGTGAGGATTTTTACAAGGAATATGGAATCCGCGTGGAAGGCAATCTTTCGCCATTGAATTTAATGAGGCTCGAGCAGGATTACAGCGGCAGAATTGAAGATGTATTAGTGGAACGCATTTTCTTCTCGGAAGATAAACGCGTGGGAATCGGAACGTTCAGTCCATCGGATCCGAAATCCCAGGATATCGCGGATTTGACGGGAAGCATCGACTTTTCCACGATCGCTGAATTTGGATCAGAATCCGATCCGAGGGCGTACCGTTTCGACGGTGAGCTGAATAAAGCCAACCGTGGATTGATGGAATTCCAGGAAATGCTGAAGTGTGATGAGAAGTTTCTCTGGCATTTACTCTCACTCACACAAGAGGGCAATTTCAAGGCAGGAAGGTTTGCCTTGATTTCAGCGGATGAATTGATTGTGGCCCATACGAATGAAACGGAGTACCGTTCATTTATTTCGAATAAAAAGAATGAAGCCCTGCATTCAAGGATCATTGTCATGCCGGTTCCGTATAATCTGAAGGTTTCACAGGAAGAGAAGATTTACGAAAAGATGATCAATGAGTCCGATGTATCGGATGTGCATATTGCCCCTCATACATTAAGAGTAGCTGCGATGTTCACAATTTTGACCAGGCTGAAGGATCCGAAACGCGGGGATATCGATTTGATCAAGAAAATGCGCCTTTATGATGGCGAAAGCGTCGAAGGCTTCAATTCGGCTGATCTGGATGAGTTGAAGAAGGAGTATCAAGATGAAGGCATGAGCGGCATCGATCCGCGCTATGTCATCAACCGAATTTCCTCTACGATTATCCGGAAAGAAGTCAAGACGATCAATGCCCTGGATGTCCTGCGTTCCTTGAAGGAGGGGCTTGATCAGCATCCATCGATTACACAGGAGCTTCGTGAGAAATATTTGAACTATATTTCACTTGCCCGCAAGGAATACGATGATATTGCGAAAAAAGAAGTTCAGAAAGCGTTCGTCTACTCCTATGAGGAATCTGCTAAAACGCTTATGGATAACTACCTCGATAACGTTGAAGCGTACTGCAATAAAGCGAAAATACGCGATCAGCTGACAGGGGAAGAGATCAATCCGGATGAAAAATTGATGCGTTCGATTGAAGAGCAGATTGGCATTTCCGAAAATGCGAAAAAAGCTTTCAGGGAAGAAATCCTCATCCGCATTTCTGCTTACGCCCGAAAAGGAAAGCGGTTTGATTACAATTCGCATGACCGCCTGCGCGAAGCCATCCAGAAGAAATTGTTTGCGGACTTGAAAGATGTCGTCAAAATCACGACATCCACCAAGACGCCGGATGAACTTCAATTGAAGAAAGTCAACGAAGTCGTTGCAAGGCTCATCGACGAACACGGCTACAATTCCACATCTGCGAATGAACTGCTGCGCTATGTGGGAAGCCTGTTGAATAGATAAGACCGGGGGAAGATTAAATAGAAATAAGCAAGGGTCCAAATCGAAAATGATTTGGACCCTATTTCGTTTTAGTAAATAAATGGTAAAATAGTGCAGGAAGGGGGATTAATATGCTTCAGTATAAATGGTTAAATGGAAGTGTGCCTATCTTGGAACAATTGCCTGCTGGTTTCAGCCATGCAGCCCTATTATTGCATCCGTTTATTCAAATGCCAAAAGGCTCAGCAAGGGATTGGAATAAAGAGAAATTCTTTTCCGATGAAGAAATAATCCAATCGGGAACACCGGTGAAATGGGAAAAAATAATGCAATGGACCGGCTTGGATCTGGGGGAGCTTGGCATTGCATTGCAAACCACCATTAATTCATTAAGCAAGGAGTTTGCCAGGGAAGATTTGTATCTTAAAGTAAATGCCATTATGAAAGAGGATTTATATTATCCTAATGAAGATATTATTCCTGCATTCTTCTTTGATAAGATTGCAGCTGTCCTGAAATCGAACGGAGCCCACTTTCTCACCTATCATGACCCTATAAAGAATATAGCAGGGCGTATTGATTTGAGTGATTTCAATCCTTTGGAAATTGGCCGTATTGCCCAAAAAGAATTGATTCTGGCAGATGAGAATCTGGAATTTGCTTTTATGAACCAGTTTGACTCACTTTACACACTGTTTATGACAAAAAATGAAAACATAAGCCAGATTGTAGAGTCAATGGACATGGAAGCGATCATTTGTACAGATGATACTTATGTTGATTGGTATTTTACGAGTCGGCAGTGAACGTTCGAATAAACGAGCTGATTATCAGCCCCGGCACGACTTCGAAAATTTTTTCTTCCGTAAATCCATGCTTCAGATAAAGCTTTTTGGCCGGTTCATTCTTTGCCCCAGTGGTTACCTTCCATTGTTCGCAATCAGAGGTTAGTGCAAATAATTCCTCAATAAGCGCGGATGCAATGCCCTTGCGATGAAAATCAGGATGGACCATCATGCGGCAGATCGTGATGGAGGATGGGCCATCTTCTTCATAGGACAAGAGGCCCGCCAATGCTCCATTATCATAGTAGGCAAGAAATTCTTCTTTTACATTCATCAGATCTTCAATGGTTTCTTTAAGTGGTGGGATGTCATAAAATTGGATGATATCTGCTTCGATTTGATAGGAAGCAAGTTGAATCGGCAGCACTTGTTCAGCTATCGACCGGTCTTTTATATTCACTTTTTTAATCACGTTTCTTCCTCGGCTTTCGTTGTTTAGATTTTGAACCTGCGGGTATCCTCTAAACAAGAGGTGATTACATTATGTCACAAGAGTCCAAAAAGAAGAAAGAACAATTGGAAGAAAAGAATGGTTCCATGGCACGGGATTTAAAGGAAGTCAAAGAACTGGGTAAGCAAATGGAACGGCATCGGACGAATGAAGAACTTCAGGAAGAAGGAAAAGATCCCGATCCCATTCAATATGATGAGGAAAAGTAAAGCCAGGCGGAGGTTCGCCTGGCTGTTTATTTTTTATAGTGTAAAAATCCTTCCAAACGCTGTTTCACTTCGGACCATTCACTATCAATAATGCTGAATACAACCGTGTCACGGATGTAGCCGTCATCAAGGACCCGATGTTTGCGGAGAGTCCCTTCCTTAGCTGCGCCAAGCCTCATAATGGCATTTTGCGAGCGGACATTTCTGGAGTCTGTCTTCAGCTGGACGCGGTTTAGCACCAATTCATCAAAGCAATATTGCAGCAGCAAAAATTTGCACTCTGTATTTGCTGCCGTCCTCCAAACGCTCGGATTGTACCATGTCCAGCCGATTTCAAGATTCTTATCGGGAAGGGTGATATCGAGAAAACGAGTGCTGCCGACGATCCGATTCTGCTCCTTGCTGAAAATGACAAAGGGATAGTCGATTCCTTGATCACGTCGATAGAGCGCCTGCTTGATCAGCTGTTCCATATCGGATATTGTCTGCACCTTTTTCGGCATGTAGCTCCAGATTTCTTCTGCCTGAGCCGCTTCGTATAATCCTTCCAGATGATACATGCTCATGGGGGAAAGTTTTACATATTTTCCTTCTAATTGAATGTCTTTTTCCAGTATCATTTCCCACACTCCCTATAAATTCATTTCATAATGAATCCATTGTTCGTTTGCATCAACCCCGCCCATTTTGCGGTAGAGGGATTGCGCCTTAACGTTATCCACTGCTGTTTGCCAAGACATGTTCGCACATCCGATTTCTCTTGCTTGTTCTTCGCTTTTGCGGAAGAGAGATTCCCCGATTCCTTTTCCTCTCCATTCTTGTGAAATGAATAAGTCATTCAAGATGGCGACTTTTTTCACACGGGTGGTGCTGAATGTGAAATACAGAGTGGAAAACCCGATCAATCGATCGTTCTTCACTGCAACGAGTTGTTTTCCGACAGACGGGTTATGGATTAGAGCCAGTATTAATTCTTCCAGATCTTTTTCATCCGGCTTGGGACGTTGATAAAAATCCACAATGTACTGAAGCATCAATGGTTTCAATTGATCCATGTCTTTTTCTTCTGCATTTCTGATTGTAATTTCCAAACTAGCAGCTCCTTTTTGACCTCTTCATTTTAGATGTAAATAGACAAATTAAAGGTGACAATTTACTATTAGTTTAGATGAGAAGCTGGCTAGGTGGGATAGACAGATAAAGAGAATGAGGAGAGGTCAGATGGCAAAACAAACCTTGATTGCCCCAATCATATTTAAGGAAGGCGGAGTGCCGCTGTATGAGCAGCTCTACCAGCATATTCGTCAGGAAATCATCACTGGGAGGCTGAAGGAAGGGGTCAAATTACCTTCCATCCGGTCACTTTCGGAAAAATTAAAGATCAGCAAGACTACGGTCGAAAATGCATACAGCCAGCTGGCTGCAGAAGGATATGTAAGAAGCAAGGAGAAAAGCGGCCTGTTCGTTGAAAAATTGGACACGAGTTTTTTTCATGGGGAAGGTACTTCAGGCGAGTCACGGGATGGATGGAAAAAAAGTACTGTGATGCCGGAGCTCGATTTTAACTACAGCCTCATAAATCCAGATCTATTTCCAATTAAGGACTTTGAAAAAGCGCATCGCTGGGCCCTTTCGAATTTTGCTCATTTTCAGTACGGCGATCACTTCGGGGAATGGCCGCTCCGGAATCTGCTGTCCACCTATTTGAGGGAGACGAGGGGCGTGGACTGTGAGGCAGACCAAATCATCATCGGGGCAGGTACAAGATATTTGATTGGCCTTTTGGTCCATGCGTTGGAGCTTGGAAATGCAAGCGTGGGATACGAGGATCCGGGATTTGATGGGGTGCGTGCCTATCTACAATGGTCGGGTGTAAAGACCGTTCCCATTAACGTGGATGAGGAGGGGCTGTCTATAGAAGAGTTAAGGCAGACCAATCCTAAAGCGGTTTATACAACTCCGGCACACCAGTTTCCGACGGGGGCTATTATGCCGATTTCCCGCAGGATCGAGCTGCTTCAGTGGGCCGACCGGACAGGAGGCTATATTATTGAAGACGATTTTGACGGGGAGTTCCGCTATGTGGGGCGGCCGATTCCAAGTCTGCAGAGCCTGGATCGGAATGAGCGGGTCATTTATATGGGAAGCTTTTCGAAGGCTCTATCTCCAGCACTGAAGATCAGTTTCATGGTGCTTCCGAAGCATTTGGCCAATCTCTTTAGAGTAAACCTGCGTGCCATCGGCCAAACGAGTTCCGGACTCATGCAGGCCATTCTCTACTATTTAATAAGGGAAGGAAAGTGGCACCGCCATCTCAATCGAGCAAGGAAAGCGTACGAAAGGAAGTACCACCTGCTGTTTTCAGAGCTGCAGAATGGATTTCCTCAATCATCATCGATCCTTGGAAGCGATGCGGGCTTTCATATGCTGTTTAAGCTTCCCGGATTTTCAGAGGAAGAAATTATAGAGAAAGCCAATGAACATGGAATCAAATTTTACCCGACGGCGCCATTTTGGCATAACAAAGAGGATGCGCCTGGAGATACGATCCTGCTGGGGTTCGGCGGGTTGAGCGAAAAGGAGATAAAAGCAGGGATTGCTGTTTTAAGGAAAATCATTGAGAGCTGGAGTGGATGACTCTTGGCCAGACTGCACATACTTAGTTTTGAGGTGATGCAGGATGGAAAAAAAGGAACGGCTTTCATCAGATTCTCCGTTGAACGGAAATATGACCAATAGTTTCGAAGATATCGTCTGGCTCGGGAAGCAGATGGAAAAGCTCCGGTCAGAGGAAGAACTTAAAGAGTATGGAGAAGAAGCAGATCCAGAGCAATTTTAAACAGTGAAACCTGTTCCTATGGGAATGGGTTTATTTTTTTTGAATATGTAAGGACAGACATTTTTCCCCCTTGATGGTGCAGAAATTCAGGCTTGTCCACCCCTGAGGTTTTTGTCTTATTGTCGCAATTATTAGTAAATTATTTAGTTTTGGTGCATAGGATAGAGTAATCAACTTTTAGCAGTCAGGTCTTTGGTGTTTTCAGACAGTCGGAATAGAATATGTCCAAGAGAAGCGATTGGTGACAGATTTATTTGAAAGCAATGAAGGAGGGGAATGAGAATGTCACAAAGCGATAATCAGCAGTTTGTCATTTCACAAGAAGATTGGTCCCTCCATCGAAAAGGCCATGATGATCAGCAGAGGCACCAGGATAAAGTGCAGGAAGCAATCAAAAAGAATCTTCCGGATTTAATTACTGAAGAAAGCATCATCATGTCCAACGGCCAAGATGTGGTCAAGATTCCGATACGTTCATTAGATGAATATAAGATTCGGTACAACTATGATAAGAATAAACACGTTGGCCAAGGCGACGGAGACAGCCAAATTGGAGATGTCGTGGCGCGCGACGGCACGCCGCAGAAAGGCCCTGGGAAAGGGCAGGGAGCAGGAGATCAAGCTGGCGAGGACTACTACGAAGCTGAGATTTCTATGCTCGAATTGGAGGAGGCATTGTTCAGCCAACTGGAGCTTCCGAATTTGAAAAGAAAAGAGCAGAATGATATCACTGTTGAAGATATAGAGTTCAATGATATACGCAAGACCGGTCTTATGGGAAATATCGATAAGAAGCGTACCATGATGACAGCGTTCAAACGAAATGCCATCACTGGGACGCCGAGTTTTCATCCAATCTACCCCGAGGATTTGAAATTCAGAACCTGGAATGAAATTACGAAGCCTGAATCAAAAGCGGTCGTCCTTGCCATGATGGACACGAGCGGATCGATGGGTTTGTGGGAAAAATACATGGCCAGGAGCTTTTTCTTCTGGATGACCCGTTTTTTACGGACAAAATATGAAACGGTAGAGATTGAATTCATTGCCCATCATACAGAAGCAAAAGTGGTCTCGGAAGAAGACTTTTTCTCCAAGGGGGAAAGCGGCGGAACCATTTGCTCTTCTGCCTATCGGAAAGCCCTCGAACTGATCGATGAGAAATACAACCCTTCACGGTTCAACATCTATCCATTCCATTTTTCAGACGGAGACAACTTGACATCTGATAACGTGAGATGCGTCAAGCTCGTGGAAGAACTGATGAAAGTGTCCAACATGTTTGGATACGGGGAAGTAAACCAGTATAACAGGCACTCGACTTTGATGTCCGCCTACAAAAATATTAAGGACGATAACTTCCGGTATTATATATTAAAGCAGAAAGCAGACGTCTTTCATTCAATGAAAAGCTTCTTCCAAAAAGACGAAGAAAAGCAGTTCGCATAAATCGACAAAAATCGGGTCGTGCCTGTCACGACCCGATTTTTTTACGTTATTCAGGAATAATTCTCTATGTATAGCAAAAGATAGTCTCAGTTGTAATTACAAGTGAGGCGATAGGATGGATTTTTTGCTGAAGCAGAATTTGCTGCTCATTGTCAGGGCTATGTATTTTTGTGTGGAGGAGCACTGGTCGGAACTGGGAAGGGCTTATCAGATTACCCCGGCCCAGCAGCATGTACTGTTCCTGCTCTATACGTCATCGGAGAAATCGATGTCTCCTTCTCAATTGAGCGAGTATGGCTGTTGGCATATCTCTACAGTGACGCGGCTCATCAAACCTTTGGAATCAAAAGGCTTGATTCAAATCATGCCGGATAAAAGGCCAAAGTATAAGGTAGTGAAGTTGACACAATCCGGCACCTTAATGATCGAGCAATTAATTGAAGCCGTTAATGAGATGCCATTCTTTCCATTTGATATCAATCCTTTAAATGAAAGTGAGATAGCACAGTTCCTTCAAAGTGCAGAGAGAATATTGGAAGCGAATAGAAGCAAGGAATTCAGTAATTGGATAAGCAGAGTGAAGGTCGGAAGCTATTAAAAAAACGAAGGAGGCAGTTCCATGTTTAATCTGGGTAAGAAAATCACGACACTCTTTTGGCTCGCCATCATAGCACTGGGAGCGACCACCATTTATACATCAGTCCTTGTCCAGCAAGGCCTTCAGACGAAGAAAATGATCAAAAAAATCTACAAGAATACTGTCGGGAGCAGCCTTCCTCATTGAACCACATCTAATTTAATAGTAGAGAAAGTATGTTTTCCAGAAGGAGATTTTCCACTTTTATCTAAATTCTTTATTGAATAAAGAAAGTGGGAGGACTATTATGGAAACAGCCTTTAAGCGTATTGATACTGTATTTTTGAGAGTGAAATATTTTGATGAATCCATCAAATGGTATTCGAGGGTGCTTGGATTCCAGGTCCGCTGGAAAGATGAGAAAGGCGGTTATGCTGCCCTTGAGGTAGGAGAGACACCATTGACCCTTGTTAGGATGGACAATCCAGAAGAAGCAGGAAATCAGAAAGTATCCTTTAATTTCTTTGTTTCCGATATTGATGCTGCTCGCCGGCAATTAACAGAGAATGGGATAGAGCCCGGAGAAACTCAAGAAGACGGGAATGTGAAATGGTTTAAATTCAAGGACTTGGAAGGCAATGGGCTTGAAGTATGCAGTTTTGAAGAATAACAAAAGAGCGGTAAAGAACCGCTCTTTTTTATGTCCAACTATTAATTCTTTCGACCTTTTTCCCGGGAAGCTGCCATCTCGCGTTTTGCAGTTGTTTCCCAATCCCTGACTGAATTCCTTCTGTTTTGGATAGGTTTCTTGGCAGCTGGGGGCGCCATGGGCTTTCGATTAACAAGTTCCCTTAAGTATGTATGTCCGTCTGGGTTGGTTTTAAGCAAAAGCTTCAACGTTGACAAGGTATCGCTGCCTGCTCTGTGGGCATGTTCATTTGTGATGCGATGGCCCTTCAATAATGTGTTCAGCTTCATATCAGCAAACCCGTAATTTTTCCATTTCACGTGCCTCATGGAACAGTGCCACTTCCGATCCACTAAGTCGGGTAGTACTTGAATAAGGAAGCTCCGGTCAAAAGAGGCGTTGTGTGCAATAATATATTCTGCTTCCCTGCAAAAGTCCAGGATTTCTTCCAAGTCCAAACGATGGCCTTTGACCATTTCATTGGTTATCCCCGTCAGCTGGGTGATCTGAGATGAAATGCGTGAATTTGGTTCATTGAGAGCGGAATACTCATCCAATTGCTCAATCAATTGGCCCGTTTCTTTATCAAATGAGAATTTGATCATAAAAAGTTCGATGATTTCATTTTTATAGGGACTTAAACCAGTAGTTTCAGTGTCCAGTATTATCGCAATCTTTTTGTTCTGTTCCATGCTTCACACTTCCTTTTGTTATAAATCGAGCGGCAGAGGAGCAGTAGACAATGGCCATTTTTGAAAAAATGGGCATAAAAAAACGTCCCAGGCGAGATTCGAACTCACGACCTACAGCTTAGGAGGCTGTCGCTCTATCCTGCTGAGCTACTGGGACAAGTATTTTTTATTATAATGTGAAATCATTTAAAGGTCAAAGGAAAAGTCTAAAACTCTTTCTAGAAAACAACTGAATCCTTTATGATCAAGAAGTTTCCATGCTCTCATTTTCAAACGTGATAACTGGTGAAGGGAGGGCCTGGATGGATGTATGCGGTGTCTTGATGGCATTTAAATTTAGATTATGATGCTTGATGATGGACTCTGCCGGGAGCGAACTATCCACAGTCGTATGACCGTTTTCTACCAACGTCACTTGGAATCCGTGGGAGATGGCTGAACGGCATGTGGTGTCTATACAGAATTCTGTCCTCGCACCGACTATGACTAAATGATTGACCCCCATTTGTTCCAGACATTCTTTAAGAGGTGTTTCATAAAACGAATCTGATGCTAGTTTGTGAATGATAGTGTCTTCTGGTCCGGGAGAAATCCCTTGGACGAACTGCCAAAATTGAGAGCCCCGAGTCAAGAATCCACCTTCAGGCTCTTCATGCTGCACATAGATAATTGGGATGTTTCTGCTCGTGCTTTTTGAATCATTTGCTGCATGACAGCGATAGTCTGCTCCATTTGATAAGTTCCCCATAAAGGTCCAACCTGTGCATCAATGACCACCAAAGCAGATTTCGTTGCATTTCCAGACATCTGAACGACCCCTTTCGTTTTTAAACTAACACATCTGTCAATTTAAATATTATGATGAGTTGACGTATGTGTCAACATAAAAACCCAATATTTGTATTAAGGCTAAGTCCAAAAATATACTAAGCAAGTAAATCATTTGTTCCACCGTCAGAAAATCGTTTAATGTATAAGAGAGAACACCTGAATATAAAATGCACCTGCAAACATAAAATGGAAATGGGCCAAAAGAAGGATCCATAGTAAAAATAGATTAAAAGCGGGGCTGAACAAGGCGCTTCCGCATTTCTTAAAGGGAGGGATGGATGTGAAGGTAGGGGTGGCTTTTTCGGGCGGCGGTATACGCGGGGCGGCACATTTGGGCATCATGCAGGCGCTTCATGAGAATGGAGTGGTGCCGTCTATATATACCGGGACCAGCTCAGGCTCCATCGCAGCGGTGCTCTTGGCGCTTGGGTATACGCCGATTGAAGCATTTGAAAAGTTCAAGAAGGTTCGCAGCATAATAGATATTGCGTATTTTCATATTTTAAAAGGGCTCTTCACCCCAAGTAAAATCAAGGGGATCGCTAAGGGAAAGAAGCTGCATCGAGTATTGGATGACGTTTTCGACGGAAGGCAGTTCAGCCATGTCTGTGAACAGGATGTCAAACTTGGCGTCATTGCGACCAGGATTCTGACGGGAGAGCAAACGATATTTGCCAATTCAGAGATCCTTGATCCATCCAAAATCAATGATGATCACTTCCTCTGGTACCCTTTATTTGAGAAGAATTTGAGTGGATTTGTCCGGGCATCATGCTCGATCCCAGGCATATACCTGCCATATGAAGTTAATAAAGAGGAGTATGTGGATGGAGGAATCACCAATAATCTCCCAAGCGATATCGCCTACGCATTAGGGGCAGAAAAGGTAATTGCCATTGACCTCGGCTATTCCGGCAAGACCCGGGAAGTCGGCGGAATCATGGAGATCCTCTCACAAAGCATTTATGTCATGGTGGAGAGCATCATTGACGACCACGACTATCAATCAGGAATCTATCTGAATCCGGAAATCTATGATATCGGTTCCCTTGAAATCTCGAAAACAAATGAATGCTACATAAGAGGATACGAGTATGCTATGGCCAATATGAAAGAGATACTTGAAAAATTAGGAGATTAAAACTGGATACTCCTATGAAACTTTTTTAGAGGAGCGGCATAAAATAGGAGGAAAGCAATTCTAGCAAAGGGGATTTAGTATGAATAATAGAAAGAAATCCCATATTGTAAGGACCAAAAAAGTGTATGACTGGGTGCAGATGGGGACGAAAATCCAGGCGAAAATAAACATCGTCCAAAATCCTGATCCAGTTGACCCATTGAAAGGCGCCACTTACCAGTACAACGCCCTCTCAGATGGGGTGAAAAAAGTCTATACAAATGAAGATGAATTGACTCAATATGGGGACAGAGGGATTCTTGATCCTGCGATTGCCACCTATATCAATCTCTTTATTAACGGGGTCCTGCAGCCGCCTTCTTTATATTCGGTTGAACCGGGCAAGCTTATTTTGAATATTGAGAGCCCTCCCCAAGAAGGAGTCCCCATCATCCTGCAGTACATCACCATCTTTCCATAAAAAAACCGAATGCTGACCGCCGTTTAGTGCAACCGACCATGCATCCGGTTTTTTTGCTGCCCATATTAAATTAAGTGCTGACAGTAGTGGAAGCTTGTGGATCAAAGTTCATGACTTCCAAAACGACCGGTGAATTTTGAAGGATGGGATCGCCTCCTGCCGGAACATCAACTTCCAATGAACCGACTCCTGTTGCACCTGGTGTATAAGTCGCCAATCCTTGCATTTGAAGAACACCGTTGACATATACGTTAAAGTAGCTGTTATTGGCAGTCAGAGCAGGGAGCGCTGTTACCGCAGCGCCAGCATCATCGAAAAATGAAGCGGCATCAACCGTCAAAGTTGCTCCAGCAGCTGTTTCTGCAGTGGTTACATAGAAGAATTTTTCGGATGCCGGTGTTGTGTTGATAGTGGATGCGGCAGAAACGACAAGTTTCATTAATTGCAATGCCATTAATATCACCTCCTTCCATCTTTGAGGTACTCTATTATATGGAAAACGAGAGTTGGAGGTAATGGACAAGGGTTGAGAAGTATAAGAATAAAAGAAACACTAGATGACAGTGAGAAGGTGGCACATCGGTTGCACAATCCAGTATTTCATAGTAGACTGTAGCTACAATTGAATAGAGGAAACGGGAGCCCGTGGCAAAGGGCTGAGAGTATGGCTATTCCGTCATAGACCGTCTGAACCTGTTGGGTAATGCCAGCGTAGGAAAGTAATTGATTTCATTATTGATGCTTTGCTTGCGTGCAAAGTTTTTTTATTTGCACAAAAGAAGCACCATTAACTATATTTACGCTGCGGCTGCCCCCATCAGGAGGCAGCCGTTTTCATTATCTATTCGACAAAAACCGGGGCGTGCCTGTCACCTGGAATGTCACCTGGAAAAGCAGGGAACCCCGAATGGGAAGAGGGAATTAATGATGAATATCAGCGAAAAATTGGAACGTTTAAGAGAAATGAAGCCGCTTGTCCACAATATCACGAATGTAGTGGTGACGAATTTTACCGCCAATGGACTGCTTGCTCTTGGCGCATCGCCGGTGATGGCTTATGCAAAAGAAGAAGTGGAAGAAATGGCAAGCATCGCGGGAGCGGTTGTCCTGAATATCGGAACGCTCAATAAGGAAGTCATTGACTCTATGATCCTTGCAGGAAAAGCAGCCAATCAACAAGGTGTCCCTGTCCTATTGGATCCTGTAGGTGCCGGAGCCACTCGATTCCGCACAGATATGGCCAATAAAATCCTGGAGGAAGTCCAAATTGATGTCATCCGCGGCAATGCAGCAGAAATCGCGAATCTGCTCGGCATTGATTGGCAGATCAAAGGGGTGGATGCAGGCGATGGAAAAGGCGACGCAGCAGAAATCGCATTACAAGCGGCTAAAAAGTGGAACTGTACAGCCGTTGTCACCGGGAAAATTGATTCGGCATCGGACGGAAAGGATACGTACCTCATTGAAAATGGCCATCCGATGATGACGCAAGTGACAGGAACAGGCTGTCTCCTTACATCGGTCATCGGATCCTACTGTGCAGTGGAATCCAACCATTTGGCAGCGGCAGTGGCAGCTTTGACTTCGTATGGAATTGCCGCAGAAATGGCTGCAGTAAAAACAGGTGAGCTTGGACCGGGCAGTTTTCAAATCCAGTTTTTGAATGAGCTTGCCAACCTTTCATCTGAAGAAATTATACAAAAAGCAAAGTTCACAAAAAAACAATAGGAGGGATTCACCCATGTCTTACAAACAGCCAATGGCATTGACCCTCGCAGGATCGGACAGCGGCGGAGGAGCAGGCATACAGGCAGACTTGAAAACTTTCCAGGAATTGAATGTGTATGGGATGTCAGCGATCACGGCAGTTACAGCCCAGAATACAACCGGCGTCCAGGGCGTGTACCCTGTTGAGGTTGAAGGCATTCTCCAGCAGATCGATTCCATCGGGGAGGACTTGCCGCCACATGCGATTAAGACAGGGATGCTGTTCAATTCGGAAATCATTGAAGCAGTCGCGGGAAGGCTGAAAACCTATCAATGGAAAAATATCGTCGTCGATCCAGTCATGATCGCAAAAGGAGGAGCTCCGCTGCTGCTGGAGGAAGCAGTCAACGCTTTAAAAGACCACCTGCTTCCATTAGCGGAGGTCATCACCCCGAATATCCCTGAAGCAGAAGTGTTGACCGAGATGAAAATCAAAACGTATGAAGATAAAATGCATGCAATAAAAATCCTATCGTCCATGGGACCAAAAATCGTTGTTTTGAAAGGGGGACATGACACGGATGATCAGGAATCTGTGGATATTGTCTATGATGGGGATACATTTACCGAATTGAGATCGAGCCGCATCCAAACGAAGAATACCCATGGCACAGGATGCACATTTTCTTCAGCCATTGCGGCTTTTCTGGCACAAGGAAAATCAACCATGGAAGCCGTGCGATTAGCCAAAGCCTTTATCCAGGCGGCCATCGAGGATTCCCTTGATATTGGGAAGGGGCACGGACCTACAAACCACTGGGCGTTCAATCGGAAAAACAGAAGCAGGGAGAATCGTTCATGAGAATCCAAGCGAACACGATGAAAGAGCTGCTCCAGCTGTATTTCATCATGGGTAGCCAGAATACAAACAACGATCCATTCGAGGTGTTAAACCAGGCCATCAATGGAGGAATCACCCTGTTCCAATTCCGCGAAAAAGGAAAGGGATCCTTGAGCGGCAAGGCAAAAGAGGAGTTTGCCCGGGATCTGATGAAGCTCTGCAGAAGCCATGCAATCCCATTCATCGTCAATGATGATGTCGACCTGGCATTAGCGATCGATGCCGACGGAGTCCATGTCGGGCAGGATGATGAACAAGCGGATCAGGTCAGAAACAAAATAGGGGATAAGATCCTTGGCGTTTCGGCGCATTCAATGGATGAAGTCCACAAAGCCATTGAATACGGTGCAGACTACCTGGGGGTCGGTCCGATTTTCCCGACCGAAACGAAAGAAGATGCGAAGCCTCCAAACGGCGGGGTGTTGATCAAGGAAATCAGGAAAGCGGGGATTTCCATTCCAATCGTCGGCATCGGCGGGATCACCGCTGAGAATGCCCCGACTGTATTGGAAACAGGGGCGGACGGAATCTCCCTCATATCTGCTATCAGCCATGCAAAAAATCCAGAAAAAGCTGCCCTGGACTTAAAGCGAAGTCTCCTATTAAATAATAGAAGAAGCCATTACTGATGCTGAAATAACTTTAATACCGAAAGAGGCTGTAAATTTCCAATACAGCCTCTTGTCTTTTTTTTGCATTGAGATGTGCAAGAATGTACAATCTTAGAGAAACTGAAATGATCGTAATGATTATCGATTTCCAGAATAAGATTACTGAAAAGACAGGAAGTGATTCTTTTGAATAAAAAAGTAGGGTTTATCGGAAGCGGAAACATGGCACAAGCTATGATTGGAGGAATGATTCAATCAAAGACGGTGCCTGCCGAAAATATCATGGCCAGCGCATATACAGATGCAACACTCTCCAAAGTAAAGGAAGCTTTTCAAATAAATGTCACCACCGATAACGAAGAGGTCGCGAGATTTGCAGATGTATTGTTTTTAGCAGTTAAGCCGGACCAATACAACGGGGTCATCCAGCAGGTAAAAGGTGTTGTTGACAGCGAGACAATCGTTGTCAGCATTGCGGCCGGCATCACTTTGGAATCGATGAAAAATGCTTTCGGGAAGGAAATCAAGGCAGTAAGGTCGATGCCAAACACTCCGTCCCTTGTAGGAGAAGGCCTAAGTGCGGTCTGTCCGAATGATCTTCTGAACGAAGAAGACCTCCAGATTGTCACCACATTATTTGAAAGCTTCGGAAAAGCAGAACTGGTTCAGGAATATTTGATGGATGCCATCCCGGCCATCAGTGGATCCTCACCAGCTTATGTCTTCATGTTCATCGAAGCATTGGCAGATGGCGGAGTGAAACAGGGATTGCCACGGCAGCAGGCATACAGGCTGGCAGCCCAGGCTGTCCTCGGAGCCGCTAAAATGGTCCTTGATACAGGGATTCACCCGGGAGAACTTAAGGATCAGGTCTGCTCACCAGGCGGGGCCACGATCGAAGCGGTTTCCACATTGGAAAAAGAACAATTCCGCGGCGCAGTTTTAGCTGCAATGGAAAGCTGCACGAACAAAGTCAAGGAGCTAGCGGGTTCCTGAATTTTTTCATTGACTTAAAGGAGATTGTCCCGTTATAATAGCCATTAAAATTCAATAGCGCGTTTTAGTATATACCTGAGGATATGGCTCAGGCGTCTCTACCGGATTGCCGTAAATGATCCGACTACTAAAAATGGAAGACTCATGCTTATTTGAGCATGATTCTCTTCTCTTTTTAAGACTGGACCAGACAGCCGGCCATACCTCTTTTCTTGTCATTTCCGCTTATCGGGATAATTGACAGGAATGCTGAAAAAACTAGAGGGTGCGAAGGTTTTCGGTTCAGTCTTTTGTTTGTTTTTAACGAGAGGGAGAGATGCAGCCATGGATTGGAAGAAACGGAGAGAACTCATAGAGGTAAAGGATCTGTTAGCTCAAACCGCAGTCGGAAAAAGACCAGCAGATATGGTCATTCAAAATGGACGGCTAGTAAATGTGTATACAAAGGAAATCCTTGAAGGGATGGATATCGCCATAACTGAGGGGAGAATTGCGTTTATTGGTAATGCTGATCACACAATCGGGTCGGATACGAAAGTCATTGAGGCAGAAGGCAGGTTCCTTGTCCCGGGGCTCTTGGATGGGCACATGCATGTTGAAAGCACGATGCTGAGTGTGACGGAATTTTCTAAAGCGGCTCTTGTAAAAGGGACAACCGGGATTTTTATGGATCCTCATGAAATTGCCAATGTGTTTGGGATGGAAGGCGTTAAACTCATGCACGATGAAGGGGGAAAACTTCCTCTGAAAGTGTTCACGACGATTCCTTCATGCGTGCCTGCCACCTTTGATCTAGAGGATGCAGGTGCATCGCTCGGGGTGGAAGACATCAAAGAAGGTTTGATGTGGGAGAGGGCAGCTGGTCTTGGGGAAGTAATGAACTTTCCTGGTGTGGTGTACGGTGATTCTTTAATGAGCGGCGAAATTTCGGCAACATTGGCTGCCGGGAAAACCGTGACAGGCCATTTCCCGAGTACGGATGAACGGATGCTTCAGGCATACATGGCAGCAGGAGTGACATCCGATCACGAAACAGTGGCGAAAGAAGATGGGCTGGCCAAATTGCGTGCAGGCATGCACCTTATGATCAGGGAAGGATCTGCGTGGCAGGATGTGAAGGAAGTCATCAAAGTGGTGACAGAAGACGGCGTCAATACGGAAAACATCTCGCTCGTCACAGATGATGTCTATCCCCAGACGCTCGTTGAAAAAGGCCACCTGAACCATGTCGTGAGAAGAGCGATTGAAGAAGGTGTCGATTCGGTAGAAGCCATCAGCATGGCAACCATCAGTCCTGCCCGCTACTTTCATATGGAAAAAGATATCGGAAGCCTGGCACCAGGTAAATGCGCAGATGTTTTGATAATGGATGATTTAAAAGAAATGGTTCCATCGACAGTTATTTGCGATGGGGAAGTGGTAGTGGAAAATGGAGCGATCTCCATCGATTTCCCACATTTCGACTACCCGGCTCATATTAAAGATTCAGTCAAATTAAAAGGAAAGCTGTCTTCTGAAGATTTCCTTATGAAGAGTAGATATCAAAAAGAAATGACTGGGGTTAATGTAATAAAAGCCGTTGAAAACAGTGCAAGGACGGTGAAAATGGAAGCAGAGCTGCCTGTCAGGGATGGAATCATCATGCCAGATTTAAAACAGGATATCATCCGCATAGCTTGCATCGAAAGGCATAAAGGGAGCGGTGAAATCTCGAATGCATTCGTCCATGGTTTTCAATTGAAAAAAGGAGCGGTTGCTTCTACAGTCGCTCATGATAGCCATAACTTGATTGTCATGGGAACAACTGAAGAAGACATGGCCTTTGCCGCCAACTCAATTGCTGATATCGGAGGCGGGATGATTGTTGTGGAAGATGGCAAAATCATTGGAAAAATCCCAATGCCGATTGCCGGCTTGATGTCCGATAAGCCTCTTGAACAAGTGGTGGAGGAAGTGAGAGGGTTAGAAGAGGCATGGAAGCATCTGGGCTGTCCCCTTCATGCACCATTCATGACATTCTCCCTTATAGCACTTCCCGTCATCCCGGAAATCCGGATCACCAATAAGGGCCTGGCTGATGTAAACGATTTTTCACTGATTGATGTAGAAAAATGAACCATCTTGCCAATTGGGAATAATGAAAAATAGGCAGCCTGCTAAATGGGCTGCCTATTTGATGCGATTTTATTTTGAAATAAGGATTCCATCTCCAATGGGTCTTTCACCTGTGGCATCAGATGGATGATTCACAAGCTTTCCGTTCACAACCATCGTTGAAGAACCGCCGCCGTCAAGATTCATCCCGTCCACTGCCCCAAGTTCCTTTAACAATTCCGCACTCTCTTCAAAGTTGACACCAATACTATTTTTTGGATTTCTGCCATCTATCGTTACAAGCAAAATATGGCCATCTGCTTTAACACCCACCAGCGTTCTTGGATGACGATATAAGGCAAAATGGTAGTAAAAATCAGAACTCCAATCAAACCCTTCCTCTTTGGCATCAATATCGATTTTTCCTTGATGCAGCAAGGACGGCCCACCATTTACAATATCCATTCCTTTTTGGATCTCCAATTCCTTCCCATTATTATAAACCTTGTTGGAAAGAGTCCATACTTGCTTAGACTTTGCTTGCTCTTTAAGCCAATCGGCAGCTTCCCCGGTTGCTGATAATACGGTTTGCCCATCTGCGATCGCACCACCTCGGCTGTCGCGAGTGGATACCACGTTGCCGAGATCATCCAGAACTATCTCAAACCCTTTGCCGCTCGGCGTATTCTTTCCATATGAAGCGTTAAATTCAATTAATTCACTATCGTCCGTACAGGTCACATCATGTTGAGGGGAAATGGTTGGAGTATCTTCAATTCCTCCACAGCTTCTGATTTTCCCTGGAGTTCTATTTATGCCATCAATCAGGTGGCTTTGCTGACTGGAAGTTCCAACCGAAAGCATCGTTTTCGCTTGACCAATTTCAGCATGATTATCATGAAGAATAAGGCTCGTCCGGTTTCCGACTGATTCACTTAACAATTTGCCGTTAGCTACTGAGATGCCTGCAGGATCACCAGGAGTCCCATCCTCTTGTCCAACCACGAAATAACCGCCGTTCGTACCTGCAATCGCATGTTTTCTTTCGACCATCGAGGAAACAGTTTCTTTCCCTTCTATTTGATCATTTGCTATAGAGGAACCTACTTTCCCTTGAAAAGTATTTGGATTGATTTCGATGACATGAATGTTCCAAGGACCAGTCGATTTTGAGGTTCCATCATACCCTGAAAAAGCAACACTTGTTCCTTCAATCCCTTTTTGAGACAGGCTTGCCTGTAACTGTTTGGCCTTGTCTTCGGATTCAAATTCGCCGATTCTTACTACATATCCGATCTCTTTTTGTTGAACGTCAGTCATAGAATGATTATCCTGTTTAACGGGATGTATCGTTGCTTCGTATCCCATTTTTCGCAATTCTTTCATTTTGTTTTCTGCTTCATGATTATTTTCGTAGAATGATACATCGATAGTATAAAATGATTTCTTTGATAAATACCCCCGATGAATAAGTGTGTATGTAGCCCCTTCAGCCAACTGGCTTACTTGGCGTGTTTCAGGCAGTTTATTTTTTCCTAATGAAAGCTGCTCCGGACGATCCGCAGCCCCTCTATCATTATGGTTGTCTTCTGCAAGTGCAGTAGAAGATAAAGTGGCGGCTGCCAATAAGGAAAGGAATGTTTTTCGTAGAATGGAATTATGCATGTTCATCCTCCTTCGTTTTCATAATAGAAACTTAGGATAACGTTTCTTTGTTAAAGGAAGATGTACATGTTCATAAATGTTTATGAAGAAAATATGATGAGTGTAAAAATGTTGTGCAATGCAAAACACTTTAACCTATAATTCTTCTAACGCTGCTCATCACAAATCAATCATTTTAATGACCTTGGCTGGATTTCCTCCAACAACTGCATTATCCGGTACATCTTTCACTACGACGGCCCCAGCTGCAATTACTGCGTTATCTCCAATGGTGACGCCAGGATTGATGATAGCGCCTCCGCCAATCCATACATTATCGCCGATGGTCACTGGCTTTCCGAACTCTTTCCCTGAATTCCTTTCATCTGGATGAAGGGGATGTGTTGCTGTATAGATGTGTACGCCTGGTGCGAGCATACAGTTATCGCCAAAGGTGATTGGACAGACGTCGAGCATGACACAGTCAAAGTTGGCATAGAAGTTTTCACCAACATGTATGTTGTATCCATAATCGCAGCGGAAATTCGGTTCCATATAAATGTTTTCTCCAGTTGAGCCAAACAGCTGCTTCAAGATGCGTGTATTTTCCCCATCTTCTTTCTCAAAAGGAGAATTGAAAAGGGCGGTGAGCCTCCGAGCTTCCGTCCTGCCTTTGATTAACTCAGGATCTGCAGCAACGTACATTTCCCCTGCAATCATTTTTTCCTTTTCTGTTTTCATGATTATCCCTCCGTGCATCATCTTTTTCATTTGCTGAAATTCATTGAAAACCTTTACAATCATACTATAGCAAAAGAAAAGATAGGGTGGGAGAATATGAGACAGCAATATATGTATGTATTGAAATTGATTCCTTCGTTAGTGGATGAAGCCAACTGGACGGAGAAAGAAAACGAGATTGTCAGTGAACATTTCGGTGTTCTTGTGAAGTTAAAAGAAGAAGGAAAACTCATCATGGCTGGAAGGACGTCCCCAGTGGATGAATCAACAATGGGAATCGTAGTATTTGAAGCTGAGTCGAGGGAAGAAGCAGCTGAAATCATGGAAAATGATCCTGCCGTTCAAAAAGGAATTATGACCGCTCAATTATTTGATTATCGTGTTGCTTTATTTAGTGAAGGGAATATAACAAAATAATAGATTGAAAGAAAAAAGCTGCTGGGTGCTATTTCCATGCAGCTTTTATTCATTAAATTCTATATTCCACCAAAAGAGTAGCCGTAATAAGGTTTTTCCCGGCTTCGATTGGCGTAGTACTTTTTGCCGCCTGGGCAAACGCAATGGGAATCGGTTCAGCAACAGAATGGGACTGCTCCACAATTTTAATCGGATTTGGTGCAGTATCCTTGCCGAGTGAAGCGGAGATGGTTTTTGCCTTCTGATTGGCATCATTCAAGGCAAGCTCAAGTGCTTTTTGATAAAAGCCTTCTGAATTAGAAAAGAGGAATTGAATGTTTTGCACCGTATTTGCGCCGCTCGCAACGGCCTGGTCAATCAGTTTCCCGGTGATTTCAGGCGTGCGGATAGTGACGGCTAATTGGTGGTTTACCTGATAGCCTCTTAGATTCTGCTTTCCTTCAATATAATCGTATTGAGGATAGATATTATATTCTTTTGTCTGAATATTTTCCCGAGGAATTCCCATTTTACCAATGGCATCGATGACACTGGTCGTCTGCTGGGCGTTTTCACTCTGCGCTGCTGCCAAGTCTTTATTCTCTGTGATGACTCCTAAAGAGAGGAGGACGGTATCCGGCGATGCTTTTATAGATCCTTCACCTGTGACTGTGATGGTGGTTTGTTTAGAGGAGGTGAACGACCTGTTTTGAGGCTCCTTCATCATTCTCAGAACAGCTCCCTAAATAGTTTCGTCATTAAGATATGGGAGAAAAAAGAATCTGTGAATCTGTTATGGATTTCTATTAATTTCCGACAAATTTTTCCCATGATTCAAAGGAGAAAACCGTTTGCACAACGAATAGATAAAGTAGGTCAACCTGTACATACAACTATAGAAAAGGTGGAAAATCAAAATGCACATTACGGTTTGGAATGAATACCGACATGAAAAAAAGAACCCGATTGTAAACGAAATCTATCCGGAAGGCATCCACGGCGCCATTGCCAATGCCTTGAAGGACGATGGATATGATGTTGACACTGCAACCCTTGATGAAGAATTGCACGGCCTTTCCGATGAGGTCTTGAACAAAACGGATGTACTGGTATGGTGGGGGCACATCGCCCATGAAGAAGTGTCCGATGAAATCGTCGATAAAGTAGTTGAACGAGTGTGGGCAGGCATGGGCCTGATTGTCTTGCACTCCGGCCATTTCTCAAAGGTTTTCAAGAAATTGATGGGGACTTCCTGTGATCTGAAATGGAGGGAAGCAGGCGAGAAAGAAAGACTTTGGGTAGTGGATCCAAGCCATCCGATTACAAATGGCATTGGGGAATATATCGAACTGCCGCAAGAAGAGATGTACGGGGAGCATTTTGACATCCCGGCACCGGATGAGCTTGTTTTCATGAGCTGGTTTGAAGGAGGAGAAGTGTTCAGAAGCGGCTGCACTTATAGAAGAGGAAACGGGAAGATTTTCTACTTCCGTCCTGGCCATGAAACCTATCCGACCTATCACAATAAAGAAATTCAAAAAGTCATTTCCAATGCAGTAAATTGGACTGCACCTCTCGACCGAGAAAGACCGGTTTACGGAAATGCACAGCCGCTGGAATCCATAAAAGAGAAATAAGAAGGAGGAAATACTTATGTCAAAAATCAAAGTGGGCGTCATTGGATGCGGCAGCATTGCCATCCACCGCCATATCCCTGAATATGCGAACCATCCTGCTGTTGAAATTGCAGCTTTTTGCGACATCCAAGTGGAGCGTGCAGAATATCATGCAGGAAAATATGATGCTAAAGCCTACTCGAATTACGAGGACCTATTGAATGATCCTGACATCCAGGCAGTAAGCGTATGTACACCGAACTACCTTCATGCCCCTATCACTGTTGCAGCATTGAAAGCAGGCAAACATGTCCTTTGTGAAAAGCCGATGGCGGTCTCTAATGAAGAAGCGGATTCGATGATTGCTGCGGCAAATGAAAGCGGGAAGAAATTGATGATCGGACACAATCAGCGCTTTGTCCGCTCCCATCAGAAGGCAAGGGACTTGATTGCTTCAGGCGATATCGGGAAAGTCTACAGTTTCCGCACAGCTTTTGGCCATGGAGGTCCAGAGGGCTGGAGCGTGGATGGAAAAGAGAGCTGGTTCTTTAAAAAAGAAGAGGCTTCGATCGGGGCAATGGGCGATTTAGGCGTACATAAAACCGATTTGCTGCGCTACCTCCTGAATGCAGAAATCGTCGAGGTGTCTGGATTTGCCGATACATTGGCAAAAGAAGCAAGCGTCGACGACAACGCCGTCTGTATTTTGAAAACGGATACAGGAATCATCGGAACCTTGGCGGCCAGCTGGTCCTATACAGCCGGTGAAGATAATTCCACGATCATCTACGGAGAAAAAGGCATCATCAGACTGGAAGATGACCCGGATTATTCCCTTATCGTCCAATATAAAAACGGTGAGACGGTCCGCTATGAATTAGGGAAGATTCAATCCAATGATGAAGGCGGACAGCAGTCATCCGGCGTGATCAATCATTTCATCGACGCTATTTTACATGATAAGGATGTACTGGTTCCAGGCGAAGAAGGGAAAAAATCACTCGCAGTCATCTTGGCTGCTATGGAATCCAGCCGTACCGGCAAGCATGTGAAATTGAACGGCTAACATCTTAAGGAAAGAGGAGCAGACATGAAGCAATTGCGAATAGGAATCATCGGGGTGGGAGGAATCGCAACAGGCAGGCACATCCCGGCGTTCCTCAAACTGGCTGAAACAGTGAAGATAACGGCGGTCAGCGATATCAACCTTGAAAGAGCGCAGCAGACAGCAGCTCAATTTGATATCCCTCATGTCTTTACACATTATCAAGACATGTTTCCCGAAGTCGACGCCGTTGTCATCTGTACACCAAATAAATTTCATGCAGAAATCACCATCGCTGCTTTAGAGGCAGGACTCCACGTTTTCTGTGAGAAGCCGATGGCAATGAGTGCCGAAGAAGCGGAGCGGATGATGGAAGCAGCCAAACGAAGTGGAAAGAAATTAGCTATCGGCTTCCATTATCGATTTATGAAGGAAGCCCGGGCAGCGAAGAAGATGATGCTGGAAAACGAAATCGGCCAGCCGCTTGTCGTAAGGATTCAGGCTCTCAGAAGAAGAAAAGTGCCCGGCTGGGGCGTTTTTACGAACAAGGAGCTGCAGGGCGGCGGAAGCTTGATCGACTACGGATGCCACTTGCTGGATCTCGCGCTGTGGCTGATTGGAAATCCGGAGCCGGTCGAAGTGTCCGGTACAGCCTATAACATATTGAGCAGACAGCCCGATGCAGTCAATATGTGGGGAAGTTTTGATCATGAAACATTTGAAGTCGATGATCATGTAACAAGTTATATCAAATTCGATAATAACGTGTCCCTCATGCTCGAAACCTCCTGGGCCGCCAATGTGGAAGATGATAAAGAAATGTTAAGCATTTCCGGTGAAAAAGGCGGAATGGAAGTTTTTCCATTCAGAGTGAACTATCCCAAGCACGGCATGCTTTTCAACAGCTCTGCAGCCTTTTTGCCCGGCGAAGAAGACTACGGATTGCAACAGGCTCGGAATTTTGCGGAAGCATGTTTAGGCAAAGAAGAACTGCTCGTCCAACCGGAGGAAGCATATCAGGTTTCCAAAATCATCGAAGCCATCTATAAGAGCAGCGAAACGAAGAGCAGTGTGAAATTTTAAGGAGGCTTATTTTATGAAACTAGGTGTATTTACAGTTCTATTTGCAGATAGATCCTTTACGGACATGCTTGATTATGTCAAAAATGCGGGGTTGAATGCAGTGGAAATCGGAACGGGCGGATATCCGGGGAATGCCCATTGTCCCCTGGATGAATTGCTGGAGAATGAAGAGAGCAGAAAAGAATACCTTCAGGAAGTAAAATCAAGGGATTTAACTATCAGTGCGTTCAGCTGCCATGGCAACCCGCTGTCTCCGGATGAATCGTTTGCGAAGGAATCCCAGGAGACCCTCAGAAAAACGATCCTACTCGCAGAGATGCTGGACGTACCTGTCGTCAATTGCTTCTCCGGCACAGCAGGCGACCATGAAGGGGCGAAATACCCGAACTGGCCGGTCGCACCATGGCCAAATGAATTCGGGGATGTATACAATTGGCAATGGGAAGAAAAGCTGATTCCATACTGGAAGGAAACAGGTGAATTTGCCAAGGCGCATGGGGTGAAAATCGGACTTGAATTGCATGGAGGCTTCCTCGTGCATTCACCATACACTATGCTGAAACTGCGAGAAGCAACTTGCGATGCCATTGGTGCCAACCTTGATCCAAGCCACTTGTGGTGGCAAGGCATCGATCCGGTGGGGGCCATCAAGATCCTGGGTAAAGCAGGGGCCATCCATCACTTTCATGCCAAAGATACCTATATCGATCAGGACAATGTCAATATGTATGGCCTTCTCGATATGCAGCCATACGGCAATGTACAGACAAGGGCATGGACATTCCGTTCAGTCGGCTGCGGCCATGGCATCCAGGAGTGGTCTGATATGATGAGCGCACTCCGGACCTATGGATATGACTATGTCGTGAGCATCGAACACGAAGATCCACTCATGTCCATTCCAGAAGGGTTCAGCCGAGCCGTCACCAACTTAAAGAGCATCCTGATTGAAGAGCAGCCTGCAGACATGTGGTGGGTTTAATTGACAGTTCATTCTAAAATCCTTAAGCTGCTTCATAAGCTCTAGTAATAAGTACTTTTGCCGCGGAAATCCAAAAAGAGGTGATGGAGTTGAAAGAAACTCAAGAGACAACGCATACCCAGGAGCAAGTCCAAAGCGAAGACAATAAGATATACACCCCTTTAGAAGATTTGCTAAGGGCAGAAGGGAACCCGCCAAAGGACTATTCCAAAGTCGGATCATTGCCGAAAGGAATCCGCCTTATTGGATATATCCTGATTGGCGGGATGGCGATCATGACATTGGCTGCCATGGTGCTTAGTTTATTTAATTGATACGATGAAACAATCGATTTCTATTCGTTGAAAGTGAAAAGGCGCATTCCTGATTGGGAATGCGCCCTTTTATGGCACAAAATAATGATCCTTCCGATATGCCATAGCTTCCATAGAGGCAATCAATTCATCACCAGAGAATACCTTGATATTATACCAGGCCGTCCGGTAGTTTTTCTTTTCTTCAACCGCTTCCGCACGCAATACAGCACCTTTTTGCCCCGCAGACATAAAGTTGACAGTAGTGGATAGGCCGACGCATGTCCTGCCGTAGGAATTGCAGGCAGCTGCAAATGCAAAATCCGCTAGTGCAAAAATGACTGCACCATGGATGGTCCCATGGGAGTTCACCATATGGTCAGCCGTTTTTAATTCTGCCGCTGCACTCCCTTCGCCGATCTCGACTAACCGGATGCCCATTGAACTGGCATATGGCTCTTTTTCAAATAAGTTGAAAATCTCTTCTTTGTATTGGTGATGCCGTTCACTGTCGCCTAGTTGACTCATAAAAAAACCTCCCCCTTGAAATTTCCAACAACATTTATATCTAGTTTCATCTTTTCGAAAAATTTCGTCAACCATTGTGAAACTATTTTTAAAGAAAAGAAGTATAGATTAATACCATTCAAAATAGGAGAGGATCAAAATGGATTCCATCAATCGACCAGTAATAAAGCTAAAAAAATCCCCATTACAAATCATTTTAAATAGTTTCGGCATCATCGCATTTGCAGGAACTATTTTTTATGCCTTGCTTTCATGGGGCGATTTGCCCTCCAGAATCCCGACCCATTTTAATGCGGCGGGAGAAGTGGATGGCATGGGGGCGAAGGGGTCGATATGGGCACTTCCTGTCATTGGCCTCTTCCTTTGGATCGGCCTAACCATTCTTGAAAACTATCCACACGTTTATAATTACATCAATCTGACGGAACAAACGGCAGAACGCCAATATAAAAACGCCGTAATGATGGTCAACGTCTTGAAAAATCTTATCATCGTTCTCTTTTCCTATCTGACATGGGTGGGAATCCAAATAGGAAAAGGCATCCAGGAGGGGCTTGGGACTTGGTTCCTGCCGGTGTTTCTCGTTCTGATCCTTGGGACGGTCATTTTTTTCATTGTGCGGTCGGTTAGAATTTCGTGATTCGCAGCGTCAGCTGTTCAGGTCAATATAAGTATGCAAGTATGAATATAAAAAGCTCTCCATCACTAAAATGGAGAGCTTTTACTATGTGGCCTACATCGGATAATAGATAATCATGCTCAATCTTGTCAAAGTATCCCCCGAATTATGGTAAGAATGCGGCTTATCGACTCTGAACCTGATAGAGTCCCCATTTTTCACTGTATATTCAATATTATCCACACGGACTGTTACTTCTCCTTCATAAACCGTCAAATATTCCTCGGTTCCTTCTCCATGGGACTCTGAGCTTAGATACCCGCCTTTATCAATCTCAACGGAGAAAACTTCAAATCGCCGATCATCTTCAAATGGAAAAAAAGGATACACTCGATATTTTCCGTTATCCTCTGAAAATGTTTGAACATCTTTTTTAAAGATGACTTTCGTATCCGGCTGTGGATTATTTATCAAGGATGTAAATGAAATCTTCAGGCCATTGGCAATTTTCCATATCGTAGTAATGGTGGGGCTCGATTCTCCCCGTTCGATCTGGCTGATCATGGTTTTGCTTACCCCGGTATTTTCAGCGACCTTTTCCAGACTCAATTTTTTCCGTTCTCTAAAAGCTTTTAAGTTTTTGGCAATGATTAAATTTATATCTTCCATGTGAATCCTCCAAATAATTCATTTACAATATAGTGTCTGAAATGTACAATATAACAAACAGACGTTATGTTGTTCTTTTTGTACAGTATAACATACATCAGGAGGAGATACTTTTGGCTATTGCATCATTTATCCTCTATATCTTTGTAACAGCGTATACTCCAGGTCCCAATAACATTATGGCCTTGGCATCCGCAAATAAGCATGGGTTTAAAGGGACCATCAAGTTTTGTTTGGGAGTCGGAGCAGGATTTTTAATCATTATGCTGTTGTGCAGTTATTTTAATCTTCTTCTGAGAACCACCATGCCAAAAATAGAATTCAGCCTTGCCATCTTTGGCTCGTTCTATATGGTGTATTTAGCTGTGAAGATAATGTTCAGTAAAGAAACACAGTCTGAAAGCGATGGGAAAAATAGCTATGGTTTTTCTACAGGGATGCTCCTGCAGTTCATCAACCCTAAAGTCATTTTATATGGAATCACAGCTGTTTCGTCGTTTATCCTGCCATTTTATCACTCTCATATCAGCTTGATGATATTTTCGCTGATCTTAGCTCTCGTCGGTTTTTCAGGTACAGTATGCTGGACCGTATTCGGAGCATTATTTCAAAAATTCTTATGAAAATACAGAAGTCAGTTTAACTTTGTAATGGCGATGCTGCTTATTTATAGTGCATTGTCTATATGGATGGAAAATTAGGGGGATTTTCCACCTTTGGATTGCCCCTTTGCGCGAAAAATCATCTTCTATGAGTCAAATTTTAGCCTTATGCGCCAAAATCCACCTGCTATGCGCCATTCGAACACGGCTATGCGCGAAAAACCCACTCTTATGCGCCAGCGGCCAAAAAGTCAGCCCCATTCGACAAAAACCGGGGCGTGACAGTCACCTGGGGTAAACGACATAATTCGGGGCGTGACTGTCACCTTAAAGGCGATGGGAGCAGGCTTTCTGGTCCTGGTCGTATTCGGGATGGCATTTTCTCGAATGGCTTTGAAAAAAACAGAAAAGGGAGCCGCTGTCGTAAAAACGGGAGCCGTAATCGGGAAATAAAACATAAAGACGCTCAGGCCCTGGTCTGAGCGTTTTTTGCTGCCTTCTTTAATGAAAGGCTGGTCATCCTTTGAAACGTATCGCATTTTTTTCCCGTCTGTAAAGGTAAGAGATTTTTAGGGAGGATTGTCGATGAAAAAAAGAAGATGGTTTATTGCAGCAGGCGTGGTTGTGCTAATTGGCATCGCGCTCTTCGCATACATTTATTTGTTTCACAGCTACGGAGGAAGTTTTTATACTAATGCACACAAGAAAAGCGATAATGCATCATTGGAGTTGAATTCGGATGCCAATGGAAATGGGATTGTGAATAAAGATGAAATTGCACAAGAGGCGGAAAAGCTTGCGGGGACCCTTTACGATCCGCTCAAAGGCGGCGTTAACAATACGGGTGGAAAGCTTGGCTTCATTGTCTGCATCGATGTTCCTCGCATAGCCTACGGAAAAGCAGGAATCTCATTGGCGGGCCTCTTGAAGGAAGACTACGAGGAGCACCCGGAGCGATATCAGACAGAAAGAGGAGCCAATACACCTGATACTCCTTACTTTTATCGCAGAGTCCGAAACGTATACGACTTTGCAGAAGGAAACGGGCTTCTCATCAAAAAAGCAGAAAAGCCCCAAGTGGGAGACATCGTTTTCTATAGCCGCTACCACGCAACACTTGTCACGACAGTCCATGCCGACGGTACATACAATGAAGTAGAAGCACACCCGAAACTCATATTCGTCCAGGAGCACAAACGAAAAAAATGGACCCCAAGAGACGTGGCGAGAATTTTGAAATAAGAAATATTTATAGTTTCCGAGACTTATTTTATTGAACTGTACAATATATGAGTTGAGTAGAGCGAAAGGTGCTCGACTCCGGAGGGATCAGCGGGACAGGTGAGACCCCACAGCGAAGCGAGGAGGCTCACTGCCCGCCCCTCGGAAAGCGAGCATCCTGAAGAGGAAATCAACAGCAGGGTTCAATAACCATCATTAAAATAAGACAGTTTAAAAAATTCTGAAATATTATTGACAGGAAGAAAATTTATGGGTATTCTAGGCTTAAATATAACACTAAATGATAATAACGAAAATATTTCGTTATACGTTTTAAGGCATGCCTAGGAGGGATATAAAATGATTCTTCACAGCATAGAAACGAAATCGAGAAGTGATATTGAAGAGGAACAGCTGGAACATTTGAAAAAAACGGTCGATCACGTTTTCAAAAATGTTCCTTTTTATCGTGGCCAATTCGAAAAGCTGAACATTTCCTCAAAGGACCTGAACCGGATCGATGATGTAAGAAAACTTCCCTTTACAACCAAAAAAGACTTGAGGGACCACTATCCATTCGGACTATTTGCTGTCCCGCAGGCAGAAATCGTCCGCCTTCATGCATCTTCAGGGACGAGCGGGAAATCAACCGTCGTGGGGTATACAAAAGAAGATATCAAAAGCTGGACTGAAATCGTCGCGAGAGCCATCGCCATTGCCGGAGGAAAAAAAGGGGATATCCTGCATAACGCCTACGGGTATGGATTATTTACCGGCGGTCTTGGCCTTCATTATGGCGGGGAAGAACTCGGGGCGTCGGTCATTCCGATATCCGGAGGAAATACGGATAGACAGATTGAAATCATCCAGGATTTCAAACCGCGAATCCTTTGCTCCACACCTTCCTATGCTTTGAATATTGCTGAACGAATGATAGAACTTGGGATTGACCCTTCTTCCACCTCTTTGGAAATCGGGATCTTCGGGGCTGAGCCATGGTCGGAAGAAATGCGGAGGACGATTGAAAAGACTTTCGGCATCAAAGCATGCGATATATATGGCTTAAGCGAAGTGATCGGGCCTGGGGTATCCATGGAATGCCATGAAGCGCAGAACGGACTTCACGTAGCGGAAGACCACTTCCTGGTAGAAGTCATCGATCCCGCCACATTAGAGCCTGTCCCAGATGGAGCAGATGGGGAGCTCGTTTTTACAAGCTTAAAAAAGGAAGCGCTTCCAATCATCCGCTACCGGACAGGGGATATCGCCTCCATGACCCGTGAAAAATGCTCGTGCGGCCGGACGACGATCCGGATGAGCCGGGTGAAAGGCAGGATTGATGACATGATCATCGTGAGGGGCGTGAATGTATTCCCTTCAGAGGTTGAACATCATTTGCTGCAGATCCCTGATCTTGTCCCGCACTATCAGCTGCACCTCCATAGAACATCCTCCTTAGACACAGTTGAATTGCATGTCGAAATGACAGACTCACTTCATGAACATACTTCTAAAGACGAAAACCATCCGATGCTTCAGACATTGAAAGCGGAAATCCGCGAACGCATAAAATCTTTTTGCCTCATATCTGTTGAAGTCAAGATCCATAGACCAAAAGGAATCGAACGCTCTCAAGGAAAAGCGGTCAGGGTGGTCGATTACCGGAAGCAGAAGCAGCTCCATTCTTAAGTTCTCACCATCAAAAGAAAAAAGGGAAGGGGATTGTCATGTCTTTATTGGAATTCGACAACCTTACAGAAGAAGAGAAGTTGGCCAGCTTTATGGCAAAGATTGAGGCCGGGGAAAAAATCGAAGCCGATGATTGGATGCCGGATGAATACCGGATGGCCTTGATCAAACTGATTTCTATGCATGGAATTAGTGAAATCATGGGGGCACTTCCAGAAAAAGAATGGGTGCCAAAAGCACCGACATTAGGCAGGAAACTAGGCATCATGGCAAAGGTCCAGGATGAAATGGGCCATGGGCAGCTTCTCCTCCGGGTCACAGAAGACCTGATGAAGCCGCTCGGGAAAACCCGGGAAGATTTAATGGATGATCTCCTGACAGGAAGGCTCAAGTTCCATAATGTCTTTCATATGGAAGCACCGACATGGGGGGATGCGGGATTGATCGGTTGGCTTGTCGATGGAGCCGCCATCATGACCCAGACCAATATGCTGGGCGCATCGTACGGTCCATATGCAAGGGCGCTTCAGCGCATCTGTGCCGAAGAGGTATTCCATGCGCAGCACGGCGAGGCAATAATCATGGCGCTTGCAGAAGGGACAGACGAACAGAGGGAGATGGTGCAGGATGCCGTCAACCGCTGGTGGCCATCACTGCTGATGTTCTTCGGACCGGCAACTGCCAGTACAACCGGATCTTCCAAACAGGATATTACGATCAAATACAAAATCAGGACGAAAACCAATGAACAGCTGCGACAGGATTTCTTCTCAAAGTATGTTCCAAGAATCCTTTCACTCGGTTTGACAGTCCCTGATCCAACGATGTCTTATGACAAAGAAAAAGATGAATGGACATACGCACAGCCTGACTGGAGCGAATTCAAGAACATCATTTCCAATAATGGGCCAAAGTCGGCGTCAAGACTCGCCTTAAGGCGGACAGCCCATGAAAATAACCGCTGGGTCAGGGAAGCCCTCAGCAGCGGTGAGTATGCAGGGTGAGGAGGGGTAGCAATGGACGAGAAAAAGAAAGTGGATGAATTTTATCAGGTGTTCGAAGTTTTCAGTAAACGCACGCCATCAGCCAATTTCCAGCACCAATTCAGCCTGCTTGCGCCTAACCGTGAAATGGCCTTTGTCATGGCACAGGAAAATTTCATGAGGCGTGAGCCTGTCGTCGATATATGGGTTGTGAAAAGGGATGATATCCGAATGATGGAGCCTGATGAACGGGCCAGTCTCCAAAGGCTGGATAATAAAGACTACCGTACAGCAAAGGGATACGGATATTTAAAGAAGAAATGGCGCCAGTATGAGCAGCAGATGCTCGATGAAAAGGAAATCATGTCATGGGGGGAGTTAAAAAGTGAAAAAAGTAAACACACCGCAGGAAGCGAAGCTAAATCCTGAGTATCAATCTGCACTTCGTGAATTGCTTTATCAGCTGGCGGACGACGATTTCCTGCATGCGTTCCGGGGTTCGGAATGGCTTGGGCTTGCCCCTCACATCGAGGAAGATGTCGCATTCTCTTCAATCAATCAGGACACAATGGGGCATGCAGCCATGTACTACAGCTTGCTTGAAGAATTGGGAGAGGGTTCGGCTGATGATCTTGCACATCTCAGGGATGCGGGAGACCGGAAAAATGCGGTTTTGCTTGAGCTCGTCAACGGATCCGGCACCTACCTTGATGAACCGAGATATGATTGGGCTTTTACCGTGGTCAGGCATTATTTCTATGATACGTATAAAAAGTTGAAACTCGAATCTCTTAAACTGTCATCCTATCAGCCTCTTGCTGATGCCGCTGTCAAAATCAATATGGAGCAGTATTACCATGTCATGCACTGGAAAGTATGGTTCCAGCAGCTTTCCATGAGTAAAGGGGAAGGCAGGGAAAGGATGCTAGAAGCCATATCCAGGGTGTGGAAGGACTTTGGAGGCGTGCTCTCCTACGGCCCATTGGCAGCTGAACTTCACAGGCACGGCCTTGTAGAAGAAGAACAGGCATTTAAGAAGAGATGGGAGTCTGCCATGAAGCGGATTTTGGAGCAGGTCGAAGTCACTTGGCCGGGAGAGCCCGGTATGGAACTCGGAGATGGCAGGTCAGGAATTCATACCGCTGACCTTTCAACAGCCCTCGAAACATTGAGTGAGGTATGCCGCTCCTATCCTAAAGCCGTATGGTAAGGAGGGATTTAAGGTGATCATCCAGGAGGGAATAAAGGAGTCGATCCTAAAGAAACTTCATGAAGTGAAGGATCCGGAAATAGATTCTGTCAGCATCATAGATTTAGGCATGATTCACTCTGTCCAAGCATATGAAAAAAGTGTTGTGATAGAAGTTCTGCCGACCTTTGTTGGCTGTCCGGCTTTGGAAATCATCAAAAATAACATCCATTCAGCAGTGAAAGAATTGCAGATTGGAAGAGAAATAGAAGTTCATTACCGCTATTCGCCGCCATGGACTTCGGACCGAATCAGCGAGCAGGGCAGGGAGAAGCTGAAGGAATTCGGGATTGCCCCTCCACCTGTCTTTTTAGAAGGAGAGGAAATGTGGAGAGTCAATTGTCCATATTGTGATTCCGAATACACAACGCTGGAAAATATTTTTGGCCCGACCGCCTGCAGAAGCATTCTATACTGCAAGTCGTGCAAAAACCCATTTGAAGCAATGAAACCAATTTCTACATTAATGTAGACCAAACCTAAGGGGGAAAAAACATGTTTAAAATGATCGCAATGTTCAAGAAGCCGGAAGATACGGAAAAATTTGATGAGTACTACTTCGGGACGCATATTCCTTTGACAGAGAAGATTCCCGGCCTTCAGCGCGTGGAAGTCACTAAATTCGCAGGGGATGCGCCGTATTATATGATGTGCGAAATGTATTATGAAAATAAAGCGGCATTCAAAGAAGCATCGAAGACAGAAGAGTCCAAAGCATCCGGAAAAGACGTCATGAAGCTTGCAGGCGACTCCGTGACATTTATGTTCGGTGAAACCACTAATGGATAATTTTCACCATATTGAAGTCGAGATTGAGGGAGTGCTTGGCCATGTCCGGTTAAACCGGCCAAAGGTGCTAAATGCCATCAATCGGGCAATGGTGTCAGAAATCCTTGCTGCCTTTGAATACATGGACAGGGAAGAGAACGTGAGAGCCATCGTTCTTTCCGGGAATGGCCGTGCATTTGCAGCCGGGGCTGACATAGATGAAATGGCCGATGAGGGAAGCATCGACTTCGAACGCTTGAATCAATTTGCCGATTGGGACCGAATGGCTGTCGTCAAGAAGCCAATTATTGGAGCGGTGCATGGATTTGCCCTTGGAGGAGGATTCGAATTGGCGCTCGTCTGCGATATCCTTTTTGCCGCAGAAGATGCAAAATTCGGCTTCCCTGAAGTGAATTTAGGGGTGATGCCAGGAGCAGGCGGCACTCAGCGGCTCACCAAACTCATCGGTAAGACGAAAGCGATGGAATGGCTCTGGACGGGAGAGATGCATCCTGCACAGGAAGCCTGTGAGCTTGGGATCATAAACAGGGTGGTAGCCCCTGAAGTGCTTATGGAGGAAACGAAGAAATTTGCCCTCCAAATAGCAGGGAAGCCGCCTCTTTCCGTCAGGCTGATCAAGGACAGTGTCTTGAAAGCCATCGATTATTCCTTATATGAAGGCATGCAGTATGAAAGGAAAAACTTTTATCTATTGTTTTCATCAGAGGACCAAAAAGAAGGCATGAGAGCATTCGTTGAAAAACGCAGACCGGACTTCAAAGGAAGATAGGAGGTGGAAAAGGGTGTACGAAACGATTTTATATGAAGAAAAAAATCAGACGGCGTGGATCACGTTGAATCGGCCTGATAAATTGAATGCTTTTACACAGCAGATGAATGCAGAACTGCTGAAGGCATTTAAATCCATCGCTAAAAATCAGGAAGTACGGGCAGTGGTCGTAACAGGTGCCGGAAGGGCCTTCTGTTCAGGCCAGGATTTGGCAGATGTAGACGAAGAAATGGATCATGGAGAGATTCTCCGCAAAGGCTACAACCCTTTGATATCTGCCATCAGCAGTTTGGAAAAGCCCGTCATTGCGGCTGTGAATGGTGTTGCAGCAGGAGCGGGATTGAGTCTGGCTCTGGCCTGTGATTTCCGCCTTGCTTCAGAGAAAGCGAGTTTCATGGAAGCCTTCATTCATGTGGGATTGATTCCGGATTCAGGGAACCTCTACTATCTTCCGAGGTTGATCGGGCACGCCAAAGCAATGGAGCTTGCCGTTTTAGGAGAGAAGATTCCGGCAGACAAAGCATTAGAACTCGGACTTGTGACGAAAGTCGTCAATCTTGAAACCTGGGAGCAGGAAATCGGGGATTTTGCCGCCAGGCTGGCAGCAATGCCGACGAAAGCCATCGGGCTCATCAAGCGTTACCTTTACCAGAGCTGGGACTCAGATCTTCCGGAAATGCTGGAGAAAGAAGCATATGCCCAGCGGATTGCAGGAAAATCAGAAGACCATTTGGAGGGATTGCAGGCTTTCAAAGAAAAAAGAAAGCCGATATTCCAAGGGAAGTAATATAGAAGGGATTGGGAGAAGCGTAAAGCGAATTCTGATCCCTTTTTAAAAGGAGGGAATTTCATGAAAAACATTGCTGTGATCGGATCAGGGGTAATGGGCAGGGGGATTGCCTACGCGGCGGCACTTGGCGGATTTTCAGTCAAATTGTTCGACGTCCATCAGGATGCCCTGTTTAACGCAGAAAAAGAGATTGCATCGATTTTTGAAAAAGGGCTGGCAAGAGGGAAGATATCCGTCTCTCAAATGGAAACTTCAAAGGCTGCCCTTCAATATACAGATAATCTGCAGGAAGCAGCGGAATCCGCAGATCTGGTCATCGAAGCGGTACCTGAAAAAATCGCTATAAAAAAAGATGTATTTGAAAAGCTTGATGCATGGACAAAGGAAGAATGCATCTTGGCCACCAACACCTCTACGATGAGTCCGACCGAAATTGGTTCATTTACGAAGCGTCCGGATAAGGTCATCGCCATGCATTTCTTCAACCCCGTACATAAAATGCCGCTTATTGAAATCATCAAAGGATTGGAGACAAGCGAGGAGACAGTCGGAATAGTCAGGGAATGTGCCGAATCCATGGGGAAGGAAACCGTGGTGGTCAATGAATTTCCAGGATTCGTCACAAGCCGTATTTCCGCACTGGTCGGCAATGAAGCCTTCTATATGCTCCAGGAAGGAGTCGGGTCACCAGAAGAAATAGACAAGGCCATTAAACTCGGACTCAATTATCCGATGGGTCCATTTGAACTTGGAGATCTGGTCGGGTTGGATACAAGGTTGAATAACCTTGAATACCTTCATAAAACATTGGGGGAAAAATACCGTCCTGCCCCATTATTGGTCAAATACGTAAAGGCTGGCAGGCTCGGCAGAAAGAGCGGGCGCGGCGTCTACGACTATACAGTTAAGGAGTGAAGGCATATGGAGACTGCAGTCATCATTGATGCTGCCAGAACACCGATTGGCCGCTATAAGGGAGGGCTGAAGAAAGTCCGTCCTGATGATCTCGGGGCAGCCGTCATCAAAGCCATATTGGATCGAAACCCTGAAGTCCCGCCTCACGAAATCGAGGAAGTGGTGCTTGGCAATGCCAATCAAGCAGGGGAAGACAACCGGAATGTAGCCCGGATGGCCGCTTTGCTTGCGGGTCTTCCCGTTGAGGTCGCTGCCACAACCATCAACCGCCTTTGCGGATCAGGACTTGACGCAGTCAATTATGCCGCAAGGGCAATCATGGCAGGTGAAGGGGATATTTTCATTGCTGGCGGCACGGAAAGCATGACCAGGGCTCCTTTGGTCATGGCGAAGCCGGAAAAGGAATTTCCAAGAGGGAATATGGAGCTTTTTGATACCACCATTGGATGGAGATTCATCAATCGAAAGCTTGAGAAATTGTATGGAACTGATTCAATGCCTGAAACGGCTGAAAATGTGGCAAGAAAGTATGGCATAACAAGGGAAGAACAGGATCGATTTGCGTTTGATAGCCAGCTGAAGGCAAAAGCAGCGATGGAAAAGAACCTGTTCGAAAAGGAAATCATTCCGGTTCATACGTGGGATGACAGGCGTCAGCAGATATCCGTGGCAGTGGATGAACACCCTCGTCCGGAAACGACCCTTGATAAATTGTCCAGCCTGAAGCCTCTATTCGAAGGCGGGACAATAACGGCCGGAAATGCCTCCGGAGTGAATGATGGAGCATCCGTCCTGCTTCTGATGAGCGAATCCAAAGCAAAAAAACTCGGGTTGAAGCCTCTTGCAAAATACCGGGTATCCGCAGTAGCCGGTTTGGAGCCTTCCATCATGGGGATGGGGCCAGTGCATGCCGTGAGAAAAGCTCTGCAAAGAAGCGGGATGACAGCAAGCGATATCGATTTGATCGAGTTGAATGAAGCATTTGCCTCGCAGTCGATTGCCTGCATCAATGAGCTGGATCTTCGTCCAGAAATCGTGAATGTGAATGGCGGGGCCATCGCATTCGGCCACCCGCTTGGAGCCAGCGGTGCCAGGCTTTTGACCACGCTGCTCTACGAAATGAAGAGGCGGAACTCAGAGACAGGCCTTGCCACGATGTGTGTAGGTGTAGGACAAGGGATTGCATCCATTGTTGAAAATATATAAACACCCTCCTTCACGAAGTCCCTATCCTAAACAGGAAACATGGCACATATGTGCATTTTCTGGTAAACTTTGTTCAAAAATTGGTTTTGACAAACGAAAAGGATCGTGAGGCAGAAGTGGAAAACAACTTGAATACGAGATCAATGATTTTTACATTATACGGGGATTATATCCGGCATTACGGAAATGAAATCTGGATAGGAAGCCTGATCAGGCTGCTGAAGGAATTTGGACATAATGAACAGTCCGTCAGAGCAGCCATTTCAAGGATGAATAAGCAGGGCTGGGTCCAATCGAGGCGTGAAGGGAATAAAAGCTATTATTTTCTGACGCCGATTGGTGTGGACAGGATGGAAGAAGCAGCGAAGCGCATCTTTAAACTGAGCCCGGAAGAGTGGGATGGAAAGTGGAGGATGCTCATCTATTCAATCCCGGAAGAAAGGCGCAATGTCCGGGATGAACTCAGGAAAGAACTTGTATGGAGCGGATTTGGCACCATTTCCAACAGCTGCTGGATTTCTCCCAATGATTTGAAGAAACAAGTCTTTGCCCTATTGGATAAGTATGAAATCCATGAACATGTCCATTATTTCCTTAGTGAATACAAAGGTCCTGACGAGAACCAGAAACTCGTACAGGAATGCTGGAATATAGCTGAAATCAACCAAAAGTACGAAGAATTCCTGGCGTTATACAGAAAGAAATATGAAACAGACAAAGTGAAGATCCAAAACGGCCAAATGAGTGATGCGGATTGCTTCGTCGAGCGGACAAAGCTCGTTCATGAATATCGAAAATTCCTCTTCAGCGATCCGGGCCTTCCGCAGGAGCTTCTCCCGGACAAATGGCTTGGAGGAATGGCTGCGGAGCTGTTTGCCGACTATTATCGGGAATTGGCAGAGCCTGCAAGCCTGTTTTTCGAGCGGGTATTTGAAGATGGGAATGAATTGAGGAAGAAGGATAAAGGGTATGATGTGATGCACCATCCCCTGATCATTGAAGATTGAGGGTGAGGCAGCTGCTGCACCACAGAGCGGCCGAAGCAGATAACTTCATAGAATGGGAGTGTTTACGTTGAATCAACTAACAAAGATCTTGAAAATCCGCTATCCTGTCATCCAGGGAGGCATGGGCAATATCAGCAACGCGCAGCTGACGGCAGCAGTATCCAATGCAGGGGGGCTTGGGACAATCGGCTGCGGTACGCTCGGTGCCGATGAAGTGAAACGGATCATCCAGCAGACCCTGCAGCAGACAGATCGTCCATTTGCCCTCAACATCCCTTTGACGGTAAGCGGCAATGTAAAAGCACTCATACGCTTGGCTGTTGATTATAAAGTCCCGGTAATCTCCCTATCTGCAGGAAATCCTGCTCCGTTCATCCCATATTTACATGAGCAGGGAATAAAGGTCATATCGGTAGTCGGAACCGTGAAGCATGCTGTGAAAGCAGCCGAGGCAGGAACGGATATCATTGTTGCGGAAGGATTCGAAGCTGCAGGAATCAACTCGCCGCTCGAAACGACTACCATGACCCTTATTCCGCAGGTCGCCGATGCAGTGGATGTCCCTGTTGCAGCTGCAGGTGGAATTGGGGACGGCCGGGGGATGCTTGCCGCTTTTGCATTGGGAGCGCAAGGAGTACAGATGGGCACCAGATTCATAGCGACGGCAGAAGCTCCATTTTCGGAAGTTTACAAGCAAAGAGTTCTGTCGGCAGTGGATACCAGCACCATTATCGTTGGACGGTCTGTGGGAAGGACAAGGCGTGTCCTTGATGGTCCATATGCCAAGAGACTGAGAGAATCAGAGAAAAACGGGATTGAGCCTGAAACATTCCATCAGGCCACAAGTGAAAAGTTCCATTGCATCGGGGCTTTGGAAGGCGATGAGGAACACGGATTCATGAACAGCGGGCAGATCGCAGGACTTGTCCGAACGATCCCGACTGTGCAGGAGCTCATTGATCAAATGATGAGTGAATATGATGCTCAGTTAAAATCTTTGACCCCAATTTTCAGGGGATAGAAATATATTCTATATTTTTTAAATATTTTAAATTTTATTGACGATAGATGAAAAAATACGTTAATATTACGTTAAATTAACGATGATAATTTTTTTGTCACAAAAAAATGTAACCGATTTCAACCAGAGAAAATCTTCATATAAATGGTATTGCTTGGCCAAATTATTTAGATGATCAAGGGGGAAAAGAAATGAAGCATTTTTGGAAAAAAAGTTTAGCGTTAATCTTCACCTCATCTATCGTCCTGTCAGCATGCGCATCGACTGAATCCGGTACTCCGGAAAAATCGGCCGGGGGCTTGAAGGACAAAAAAATGTTCACTATCGGTGTCACACAGATTGTTGAACATCCTTCATTAGACGCCGCCTTCGATGGATTCAAAGATGCAATAGCCGAAAGCGGGCTAAAGGACAATGTGAAATACACTGTTCAAAACGCCCAGGGAGATGCTTCCTCCAACACCACGATTGCTAAGAACCTAGTAAGCTTCAATGTAGACCTCATCTTCGCAAACTCAACACCAAGTGCACAGGCTGCGCTAAGCAGCACAAAACTCATACCGATCGTCTTTACCTCTGTTACAGATCCCGTCGGTGCTGAATTGGTCAAATCCATGGACCAGCCGGGGAATAACATCACAGGTACAGTCGACTCCCATCCAGACGCCATTCCTAAAACACTTAAATTCATGAAAGAACAATTGAATGTCAAAAACGTCGGACTCATCTATAATGCCGGCGAGCAAAACTCGAGAGCCCAGGTCGATAATGTCAAAAAGATCATGGATGAAATAGGGGGAATGAAGGCAGTTGAAGCATCTGTTGCGACATCTGCTGACGTAAAGCAGGCAGCAGAATCCCTGGTTGGAAAAATCGATGCGTATTATATCGTTACGGATAACACAGTCGTTTCTGCCTTCGAATCTGTGGTCGGTGTGGCCAATGAACAGCACATCCCGCTTTTGGCATCTGAGTTCGATTCCGTTAAAAGAGGAGCCTTTGCTGCATACGGCTTTGAGTACTACGACATCGGCCATGAAGCAGGAGAAATGGCTGCCAAGATCCTCAAAGGCGAAAAGAAGCCGTCTGAACTTCCTGTACAGCTTCCACAGAATCTGAAGCTTGTCATTAACAAGAAAGCTGCAAAAGCGATGGGCATTGAATTGAAGCCAGAATGGGACGACATGGCAGAATACGTAGAAAATTAAAGGAGATGATTCGGAATGTTCTCGTTTGTCGCGATATTCGGCTCCGTAGAGCTTGGGATCATCTATGCCATCATGGCGCTGGGAGTCTATCTTTCATTCAGGGTGCTTGACTTTCCTGACTTAACCGTTGATGGAAGCTTTGTAACGGGGGCTGCAGTCGCTGCAACCATGATTACGATGGGCTATTCTCCATGGATTGCGACGATTCTGGCCATTGTTGCAGGATTCATAGCAGGATGTGCCACGGGGCTTCTCCATACGAAAGGGAAAATCAATGCGCTTCTTTCGGGGATACTGATGATGATTGCATTGTATTCCATCAATTTAAGGATCATGGGGCTGACGTCTGATACGTCAGTCGGCCGCCCCAATATCCCTCTTTTAAACAGCGAAACACTGTTTACAAAGTTTGGGGCTTTCTGGGAAAAGACAGGTATCGATGGAGGGTTGAATGGATTCTTCTCCCGTATGCATGCCGACTCCTTGCCATCCACTTGGGGAATCGTCTTCTTTATGCTCATCGTGGTTCTTTTGATCAAGTTCGCTGCAGATTGGTTCTTAAAGACGGAAGTGGGACTTGCTTTAAGAGCGACAGGAGACAACCAGAAAATGATCCGCAGCTTTTCAGCCAATACAGATACGCTGATCATTCTTGGACTCGGAATTTCCAATGGACTTGTTGCCCTCTCAGGGGCATTGGTTGCCCAATATGCCAAGTTTGCCGATATCGGGATGGGAATCGGGATGATCATCATAGGATTGGCATCCGTCATTATCGGTGAAGCGATATTCGGGACAAAATCCATTTTCAGAACCACATTTGCGGTCATTGGAGGGGCAATCATCTATCGGATTGTCGTCAGTTTGGCTCTACGAGTCCAATTCCTCGATACAGGGGATATGAAGCTGATCACAGCATTCATCGTCATCCTTGCTTTGATCATGCCAAAGCTGATTGAAAAGCAAAAAGAGAAGAAGCGGAAAGCCAAAAGGCATGCTGAACGTCTTTCTGCCTTGAATGTTTCCGCAGAACGGGAGGTGCAGTAGATGCTTCAGATGCATGCCATCGGGAAAATTTTCAATGAAACCACACCGGATGAAAAAATCGCCCTCCAAAATATCAGCCTTCATCTAAACAAAGGGGATTTCGTGACCGTCATCGGAAGCAACGGAGCTGGAAAATCAACATTGATGAACGTGATTTCCGGCGTCCTTTCCCCTGATGTCGGGACAGTGGAAATAAACGGACAAAACGTGACGAACTTGCCGGAGTATAAACGTTCCAAGTTAATAGGGGGCGTCTTCCAGGACCCCATGGCAGGGACGGCTCCAACCATGACGATAGAAGAAAACCTGGCGATGGCCTACTCGCGGAACAAATCTCGGAGATTAAGAAAAGGCGTCGATAAGGATAGAAAAGAGTTTTTTAGGGACTCATTAGCCTCCCTCCATTTAGGGCTGGAAAATAGGATGAATGCGAAGGTCGGCCTCCTTTCAGGCGGGGAACGCCAAGCACTGTCACTCTTGATGGCGACTTTCACTGAGCCTTCCATCCTCCTTTTGGATGAACATACAGCTGCCCTCGATCCGTCCAGGGCGCAGCTTATAACAGATCTTACAAAAGAAATCGTGCAAAAGCACGGACTGACGACACTCATGGTCACCCACAATATGAAGCAGGCGCTGGATTTGGGGAATCGCCTGATCATGATGGATAAAGGCGAAATCATTTTAGAAGCATCTGAAAATGAAAAGAGGCAGCTGACCATTGAACAGCTGCTGAAAGAGTTCCAGCGCATCAAGGGAGAGCAAATGGCGAACGACAGAGCTCTCCTCAGCATGTAGAAAGGGGAGCGCGGATGAAACCAGGAATGAAAGAGGGGCAGACAGCTGTCGTGTCATTTGAAGTAACGCCAGACATGTTTGCGCAATTCGAAGGGAATGTTGTGCACCCTGCCTATTCAACCGTATCGATGGTCTACCATATGGAATGGGCCTCCCGAAAGATCATCCTTCCTTATCTGGAAGAACATGAAGAGGGGATTGGCGGTGCAGTTCAGGTCAAGCACATCGCTCCATCTGGTGCGGGGACAAAAGTGCAGGTAAAAGCTACTTTAATAGAATTAAAGAAAAATACAGTGCTCACAAAAGTGGAAGCTTCTAATGAAGCTGGCCTCATAGGAGTCGGAGAGGTCGTTCAGGCGATCCTTCCAAAAGAAGAAATCAAGAAAAAGATAGAAAGCAGTTTAATGGTTTAATAGAGCAGCGGCGCTATCCCAAAAGCGCCTGCTCTTTCTAACTGAAAATGTAAGCGTTTACGATATCGGACATGAGGAGGAGATTTCAGATGGATTTATTTCAAGATATTCGTGAACATGAGCAGGTTGTGTTCTGCAATGACCCGGAAACGGGGCTGAAAGCGATTATCGCGATACATAATACTACCCTTGGACCGGCGCTCGGCGGCTGCCGCATGCGCCCGTATGCAACTTTTGATGACGCCTTGCAAGATGTCTTGAGGCTTTCAAAAGGAATGACCTATAAATGCGCAGCTGCAGATGTCGATTTCGGAGGGGGGAAATCCGTCATCATCGGAGATCCATCTAAAGATAAGACACCTGAATTGTTCCGTGCTTTCGGTCAATTTGTAGAATCATTGAATGGGAGATTCTATACGGGGACCGACATGGGCACTACACCGGATGATTTCGTCCATGCTCTTAAAGAGACAAACTGCATCGTGGGAGTGCCTGAGGAATATGGCGGCAGCGGCGACTCCTCAGTCCCGACTGCCCTCGGGGTCGTCTACGGGATACAGGCTACCAATCAGACAGTTTACGGCTCACCTGATCTCGGCAGCCATACGTATGCCATTCAGGGACTTGGCAAAGTAGGATTCAAGGTAGCCGAAAAACTGTTGTCTGAAGGAGCATCCCTCTACGTAACGGATATTAATCCAAAAGCCATTGAAGCACTGCTCGAAAAAGGGAAGGAAGTCGGCAATGATTCCATCCGCGCCGTTTCCGGGACAGATATTTATGGAGTGGATGCGGATATGTTTGTCCCATGCGCACTGGGAGGCATTCTTCATGACGAAACGATTGATATGCTTCGCGTAAAAGCGGTGGCAGGGTCCGCCAATAATCAGCTGCTCGAAGACAGGCATGGGGAGATGCTCATGAAAAAAGGAATCCTCTATGCACCAGACTACATCGTCAATGCCGGGGGACTGATCCAAGTGGCTGATGAATTGTATGGGCCGAATAAAAGCAGGGTCCTGAATAAGACAAAAGCCATTTTTGATTCCCTGCTTGCCGTGTATTTGCATTCAGAAAATGAACATGTCCCCACCTCCAAGGCGGCCAATGCCTTTTGCGAAAAACGAATTGATTCGAGACGAAAAAGAAGCAGTTTCTTTTCACATCATAAACGCCCGAAATGGAGTATCCGAAACTAAAAAATCCCCCGTGGAAAGGATGTTGAAAGATGGAGCCGTTTAAAATGATCCGCTATATGGATGAACAAGGAAATAAGCAGGATATCGAAGGAGCAGAGGCTATAACGGAGGATTTGGCCAAAGCCATGTATGAGAAAATGACGCTTGTCAGAACATTTGACAGGAAAGCCATCAGCCTCCAGAGACAAGGGAGACTTGGAACGTATGCCCCGTTTGAGGGTCAGGAGGCAGCACAGGTTGGAAGCGCCTCTGCATTAAAAGGAGAAGATTGGCTGTTCCCGACTTATCGCGACCACGCGGCAACCATCACATTCGGTCATTCACTCCCTCGTGTATTCCTTTACTGGAATGGAAGGGTGGAAGGATGTGTCGCACCGGAAGGGAAACATATCTTCCCGCCTGCGGTTCCCATCGCTACACAGCTTCCCCATGCGACAGGTGCGGCTTTAGCAGAGAAATGGAAAGGGACGGATAATGCGGCAATTGTTTATTTCGGAGATGGTGCCACGTCTGAAGGCGATTTTCATGAGGGCATGAACTTTGCAAGCGTCTTTAAAGCACCGGTTGTTTTCTTCAATCAGAACAACCAATATGCCATCTCAGTCCATATCAGCAGACAGATGAATTCCGAAACGATCGCGCAAAAATCGGTTGCCTATGGAATTCCAGGTGTACGAGTCGATGGAAATGATATCTTCGCCGTTCATTTTGAAACGAAAAAAGCGCTCGAACGGGCAAGGAGAGGGGAAGGACCGACATTGATCGAGGCAGTCACTTGGCGGTACGGAGCCCATACGACGGCAGATGATCCGACCAAATACCGCGATCAGGAAGCAAGTGTGCAGAAGCGGCCGCAGATCGACCCGCTGCTAAGGCTTGAGCGCTTTATGAAAAATGAGGGCTATTGGGATCAGGATTGGGCAGAGGAAGTCAGCAGCAAATGTGCCGAAACCATTGAATCGGCTGTCGCTGAAATGGAATCATTCCCTGAACCGAACGTGGAGGATATATTTGATTATGTCTTTGAAAAGCCAACATGGACCATTCAGCAGCAAAAAGAAGAATATCTTCAGCTGTTAAGGGGGAATCAAGGATGAGTACAACCATGACGAACGTCCAAAAGCTGTCGCTTGTCCAGGCAGTGACAGATGGTTTGCGGACCATGATGAAGGAACGGAAAGAAGTCATTGTGATGGGAGAAGATGTCGGCAAGAATGGCGGTGTCTTCCGTGCGACTGAAGGACTGATGGAAGAATTCGGGGAAGACAGGGTGATCGATACGCCATTGAGCGAGGCTGGCATCGTAGGCACGGGGATCGGGCTTGCATTGAATGGCTTCTTGCCGGTTGTGGAGATGCAATTCCTGGGCTTCATCTATCCTGCTTTTGAACAGATCATGACCCATGCGACAAGAATCCGGATGAGGACGCTCGGAAAATATACGGTTCCAATGGTCATCCGCGCCCCATATGGAGCAGGAATCCGAGCACCGGAAATCCACTCTGACAGTGTTGAAGCATTATTTACACATATGCCGGGCATCAAGGTCGTCTGCCCATCCAATCCGTACGATGCAAAAGGACTCTTGATTGCCAGCATCGAGGACCCGGATCCCGTATTATTCATGGAATCCATGCGGTGCTACCGCTCCACAAAAGCAGAAGTCCCTACAGGGAAGTATACCGTGGAGATCGGAAAGGCAAACGTCCTGACAGAAGGAGAGGATGTAACGATTTTTGCCTGGGGTGCAATGGTCGTGATTGCCGAAAAAGCTGCCGCAGAGTTCAAAAAGAAGAATATCGGATGCGAAGTAGTAGACTTGAGGACGCTTTACCCGTTGGACAAAGAAACCATCAGTGCATCCGTCCAAAAGACAGGAAGAGCCGTCATCATCCATGAAGCACACGCGACCGGAGGAGTCGGAAGCGACCTGATCGGTTTGATAAACGACACTTCATTCCTCTATCTAAAAGCTCCGATCGAGAGAGTGACGGGCTATGATGTGCCTGTTCCTTTTTCAGCTCTGGAGGACCATTATGTGCCGACAGTCCAGCGCCTGGTGAAAGCAATCGACAAAGTCATACATTTTTAAAAGAATCGAGGTGGGAAACATGGTCGAACTAAAGCTTCATGATATTGGAGAAGGAATGACAGAGGGGGAAGTCCTGCACTATTTTGTGAAAGTCGGAGATCAAGTAAAAAGCGACCAGCCGCTGGTCGAAGTCCAGACAGACAAAATGACAGCAGAACTGCCTTCCCCGGCAACGGGAATCGTTAAAGAAATTCTGATCGGGACAGGAAACACCGTAGAAGTAGGAACAACCCTCCTGATCATTGAATCAGGTGATGGGAAGTCCTCCTCCCCTGTACAAAGGGAAAAAAGAATTCCTGATAAGCCTTCAGACACAATTATAAAAGAACATTCATATGCGGTCCAAAACATTTCAAAGAAAAGAGTGCTGGCTGCACCATATACAAGAAAGATTGCACGCGAGCTTGGCATCAATATCGAAGAAATCAAAGGAACAGGGCCTGCCGGCAGAGTGACTGATGATGACGTGCACCGTTTTATGAAAAATGGTCCACAGGCTGCTCAAATTGAGGCTCCTGTAAAATCGGAAATTAAATCAAGCCAACCCGTTCCTATGGATTTGGCTCCTGAATCCATTCCATTCAAGGGAAGAAGGAAGCAAATCGCCAAAAAAATGACGAAATCACAGTTCACCATTCCTCATGTAAGCCATTTTGATGAGGTGGATATGACGCCGCTTCTCACCATGGTGGAAGAATGGAAAGCATCGAATCAACGAATTTCCATAGCTGCATTTTTTATCAAGGCCATTGGTTTGGCATTGAGGGACTTCCCAATATTCAATGCTGTCCTCGATGAGGAAAATGAACAGATCCATCTTAAAAAGAATATAAATATCGGCGTTGCAGTGGATACAGAGGATGGCCTTATCGTTCCTGTCGTCCATCATGTCGAGCAAAAAAGCATCAAAGCCATCCATGAAGAGATGAAGCAATTGATCGAAAAAGCTCAGCGCAATGAGCTTTCCGCTAAAGAAATGACTGGCGGTACATTCACCATCAGCAATGTCGGACCACTTGGAAGCACCGGCGCCACTCCGATCATCAATCATCCTGAGGTTGGGCTCATGGCGTTCCATAAGACGAAGAAGCGTCCGGCTGTCATAAACGATGAGATTGTCATCCGTTCGATGATGAATCTGACCATGTCCTTTGACCACAGAATAGCCGACGGAGCTCATGCGGTAAGGTTTACGAATCGTGTGATTGAACTATTGGAGAATCCATCAAAAATGATATTGGAGATGGTCTAAATGGTAGTAGGTGAACTGGCGCAGGAAAAAGATGTAGTCATCATAGGAGGCGGTCCAGCAGGCTATACTGCCGCCATCAGGGCAGCACAATCGGGAAGGGAAGTGCTGTTGATTGAAAAAGAGCAGCTCGGCGGCACATGCCTGAACAAAGGATGCATCCCTTCTAAAACAACAGCAGAAGCTGCAAAACAACATAAGCAATTAGATCATTTAAAAAACATGGGATTTGAAATAGGCAGCTGCCATTTCCAATTTGATCGATTCAAAGAGTACAGGGATGCCAAAGTGGATCAATTGAGAAAAGGAGTCGAGGCTTTGTGCAAAGTGAACAAAATCGAAGTGATGTTTGGCGAAGCCGTCTTCCTCTCAGATGACCGAATCGGAATTGAAAATGGACACCAATTCGATGTGGTCCGTTTCAACCACGCTTTGATTACTGTCGGCGCCTCAAGTGGGAAGAAGGCTGGGGTGATTGGAGCGTCAGACTTATTCCGCTTCTCTACTCTCCCTGAAGAAATGATTTTGGCAGGCAGCAGCTATATCGTATTGGAAGCGGCATTTGCCTACCAATCATTCGGTGTCAAAACGGCTATCATCAATGAGGACGAATCGTTCGGATTGGACGAAACGATTGAAAAAGAGTTGCTGAGGCAGTTGAAGAAGGCTAAAATCCCCGTTCATATGGGAGCGAAAGAAATCAAAATCGATTGGAATGGCGATCGGACATTATGCCGTTTTGTCAATGCAAAAGGAGAATCGATGGAGCTTGCTTCTTCCCATATCTATATGGATGAGAAATACACTGGCAATACCTCTGCCCTTGGGCTGGATCGGATTGGAATCAAATTGGATGAAAATCAATTCATTAAAGTTGATGAATGGGGCAGGACATCACTTTCGAACATCTTTGCAGCAGGCGATGTCACGGGAGCACCATTCTCTGCTGTAAAAGCGATCAAGCAAGGGAAGGCAGCGGTGGAAGCCATGATGGGGAACGAGCATGCAGCCCCGGCTGATTTCTATTATTTGCCGCGAATCATACACTCCCAGCCGCCAATAGCTTCTGTTGGCATGACAGAAGAAGAAGCGAGATGTGAAAGACTTGACTATCGAGCGGGCACCTACGTGCTTGGAGGAAACGGCTATGCCGCATTGACGGAGAAAAAAGATGGATTGGTAAAAGTGCTGTTTGAAGAAGGGACCGACCGGCTGCTTGGCATCCATATTATCGGGGAGGGTGCCATCGACCTGATTCAGACCGGTATCCTGGGGCTTGAGATGGCTGCGAGGGAAGAAGATTTCTTTTACCCTAACTATGCCCATCCAAGCCTTGCAGAGAGTTTGCTAGAGGCTTGTGAAGATGCAGTAGGGAAAGCCATCCATCAAGCACCTAAAATAAAGAAAGAAAAAGTGAAAATGTAAAAGCAGGAATCACGTTTTTACATTCAAAAGATATAATCCTCTTGAACAAGTGAGGATTATATCTTTTTTCGTGAGGCAGCATTTTTTTTGGCCAATAGAGTTTTGTCTTTATAAAAAACGGGTATATGTGTCTTTTGAATAAACATCCGCTTGCTTAAAAATAGAGAGAAAAGGGGAAGTGACAAATGGGGGAGTTTACGAATCAGACAAAGGAAATTTTGCAGTCTTCCGGCGGGCACATATTCTATGAATTTCAATTAGTGGATGTCTACATTAAAAATACGGTTTCGTACATAACAGCTGGAATTAAACAAGGAGATCATGTAATTGTCATTGAAAATGATCATTTCTTTCCGAAAATCCTTCATCAGCTGAAGAATGAGCTATCTCGTGAAGAATTAGAGAAAGTGCATTATATACATAACTTTGATTTCTATTGTTTCAGGGGCGATTTTTACTATAAATCGATCATCTCTTATTTTGAAAAATACGTAGAGCCATTTTTTGAAAGAGGCATTCCTATCCGGACCTGGGCCCATGTCGAATGGGGAGACAGCGAACAATTGACCTACTATGTCGGTGAATACGAAAAAGAAGTGGATCAGACACTGGTAAGTCTAGGATTGACTTCCGTATGCGCCTATGACGAAAAGCGAGTGCCGCCGGAATTCAGGCAGACGCTCCTCTCCTGCCACAGGCTGTACATGAACGACCAAGAAGTATTCAACATAACAGAGAATATGGAACTTGAGAGAGTACATTTATCTGCCGAGAGTTTTTCAAATCGGAATTTTTAGTGATTGAGAGGGAATCTGCGAGACTCCAGCGGAAAAACGGGCTGGCGAGACCCCACAGCGAAGCGAGTAGGCTCGCAAGTTCGTCCGCGGAAAGCGAGTGGATTTCCTCTCAATCTTTCAGTAGTATTCTAGATTGAAAATTGATTCGTCCATCTCGTAAATGAAAAAACCGTTCAGGACATTCCTGAACGGTTTTATTTTTGAAGATAAGAAAATATAAAAGATCAGAGTAATATTCTGTCCAGCTCCACCGGCTAGAGGCTGGGAGGTTTCCTTCAGCACACTTACGATAAGTCAACATCGGTTCACTTTGTTCACCGTGTTTCCTATATCTCGTGGTGCTTCAGTCCAACCTCGGCGCCTCTTAACAGCCGGTTCCGCTTTTCTAATTAGTGCGGTAAAAACGCCAGCTGATAGAAAAACAAGATGGCAAACACATAGACAAGCAGATGAACTTCTCTCCATTTCCCTTTAACCACTTTCAATAACGGGTATGAGATGAAGCCTAAAGCAATCCCAGTTGCAATGCTTGATGTCAAAGGCATGCTGAGGATGATCAAAAAAGCAGGGAATGCTTCTTCAAGATCATTCCAATTGATTTTCGCGATGCTGCCCATCATCAAGCTTCCGACGATGATCAAGGCAGGGGCCGTGATCGCAGACAAACCGGAAACGGCGCTGACCAATGGGCCGAAGAAAGCTGCCAGGATGAAAAGTACTGCTACAGTCAGGGATGTTAATCCAGTGCGCCCGCCGGCTGCAACACCGCTGGAAGATTCAATATAAGCACTTGTCGGGCTTGTACCAAAAATGGCCCCGATTGTAGTGGCGATGGAATCAGACAGAAGAGCTTCACGAGCACGCGGCATGGATTTTCCTTTCATCAAGCCCGCTTGCTGGGCAACCCCGATCATCGTACCTGTCGTATCAAAAATCGTAACAAGCAAGAAAGAAAAGACAACGGCGTAAAGTCCGTATTGGATCACGTCTCCAAAGGCATGAAATGGATTGATGACCATTCCTTCAGGCAATGTTGGCAATGAAACGAATCCATTATCGAATGAAAGCTGGCCTGTGAAGAAGGCAATGATGCCAGTCGCGATCATCCCGATGAAAAGGGCGCCGTTAACATTCAGGACCATCAAGATGAGTGTAATGGCTAAACCTGTAAGAGCTAAAAGTGCTGAAGGGGCATGCAGGTCTCCAAGAGTAACAAGATTTGTTGGGTGGGCTGTGATGATGCCTGTCAGACGTAGTCCTATAAAGGCGATGAAAAGACCGATCCCTGCTGTGATCCCATATTTTAAATTATCCGGGATCGCTTCAATCAATTTTTTTCTGAAAGGCGTCAAAGATAAAATGACAAATATAATACCAGCAACAAACACTGCTGAAAATGCGACTTGATAAGAAATATTCGTATGGGTGCCGACGACTGAATAGGCAAAGTATGCATTCAAGCCCATTCCGGGTGCAATGGCAATAGGGTAATTGGCTGACAGCGCCATCCAGAGTGTACCAATGACAGTGGCAATGATAGTAGCAGTGAATACTTGATTAAACGGTACACCTGCATCTGCTAAAATGACCGGATTCACGACAACGATATAGACCATTGTTAAAAAGGTTGTAAGTCCGGCGATCATTTCCGTCTTAACAGATGTTCCGTTTTCTTTTAATTTAAACATGAAATGTAACCTCCAAAAACACGAACATTATTTATTTCCCTAAGTAATAATATTCGTTTTTTAATATACTTGCAAGTGATTTTTCTTATTTCCTTTTATTTTTCCCCAAATTAAGCAGTCTGACCCCGTTGCAACCCCTTTCATTTCCATAGATGGTGAGATAAGATGAAGGAAGAGAAGGGGAGGGTTTTCTATGTTTCAACAGCTGAAGGATCTTTCATTGTACGAGCAGGCAGAGCTTCTCACAAAAATGCTGGTCAAAAGAAAGAGCTATAATGGCACGCATGGGGAAAAAGATAAAGCAGAATTCATCAAGGATATCCTTGTATCCTTTCCATATTTTCAAAAACACCCTGATCATGTGTGGGTGCAGGAAATAAAAAATGACGGGTTGGATAGAAAAAATATATTTGCCTTTATTCAAGGAAAGTCGAAGCAGACTGTCCTATATCACGCCCATATCGATACGGTTTCAACTGAGGACTATGGTCCGCTTCAGAAAAAAGCGCATGATCCCGATGCCTTAAGGAGATTTTTTCAGTCCTATGATGGGGATGAAAAGGTGCAGAAGGACGCTGAATCCGGTAAATGGCTTTTCGGTAGGGGAGCTTTGGATATGCAGAGCGGTATTGCCGTCCATCTGGCCAATGCACTTTATTATTCGGAACATCCGGAGGAATTGGAAGGAAGCCTCCTCTTGCTGTTCAACCCTGATGAAGAAAGCCAGCATGCCGGGATGATTGCTGCATTAGCAGAACTGGAGCGGCTGAAAAAGGAAGAGAATCTAACGTTACTGGCAGCCATTAATAATGATTTCATTTCTCCGCTTTATGAAGGGGATTGCAAAAGGTATATATACACAGGTGCTGCAGGCAAAATTCTGCCGTGCTTCCACGTTTTTGGAAGGGTTGCCCATGTGGGGGACGGTCTCAAAGCGATCGATCCGACTTACATCACTTCCGAAATCAATCGCAGCATCAATCAGAATCCGCGTTTTATGGAAAGGATAGAGGGAGAGTTCGTTTTGCCGCCATCTTGCCTTTATCATCGGGACGATAAAGTGTCCTATAATGTTCAGACTCCTGAAAGCAGCAAGATCTACTTTAACTACTTCATGTATGAAAAAACAGCGAAGGAAGTTCTGAAGGAAATGGTTCAAATTGCAGAGGCTGTTTGCAGGGACTACGGCCAGACTTTGCTGGAAAGAAATGAACTATTCCGAAACATCCATGGTCTGCCGGAAAGAAATTTGGATATGACAATTGAAGTAGTGACTCTTTTCGAGTTCATGGAAAACTTGAAAAGGGAAGGCAGAGACCCCGAGAAGGCATTGGAACGTGTTTTAAAAGAAACGATGGGGCTTGATACAAGAGAGCGTGCATTTAAAATGGTTGAAGTTCTCCAGCAGCTCGATCCTGACAAGAATCCTCGTGTCGTGGTGTTTTTTGCCCCGCCATTTCTGCCTCATAACTATTTGAATGTAGAAAATGAGTTTGGGACCAAGACCAAAAAAGCGCTGGAAGAACGCTTAAATAAAATCAGTGAGGAAACAGGGGAAGAGTTTGTCGTAAAGCGGTTCTTTCCTTACTTGGCAGACGGAAGTTTCCTTTCCTTGCATGAAAGCGACGATGAGATTGACTATTTGACAAAAAATATCCCCATGATGGATGAACTATATCCGCTGCCGATTTCAAGGATAAGGAATTTAAATATTCCATCCATTAATATAGGCGTTTACGGTGAGGACGGCCATAAATGGACAGAGCGATTATATATGCCGTATACATTCGGTGTTCTGCCTGAGGTCATCCGTGAAGTGACCGGATCTTTCTGGGCGATGGATGTTGGATGAAAAAGAATAAAGAAACAGGCCGGTGGTTCCGGCCTGTTTCTTTATTTATGGATACAGCGAATTTATGAGTCTGCTCCGGATTTATGGGGTGAACCGTCGCACATTTGGGCTGAACCGCTCAACTATTCGGGTGAACCGCTCAACTTTTGGTGTGCACCCCTCAACTTTCGGGGAGAACCGCTCAACTTTGGGGTTCAACCGCCGGACTTTCGGGCTGAACCGCTCAACTTTGGGGTTCAACCGCCGGACTTTCGGGCTGAACCGCTCAACTTTGGGGTTCAACCGCCGGACTTTTGCTCTGAACCGCTCAACTATCCTTTTTTGGAAGTCTACCTTGCTTTTTTTAGAAGCAATTTCAGCTATCTTTATCGAATACACGCTGACCTTCCATCCATGTTTCACAAACTTGCAGATTTCGGAGCTCTTTTTCGGGCACCTCGTATGGATGGTGATCTAACAGGATGAAATCTGCTTGAAAGCCGGGCTCAATTTTCCCTCGTTTTTCTTCGGACAATTCCATTTTAACAGGGACGAATGAATAGCCATCAAACGCCTGATCAATGGTCAGTTTTTCTTGAGGCATCCAGCCATTTTCCGGCTGATGGTCCTTATCAGTGCGATTCACCGCTGCAAATATTCCTTCGAGCGGGTCCAATTCCCCGATTGGGGCATCTGAACTCAGGGTGGTAGGAATATGATTATTTATCATGGAGGCAAATGCGTCGCAGTACGGCGTCATGTCATCGCCGACCCATTTGGCAGTCTCATCCCATTCATTCATTAGGAAAGAAGGCTGTGTTTCAATATATGGCTTCAGATTTTTCAATCGCTGAATCAGGTCTTCTCCTAATACCTGGGCATGGATGATCCGATGGCAGAGTTCGTCCGTTCTGGCTTCATCCTGTTCCAAGGCAATGATTGCCTGTTCTACTGCCCTGTCGCCGATGGCATGCATGGCGACCTGCATATTGTTTTGTGAAGCAAGTTTCACCATTTCATTTAATTCTTCTTGGGAATAGACGAGTTTGCCGGATGTTTCAGGCTTATCCCGGTAGGCCATCCTTAAGGCAGATGTGTGAAGCCGCTGCGTCCCATCGAGGAAAATTTTAAACGCACCGACTTTTACGCGGTCTGTTCCTTCCCCGGTTCTTAAGGAATGGTTTTTTAAATATTGGTGGATGTCATCGATGTTAAATAAGTAATGATGGAGGAGGCTGGTGATAGGAAGCTCTCCTTCCTTTTCAAGCTCAGTATAGGCACTCCATAATTTTTCATAAGAGCCGATGAAATTCAAATCTTCTGTATGGATTGCTGTAATGCCGTGTCTCAAGAGATGGGGGATTCCCATTTTTATAGCTTCTTTTGCGTCGGCAACGGACCTTCCACGGAAGTGCCTTTTAAGGTAATGGACGGCAGTATCCTTAAAGCGGCCATTCCAGCTGCCGTCTTCCCCGGTTTCTTTGAATAGATCGGGAATCTTCTTAAAGTCTTTTTCTTCTTCAAGCAAGTCAATCACTTTTTGGTTAACGACACATTCATGGCCATCCTGATGAAGGAAGAACATTTTTTTGTCCAAATGAATTTCATCCAAGTCGTCTTTTTTAAGCAAGTGGTCTATATCTGTGAATTGGCTGTCATCCAATCCTCTTCCGACAATCCAATCCTCTTCTTCCATCTCTGGATAAAATTCGCGGACTTCCCGCTTCATTTCTTCCCAGCTTGTCACATGCCGCAAATCAAGTTCTTTTTTCATCAGTCCATATCGCAGGAAATGCAGATGGGAATCGGTGAAGCTCGGAGCCATGACCCGCCCGTCTGCGTCATATGAGTCTGCACCGCCCTGATTGGAAGCGGCGGGACCGATGGAGGCAAATTCTCCTTTTTCATTTATAGATACTTGATAAAGCTCCTCTTTTGGATGTGTGGAACCTGGTTGATAGATTCTGACGTTATTGATGATCAAATAATCTCCTCCTGTAGCAGTCTTTACTTATTCCATTCCACACTGAATAGTAGAATAAACAGTTTTTTTTCGTCTATTGTGCGACAGGCAAAGTCATGACTTTAAAAAAGAGGAAGGATATAATAGAAGAAATCAATGTTTAGGATTATTTTTCAAATAAATCTCTAAAGGGATCCGTTGAATCATCCATATCGCTGAAACCCTTGGCGCTCAAGGCAAGATAAGAGCCGAATAGGATGACGATGCAAAGTGATAAAAGTATCAGAATACCGATCATGAGATGTGCACCTCCTTATTTGAGGTAACTTTAATTTATGAAACGCGTTTCATAGCAAGACTTTTTTAAAAATAGGTGATCAAATGGGAAATATTCGGGAAGTAGCAAAGCTTGCAGGAGTTTCTGTCACAACTGCTTCGAGGGTCTTCAATGGACATCCATATGTATCTGATGAAAAGGTACAGGCAGTCATGGAAGCGGCAGAAAAGCTGAACTATACAAAAAATATCAATGCTGTCCATTTATCAAAAGGGAGGACGAACTCTGTGGGAATCGTCCTTCCATTTCTGCATCTTCCTTATTATGGGGAGTGGCTGCACGGGCTGGCAGAAGAAGCGATCAAAGAAGGAATCAATCTGCAAGTTTTTCAGACCGACTATCAAAAGAAAGCGGAGATTGATGCTCTTCAATCATTGAAAAGCAGGCAGGTCGACGGATTGATCATTGTTTCAAGGATAAATGAAATAGATGTGATTTCTGCGTTTAAAGAGGATGGCCCCATCGTTCTTTGTGAAAAAATTGAACATGGTTTTTCATCGGTTTATATCGATCATTACCAAGCGTTTCAAACAGGCCTGGAAACATTATGGGAAAAGGGGCATCAGAGCATCGGACTCTGCATCCACCGGAAAACAGGCACCAATAGTATTGAACGCATGCAGGCATATAGAGATTTTCTGAAGAAGTATCAATTGGAGTTAAACGAAGACTGGATTTTTACCGGCTGCTATACCATCAATGATGGAATTAGGGTAATGAACGAATGGGCAAAGCAAATGAAGAGGCCGACTGCCCTTTTGGCTACAAGCGATCAAGTGGCAGCAGGCATTGTGTCTGAAGCTAAGAAAGCGGGAATAGATATCCCAGGAGATTTAGCGGTCATGAGCTGTGACAATCATCCGATTTCTGAACTGCTGGATATTACAACTATCCACATTCCGGTAAAAGAAATGGGAAGAAGGGCTTTTAAGCTGTTCATCCACAGCATGAATGGGGAAGACAATGATCAGGAAAAACTCGAAACCAAAATTTTTATGCGAAGCACGATATAATTCAACAATGAAAAAAGGCCGTGAATTGATCACGGCCTTTCATTCATATACTTGCACTTTTCTAATTAAAAAAACAAATCCATTATCCAATATAGGATTGCAGCTAAGGCAGCGGAAATTGGAAGGGTGATGACCCAAGTGATCACGATTCTCTTCGCTGTATTCCACTGTACTCCTTTTCTGCGGTGGGAAGCCCCTACGCCAAGGATTGATGAAGAAATGACGTGGGTTGAGCTGACTGGCAAATGGACATAAGTCGCTCCGAAAATGATCAATGCAGATGATAAGTCAGCTGCAACACCATTTACAGGGCGGAGCTTCATGATTTTGCCCCCGACTGTCTGGATGATCTTCCATCCACCGATAGAAGTCCCAAGACCCATTGCGATAGCACAGGATAGCTGTACCCAGAACGGGATGTCAGCAGTAGTCAGGTAGTTATTTGAAATCAACGCCAGCGTAATGATCCCCATTGCCTTCTGAGCATCGTTCGTTCCGTGTGAGTAGGATTGGATGGCAGCAGTGGCAATTTGATAAATGCGGAAGCGTTGATTCGTCTTCGTTAAATTGTGGTTCTTAAGAAAGACCTTAAATATGGTATAAATAATAAATCCGATTACGAAAGCAAGTATTGGTGAAATAATCAAAGCTTCAAGAATTTTAAGGAAGCCGCTGTAGTTCAATGCAGTGAATCCTGCTGATGCAATTGCAGCACCGGCAATGGCCCCGATGATGGCATGTGAGGAACTGCTTGGGATCCCGTAATACCATGTGATCAGGTTCCAAACGATGGCAGATATCAGAGCAGCCAGGATGACCAAAGAACCATTGTGAAGCGTGAATGGATCAACAATATCTTTAGTGATCGTCTTAGCAACACCAGTAAATGTCAAAGCTCCAATGAAGTTCATGACTGCAGCCAATAAAATGGCATGTCTCGGTTTTAATGCTTTTGTAGAGACGGATGTTGCAATCGTGTTGGCTGTATCATGGAATCCATTGATAAAGTCAAATACGAGAGCACCGATTACGATAAGAATAGTTATGACGAATAAAGTATCCATTTGTGATGGCCCCTTATGCGTTTTTCATGACGATTGTTTCCAGTGTATTGGCAACGTTTTGACAATCGTCGGCGATTTCTTCAAGGTTTTCGTAAATTTCTTTTACTTTAATGATTTGAATAGGATCTTTTTCTGTTGCAAAAAGATTCTTGATGGATTGGCGAAGGACGCCATCGCACATGGATTCTTGATCTTTAATTTTAATTGCATGCTCGCGGATGTCTTTTAATTTTCTAGTAGAAAGAAGATTGATTGCTTTTTCAATCTCGATTGCACAGTTGCGGATAGCTTCTACGAATTTGATCATGTAGTCATCAGCTGTAGTGATTGAGTACATTTCAAATAATGCAGCATTGTGCTCAAGTCCATCGAGGACATCATCAAGAGTCATCGTCAATGCCAATAGATCTTCGCGTTCGATTGGTGTAATGAATGCTTGATTTAATTCAAGGATCATATCGTGAACGAGATTATCGCCCTTTGTTTCATATTCCTTCATTTTATCGGAAAAAATCTTCAAATCGCTTACGTTGGTGATTTTGAAATCAGCATAATAGTTTGCTGCAGTGACGATGTTTGAAGAAATATTTCCTAACAGGATAGAAAACTTATCCTTTTTGCCGATTAAGGCCATGTAGAACCCCTCCATCTAATTGTTATTCATCAAAGGTTTTTCAAACGACTTAATTCTATCGTTTTATGAAGAATTTATAAAGATTTTGTCGAAAAAATTCATACTACTGTAACTTCCTTTACAAAACCTTTACAATTCAATGTGGACAAAATATCCCATAAGACATTTAACTATATTTTGAGGAGAAACGAAACGGTTTGAAATGAAAAATACGATATTGTATAATTACCACTTTTCTGATAATATAATCTTCTGCACTTTTTTCACTACGCTCCGTTAGATAAGTCTAGCTTTCTCCATTGCGGCTGAAATATGAATGAAAGGAGAAACATATGACGTCAAACATTCCACAGCATCCTGATTTTACACATGAGCTTAATCGTTTGGATTTTACGAAAAAGTACATTGATGTAGTCATTAAAACCTCAACCACTAGCAAAGATCAATTCAAAAGCAACATTCAAGAAGCATTTGGTGATGCAGACTGGCTAGACTCCAGTGCTGCATATACAGACATCTTAACAAATGCCAGTTTCTTCGAGATGTCGAAGGAGGAGCTGGAAAGCCTCGAACTGGCAAGGACTAAACCTTATTTTGCCCGAATCGATTTTAAAGGAAAGGATTCCAGTGAGGAAGAGCGCCATTACATAGGCAAAACATCTCTCTATCAAAGGGAGAATCAAGAACAGATCATCGTTGACTGGAGGTCCCCGATTGCCAATCTTTATTACGAAGGAAGGATAGGCGACGTTTCCTACGAAGCGGAAGGTGAAACCTATTCGAGTGAATTGACCCTGAAGAGGCAGTTCATGATTGAAGATGGCAGCTTGGACGAGATCAGGGACATCGATCTCACGACCACGGATGAACTTCTGCAGGATTCCCTGGCGAAAAGCTCAAGCAACCGCCTTACAGAAATCATTTCAACGATCCAGGAAGAGCAGAACAGAATCATCCGTGCGGACCTGAATAAGCCAATCATCGTTCAGGGCGCTGCTGGAAGCGGAAAGACCACGATTGCCCTGCACAGGATTTCTTATTTTATCTACAACTATAAGGAATATTTCGATCCGCGCCAGCTGATGATCCTCGCTCCGAGCAGGCTGTTCATTGATTACATTTCAGAAGCCCTCCCGGAATTAGGGGTGGAGAAGGTAAGGCAGACCACATTTTCTGATTATGTCATGACATGCATCGGCCGCCAGCTGAAATTAAAAGAAGATGATAAACTCATCAAGCTGGTGGAGGAGATGGATCCGGGATCACTCAAGGCAGCTAAGCTTTCCGGATTGAAGGGATCGCCGGTATTCCAGAAGATCCTTCAAGGATTTTTAAATGAAATCTATGAAAGGTTTCACCCAAAGGAAGACTTTATCATCGATAAATACCGCCTTTATTCCAAAAAGAAATATATCAAGCTGTTGACGGATGACTTCTTTTATCTTCCACTTTATAAAAGAGTTGAAAAGCTCAAAAGCATTTTACAGGAACAAGTACGTTTCAATAAAAAAATGATGGTCGAGAAAGTGGAGAAATTTTTCGATGAGAAAATCGAAAAAGCCCTTTATAATCTGAAAGATGCGGCTAAAAGAAAAGACTACGTTTCCCGTGCCCTCGATAAAAAGCAAGAGAGGCTGAAAGAAATCCAGACTGCCATCCGGCAGGGGGTTCCTTCTTATATGAAGCAGTTTGAGAAGAAGAAACTCCTGGACTACTATGATGAGCTCTTTTCCGATCCGGAACGCCTCGCACATTTATCCGGAGGGAAGCTTCCACTGTCAGAGGCCGAGGAGTTATGCCGATATACCATGTCCCATATCTTAAAAGGCAAATATGAGCTGGAAGACCTGGGGCTGCTCCTTTATCTTCAAACCGAATTGTTTGGGATTGAGAAGCACCACCGTGCCAAAAATGTGGTAATCGACGAAGCACAGGATTACAGCTATATGCAGCTTGCATCCCTTAAAAAAGCGCTTGAAACAGATATGTTGACCTTAGTAGGCGATCTGGCTCAGGGGATCCATTCCTACCGTGGGATCCTTTCATGGGAGCAGATTCAGCAAGGCATTTTCCCGAGGGCAACCTATACGGAGCTTCAAAAGAGCTACAGGACAACCATCGAGATCATGAATGAAGCGAACAAACTGCTTTCTTTGCTTCCCTATCAATTTCCGGAAGTCACCCCCGTTGTCAGGCATGGTGATAAGCCTGCTTTCTTGGAACGGAAAGAAGGGGAGGATTTGATTGCACAGCTTTCTGGCAGGATTGTTGAATGCAGAAAAGAAAAATTCCATACGTTCGCAATCATCTGTAAGACGATGAAGGACTGCCTGCAGCTCTACGACTGGTATGAGAAGTGGAGTCCGGGCAGTGCAAAACTATTGAAAGAACAGGAATCGATTCCAAAGGACAAAGTGGTCATTGTGCCTGCTTACCTGGCAAAAGGACTGGAATTCGATGTCGTCATCGCCCTTTCCTTGAATGAAACCTATAAGAGGGAAAATGAACTTGACGTCAAATTGCTTTATGTCGTCATGACGCGCCCGCTCCACCGATTATTTTTCTATGGCCGGACCAAAGATGACTTCCTGCTCAGTTTATAGTTCCATGAGCAAGTTAGTAGTGATTTTGAAAGAGAAAGAGTAAAATGAAAAAATACTTTCAAAGGAGGCGCTTACTATGGTGAAAAATCTACAAGATACGATCACACTGAACAATGGTGTGAAAATGCCGTATGTTGGACTTGGAGTCTGGCAGATGAAAGATGAAAATGAAGCAGTCAATGCAGTGAAATCCGCCATTTCAGCAGGTTACCGCTCCATTGACACAGCCGCTGTCTATGAAAACGAAGAAGCAGTCGGCAGGGGAGTGAAGGAATCTGGTGTTTCCCGTGAAGAGCTGTTCATCACATCGAAAGTCTGGAATTCCGATCAAGGATACGACGCTACCCTTAAGGCATTCGAAGCAAGTCTAAAGCGCCTGGATATGGATTATCTTGATCTGTATTTAATCCACTGGCCTGTTGAAGGCAAATATGTGGATACGTGGAAAGCGATGGAGAAATTGTACAACGATGGCCTTGTCAAAGCGATCGGCGTCAGCAATTTCCACCAGCATCACTTAGAAGATTTATTTGAAGCAGGAACTGTAAAGCCGGTGGTGAACCAAGTTGAGACGCATCCGCGCTTGAATCAAGCGGCACTGAAAGCATTCTGCAAAGAAAATGACATTGCACTGGAAGCTTGGTCTCCGCTTGGACAAGGTAAGCTACTGGATGAAGCTGTTTTGAAAGAAATCGGCGAGAAGCATGGCAAGTCATCTGCACAAGTCATCCTTCGCTGGCACCTGCAAAACGGAACAATCATCATCCCTAAATCAGTCCATGAGAATCGCATCAAAGAAAATGCAGATCTATTCGATTTCGAACTTTCTACAGAAGAAATGTCTAAAGTCGATGGATTGAACAAAGATGAGCGCTTCGGTCCGGATCCGGATAATTTTGATTTCTAATTTATATAAGAATGAAGAGAGGCTGCCCCATTAAATTCGGGACAGCCTCTTTTCTTACTTTAAGATGGTCTTGTTTAAGAAAAATCGTACTCGAAAAGCAGCAAAAACACCTTTTTAAAGCTTTCCGAAGAACAAAATGACTAGAAATGTCCATTTGGAGGGGCAGACCATTAAAAATGAACAGAATTCATAGTGGATTTCCTGCTCATGAAGGCTTTATGCGCGGGAACTGTTCGCTTATGCGCCACTTTTCCTCTCCTATGCGCGAGAAATGACTCTTATGCGCCAAACAGAGCGGCTTATGCACTAAAATCCCCTTCCTATGCGCCAGCGGCAATTCCCCGTTAAAACAAACAAGAATAATCGACACAATTCGGGGCGTGCCTGTCACCCAGGTGTCGCCATCGACACAATTCGGGGAGTGCCTGTCACCCACATGACCCACATGTCCCAACACCCATCTCGCACAACCACCATCTCGCCTATTCAATCACATTCTCAAATATCGGAGGTTCATCCAGAAAAGATGCTTCACAGTGGATGAATTCACCCGATAGCGGATGAGTGAATTCAAGGAATCTCGCATGAAGGGCCTGCCGCCTAAATCGACTGCTTCCTCCATAAAGCTTGTCCCCTGCCAATGGATGTCCCATATCGCTTAAGTGGACGCGGATTTGGTGTGTCCTTCCAGTATCCAGAGTGCATTCAATAAAACTCAATCTCTCAGAAGGGATTTTCTTTAAAACGCGGAAATGAGTGACTGCATCCTGGCCGGAAGGGGAGACCCGCCTTCTCAAGGCATGATGGCGGTCTCTGCCAATCGGTTTATTGATAGTGCCTTTTTTGGGACCGATGAGCCCGTCTGCAAGCGCCCAATACGTTCGCTTGATTTTTCTCTCTGAGAGCATTCGATCGAGTAGGGGGCCGCTCAGCTGATTTTTCGCAAACAGTACCGCTCCGGTGGTATCGCGGTCCAGCCGGTGGATATGCTGAACTTTGCATAATTCACCGTTCATTTGCAAATGGTAGGCAACAGCGTTGGCAAGCGTACCTGTCTGTCCTTCCTCATTTGGATGAGTATCCATGCCGGCGGGTTTATTAGCCACAAGCAAGTGTTCATCTTCATAAAGAATTTCAATATGATAAAAGCTTGGGATGACCCCATAGTTTTCTTCATAGAATAGAGGAAAGTGCAGCAGATCCCCTTCTTTTAATGGAGCATTCCAATTGGCCTTTTGGTTATTGACTTTCACTTCGCCGGCCATTCGAATTGAGTGGATCCACTTTTTGGGAGCTTTCCAGATTGTACGGAAAATATCATCGACCGTTTTTCCTTCGTACTCTTTTGAGACCCGCATTTCAAAAAGAGTTCCTTTTTTTGAAATTATCATAATAATTCACCAAATCTTTCCTTATATAATCAAAAAGTCCCTTGAATTCGACAAAAATAAACAGGCTATGGGTATAATTACCACAGTTTGGCTAAGTCGAATATGTTATTCTAATAGTAACTGTTACAGAGAGATTACAATAATGACAAAAGGTGGGTTTTTCGTGAAGGTACTATTTGCGTCTACACAGGAACAAGAGGAAAAAATATGTGAACTGTTAGATACCTTTTATTCACAAATATTCCCCCAATACTTCAGTGATGAAGAAATTGTAAAATTCCATGAGCTGAAAATCTTACATACGACCACTCGTCACTTTGAATACTTTGGGACATTGAAAGAAGCATTCCAGGTCATCTCAAGTCTGCAGACTATTATCAGCATACTTGATGTCCATCAAAAAGAAAAATTGAACTCTTTCTATGTAAATCTTTTCACCACAAACGTGAATATCCTGCAGGAATTCGGCTTGTTTTTCCCATTTACTCTAGAACAATTCTATCCTAATGTCGATATAGAAACATCTTTTAGCATCTACACAAAAGCAGCGAACGAAATGCTTGTATAACAAAATGGCCGGATTTATTCCGGTCATTTTTTTCTTGCTCTTGATAGGCAATCATGTAAAATAAGAGTGTAAGCGTTTTTTTTTATATTAATTCGTGCAAGCGTTTGCACAACGAAAATAAACAAAATCTTCTATGAGGTGAACAGAATGTCCAAACAATGGTGGAAAGAAGCAGTTGTTTATCAAATATATCCGCGCAGCTTTATGGATTCAAATGGCGACGGGGTAGGGGATATTAAAGGAATCATTTCCAAATTGGATTATTTAAAGGCACTGGGGATCGACGTTGTTTGGCTCTCTCCTGTATATGAATCCCCTAATGATGACAATGGGTACGACATCAGCGATTACCGCCGGATCATGAGTGAATTCGGAACGATGGAAGACTGGGAGCTTTTAAGGGATGAAATGCACAAAAGAGGCATCAAAATCGTCATGGACCTCGTTGTGAATCATTCCTCCGATGAACATGCATGGTTCATTGAGTCAAGGAAATCCAAAGACAACCCTTACAGGGACTACTATATCTGGAGAAAAGGAAACGATGGTCGGGAACCGAATAACTGGGAATCTGTTTTCAGCGGCTCTGCCTGGCAATATGCTGAGGAAACGGGCGAATACTATCTGCACCTTTTTTCAAAAAAACAGCCCGACCTTAATTGGGAAAATCCCGAATTGAGAAATGAAATCTACGATATGATGAATTTCTGGCTCGATAAAGGAATTGACGGATTCCGAATGGATGTCATCAATTTCATTTCCAAGGAGCCAGGACTTCCAGATGCGCCAAATCCTGAAGGGAAGAGATATGCTTCAGGACACAAGTATTTCATGAATGGACCGAGAATTCATGAATTCCTTCAAGAAATGAATGAGAAGGTGCTGGCTGGCAAGAATGTCATGACAGTTGGAGAAATGCCGGGTGTTTCGCCAGAAGAAGCACAGTTGTATACAGGTGAAGACCGCAAAGAATTAAACATGGTCTTCCAATTCGAACATATGGATGTCGATTCAGGTGAAAATGGGAAATGGGATCTGATTCCATTCGATTTGAAAAAATTAAAGAAAATCCTGACCAAATGGCAGACAGGATTAAATGGACAAGGGTGGAACAGTCTTTATTGGAATAACCATGACCAGCCCCGCGTTGTGTCCCGTTTTGGAAATGATGGGGAGCACCGAGTCATTTCGGCCAAGCTTCTCGGAACATTGCTGCACATGATGCAAGGGACCCCTTATATCTATCAAGGGGAAGAACTCGGAATGACCAACGTCCGATTCGGCTCGATTGATGAATATAAAGATATTGAAACATTGAATATGTTCAAAGAAAAGATAGCTGAAGGCGTTGACGAAAAAGAAATCATGAAGTCCATCTACGCAAAAGGCAGGGATAACGCAAGAACGCCGATGCAATGGGATTCATCAGAGCATGGAGGATTTACCCAAGGGACGCCGTGGATCGCGGTCAATCCGAATTATCAAGAAATCAATGCAGAAAAGGCAATGGAAGATCCGAATTCTGTCTTCCATTATTACCGAAAGCTGATCGCTCTCCGCAAAGAAAATGAAATTATTCCATACGGATCTTTTGAACTTCTATATGAGGATGACGACTCTATCTATTCCTATGTTCGAAGATATAATGGAGAAGCACTACTTGTGATAGGGAATGTGTCTAATGAAGGAAGAACATTTATCAAGCCGGACCACATTCAAGTGAACGAAGATCAGAAACAACTTTTGATCAGCAATTATGAAGTAGATGAAAAAGAAAGCATAGCACAAATTGAGCTTAAACCGTGGGAAGCAAGAGTGTATAAGTTTTCAATCTAAATAAATAAGACTGGCTTCAGCAGACTTTCCAGATGGAAGCTGTTGAAGTCAGTCTTTTTCTATTTCCCGGCCCATCACGCCATAGAAGAAAAAATGAAGCATTTCCATTGAAATCTCTTTTGTTTTTTCTTCCGTGGAGAATAGCTGTGGATGCTGCTGCACAGCTGCGGTCATACTATTAAGCAGGAATAAAAGCGTTTCAGTGGAAATTTTCCTTGTGATGATCCCTTGCTCCCGTCCTTCATCCAATAGCCTCAGTAATTGGGGGAACATTTTATCCTCCGAATAGTGCTGAATCAATTCTGCCATAGGGCCGCTTTCCATAAATAAGGATTCGACTAATGCAGGGCTGAAGCTCTTGGCAGCATCAATCTTCATTTCGAAGAGTTGATGGATTTTCTTCTGAAAAGGCTTCTTACTGTCAACAACCTCTAAAAACAGGGATAATTGCTCCTCTAAATATTCTTTAAGGGACTCGATTAATAATTCGTCTTTGCTGCCAAAATAATTATAAATGGTCACTTGCGATACATTTGCTTTTTTAGCAATATCCTGGATGCTGACTTTTTGGACCCCAAATTTTGAAAACAGGGAAAAGGCGGTTTGTTTTATCTGCTGCATCTTTTGCAGTCTTCTCTTCTCAAAACCGTTCATGGAATCACCTCTAACGTCCATCTTATAGAAAGTTTTGTACTAATTCAATTTTATTATTTCAAATCTAGACTCTCTTTCGTTTAGAATAAAATAGAACGGGGTAAATTTACTAGGTAAAGGAGTTGTCGGATATGTCAGATAAACTGGATTTATCTCAATTTGAAAAGAAAATGGTTATAAGAAACCTTGAATATAAAGATATTGATCAGATCATTGAACTGCAGTCACTATGCTTTCCTGGCATGGAGCCATGGAAGAAGTCGCAGCTAAGGAGCCATTTGGAGATTTTCCAGGAAGGGCAGATTGTGGCTGAATATGATGGGGACATCATTGGATCGTGTTCGAGCCTCATCATTAACTTCGATGAGTATGACGACCGCCATTCATGGGATGACGTGACGGATAACGGCTATATTACGAACCATAACCCTGATGGATACAACCTTTATGGAATTGAAGTCATGGTGCATCCGGATTTCCGGAGGATGAAGGTTGGACACAGGCTATACGAGGCTAGAAAAGACCTTGCCAGACAGATGAACCTGAAGAGTATCATCATTGGCGGAAGGATCCCGAACTATTATAAGCATGCGGATGAGATGTCTCCGAGGGAATATGTGGATGCCGTATCCCGCCATAAAATTTATGATCCTGTCCTGTCATTCCAATTGCTGAATGGCTTTACACTGATGCGGATCAACCCGAACTATCTGCCTGATGACAAGAGGTCGCATAAATATGCCACTTTGATGGAATGGAACAACGTAGAATACCTACCAAACAGCAAGAGGCATTTCAAGACGAGCTATCCTGTCCGGATCTGTGTCGTCCAGTACATGATGAGGCAGATTGAATCATTCGATGACTTTGCCAATCAGGTGGAGTATTTTACGGATGTCGCTTCAGATGCGAGCTCGGATTTCGTCGTCTTCCCAGAGATCTTCACGACACAGCTGATGTCCTTCATGGAAGAGAAGTCGCCTAGTCTTGCGGTAAGAAGGGTGACCGAATACACAGAAGAGTACATCGAACTTTTCACCGATTTAGCGGTGCGCTACAACGTGAATATCATCGGGGGCTCCCACCTGGTGAAGGAAGATGATGAAGAAATCTATAATATTGCGTATTTATTCAGACGCGACGGTACGATCGAGAAGCAATATAAGATCCATATCACACCGAATGAACGCAAATGGTGGGGAATCAGTCCAGGAGATCAAGTCAAAGTATTCGATACGGACTGCGGAAAAATTGCCATCCAGATCTGCTACGATATCGAATTCCCTGAAATGGCACGGATTGCGACCAATATGGGGGCGAAGATCATCTTCACACCATTCTGTACAGAAGACCGCCAAGGCTATCTACGTGTCAGGTACTGCGCGCAGGCCCGTGCTGTTGAAAACCAGATCTACACAGTCATTTCCGGTACTGTCGGAAATCTCCCGCAGACGGAGAATATGGATATTCAATATGCACAGTCAGGGATCTTTGCACCATCTGATTTCGAATTTGCCCGTGACGGCATCGTGGGTGAGACCAATCCAAATATCGAAATGGTGCTGATCGGCGACGTCGATCTCGAAATCCTAAGAAGACAGCGCCAATCCGGAACAGTAAGACAGCTAAAAGACAGAAGGCACGACGTCTACGAACTCAAATACAAAAAGTAAATACAGCATAAATGAAAAGCTGGCCCCGAGGGGTCAGCTTTTTTTCGACAAAAATCGGGTGGTGACTGTCACCGCCCGATTTTTCTTTATATGTTTTTCATATGCAATGTGTATGAATTAAATATTTTATTTATATAGTAGTCTTGGTTATAGTAAAGTTATCGGAAAATTTAAATAAGTAGAAAGGGGCGTACTTATGACATCAATTTCGGCACGATTGAGCGGGTTCGAGCAGAAAGTGGAAGGCACTGTCGATCATCATCATGACAAAGTTTCCATTGATGGGATTGACTATAAAGTCGAAGATCTTGCTTTCACTTCTCCAGTAAGGGGAACGATTTATGGAACACTCTTAAACTACAAGGGGGCATTAAAGGGATTAGGGGATCAGGTAAACCACCCTCCTTATAAGGAAGCGCCAAAAGCCCCCATTCTTTATATCAAACCATATAACACAATCAGCAGCCATAAGCGGCCTATTTTTTTGCCTGAAGGAATAGAAGAACTTGAGATGGGAGCGGCGCTCGGAATCGTATTCGGAAAAGAAGCCGTCAACGTGTCGGAAGCCTATGCCCTGGAATATGTCGAAGGCTATACCGTTGTCAACGACGTCAGCATCCCGCACGAAAGCGTCTATCGGCCTCCAGTCAAATATAAATGCAGGGACGGGTATTGCCCAACTGGCCCATGGGTGGTTGATAGGGAAGGAATCAACCCGGACTCCCTCAGCATCCAAGTGTACATAAATGGAAAACTCGTGCAGGAGAACCATACAAGCAATCTGATACGATCCATTCCGAGATTAATAGCAGATGTGACGAAGTTCATGACCCTTTATCCCGGTGATATGCTGTTGGCGGGTATTCCGGAGGGAGCACCAAAAGCAAAAAATGGGGATAGTGTCAGGATAAATATCGAATCAATCGGTTCTCTCGAAAATACAATCATGCGTGAAATGACAAGGAGGGATGGCTGATGAAATGGGCAAGGATCGCATTTGAAGGGAAGATCCATGCTGCAGAGGCATTGGACGGAAAATTGAAGCTTGCAGATGGGAGATTGATTGATGGGGAAGATGTTGTTTGGCTTCCGCCCATACAGCCGCGCACCGTTTTTGCACTAGGTCTTAATTACTCCGACCACGCGAGCGAACTGTCTTTTCAGGCCCCTGAGGAACCCCTTGTTTTCCTGAAAGGGCCGAATACCTTCATCGGCCATAAAGGAGCAGTACCGCGTCCTCATGATGTGACGTATATGCATTACGAATGTGAACTTGCGGCGGTGATCGGCAGGCAGGCAAGGAACATCAGGAAGGAAGAGGCTTCGAACTATATTAAGGGCTACACCATCGCGAACGATTATGCATTCCGTGATTATCTCGAAAACTATTACCGTCCTAATCTTCGGGTGAAGAACCGTGATGCCAGTACACCGATCGGGCCTTGGCTTGTGGATGCTGACGATATTCCGGACCCAATGAATCTACAGATGAAAACCTTTGTAAATGGCAAATTGACACAGGAAGGCTCTACGAAGGATATGATTTTTTCCATTCCTTATTTGATCGAATATCTGAGCAGTTTCATGACACTGAACCCGGGTGATGTCATCTTGACAGGAACGCCGAAAGGAACCGTGGACACAGCTGTCGGGGATGAAGTGGTATGTGAAATCGAAGGGATCGGACAATTGAAAAATACAATCGCCGCAAAGGAAAGGAAGGAGGACGCCAATGCCGCACTTTATCCTGGAGTACACGGATAACCTGAAAGAGGAGGGGAACATCCCTGAACTCCTGGGCAAAGTCAATGCGTACCTTATGGAGAGAGGCGATGTGTTCCCAATCGGTGGAATCCGTTCGCGTGCCATTGAACTGAAGGATTATCGGATCGCTGATGGAAAGGAAGATGATGCCTTCGTCCATGCAATGCTGAAGATTGGAACGGGCCGCACAAAAGAAGAAAAACAATCCGTCGGGGACGAATTGTTTCGCATCATGAAAGAGCATTTTGCCGATTTATATGAAAAACGATATTTGGCGCTTTCATTTGAAATTGCTGAATTTACGAACGGCACATACAAACAGAACAATATTCATAAACGTTTTAAATGAATCAAGTCTGCAATTCTTTAGATGAACCCTGAAATGTCTCGATGAAACGCCTGGCGTTCTTTGAGAGGTATCGGCCTTTCAGCCATATGAGAGCCGATTCGGAATGGATGACAGCATCTTTGATCTCCAATACCTTTAATCCATGGGGCGGGAAAGAACGCAAAGTCGATTTCGGCAGAAGCGTCATCCCGACCCCTTCTTTGACTAAAGCCAGCAGCATTGCAGCATCAGGACATTCACAGATGACGTGTGGAGAGAGTCCTTTTTCAATGAATGAATCCAATACCAGTTCATAAAGCCCGATTCCTCCTTCCCCAGCCCGATGAAGAAGCATCATCGGCATCTCCGCGAGTTCTTCCAACATAATTTCCTCTTGATGGCTCACGTGATTATCAGGCAGGACTGCCACAAAGTGGTCTGCAGGAAGCGGGATGGAATTGTAATCGTCCAGCCCGAGCGGAAGGCGGACCACCGCAAACTCGATTTCCTTTGCTTTTAGATAGCGCTCCAGCCGATATGTATCCCCTTCAATCAATTTGAATGTAAGCTCGGGATAGCGCTCCTGGAAGAACTTGATACGTTCCGGAATGTGATGAAAGCAAGTCTTGACCGAACCAATCGATAGGACCCCCCTCAGCCCTTCTCCTGTTTCTTTAATTTCCTGAACCGTTTCATCGACTTCCTGCAAGATTTTTTTTGCCTTCTCATGAAGCAGGTGGCCGGCATCCGTCAATTCCAGTTTTCGTCCGTTTTTTTGAAACAGTTTTACCCCGAGCTCCTCTTCCAGCAATTTCAGCTGCTGGCTTAGAGGGGGCTGGGCCATGAATAGCTTTTTAGCAGCTTTGGTAATCTGGCCTTCTTCAGCAAAAGTAGAAAAGTAGCGGAGCTGTTTAAGATTCATATCGATCCTCACTTTCTATGAAGTATATTTTTAAAATATGAATTTGCAATGTTTTGTATATTTTTCATATATGATACCACATGATACATTTATATTGATAAATATTTCAGATAATTTAATCAATTCAGAATGAAAAAGATCAGTAAAGGAGTGCTGTGAAGAATGAAGTATGAAGCGGCCAAAATGAAGCTGAGAGGGTCCATTGCTCCCGTTGTCACACCATTTAATGAAAGCGGTTCCATTGACTTCGATACGTTGGAAAGCTTGATCAATTGGCATATTGAAAGCGGAACACACGCGATTTCCGTTACAGGGACAACGGGAGAGCCGAGCTCATTGACGACAGAGGAACGGGTCCAAGTCATGGAACATTCATCAAAGGTCATTGACAAGAGAGTACCTTTTGTCCCCGGCACTGGATCTACAAACCATGAAGAAACCCTTTATTTAACGAAAAAAGCGGAAGAAATCGGAGCAGATGCGGCTTTGGTCATCGTTCCTTATTACAATAAGCCTTCCCAGCACGCCCTATATAAACATTTCAAGGCAGTGGCTGATTCTGTTTCCATTCCGATCATCATCTACAATATCCCGGGCAGGACAGCGACCAATCTGGAAGTGAAGACGCTTGCAAAGCTGAATGCGGATTGTGAGAACATCATCGGGGTCAAGGAGTCGAACAAAGATTTTGAACATATCAACCGCGTTTTATTGAACTGCGGAAGGGACTTCCTTTTGTATTCCGGAATTGAGCTCTTATGCTATCCGATGCTTGCAATCGGTGGGGCAGGGCATATCAGTGCGACAGCGAATATCACGCCCGGTAAAGTGGCTGAAATCTACAATGCCTGGGCAGAGGGAGATGTCAAACGGGCCCAGGATCTTCATTACGAACTCATGCCATTGAACGATGTCCTCTTTAAAGATACGAATCCAGCCCCACTGAAAGCAGCTTTGGGCATGATGGGGAAAATCAAGCCGGTTTTAAGGCTGCCGATGGATCTGCCTTCGCAGGAACTTCAAAATGAGATCCGCGAAGTCCTGAGCAGCTATGTGGAATTAGCCCCTGAAGTACCGGCCAAGTCATAAAGAATGATTAATATAGAATGGCGGTGATTGAATTGCAAAACAAAATAGAGGATCAAGGCAGCACATCTGCCTACCAAAATGTGAAGGATATCCAGCTTTATATCAATGGTGCATTCGTCGATTCCATGGGCGGTTCGACGTTTGAAAACTTGAACCCTTTTACGAACCATGCCATCAATCGGGTTTCCGAAGGACGTGAAGAAGATATCAAGCTTGCGGTCGATGCTGCAAGTAAAGCTTTTAAGCTGGGTCCATGGGGCAAGATGAAGCTTGAAAAAAGGATGGAATATATCAACCGGATTGCCGAAGTAATTGATGAGGAAATCGAAGAAATTGCCTATTTGGAAGCATTGGATACCGGACTTCCCATCAGCCAGACAAAGAAAATGACAGCGAGGGCAGCGGAAAATTTCCGCTTCTATGCACGGATGGTCCAGTCCAGGCTGCACGGTGAAGCATACGCAGTCGATGATGAATTCATTAATTATACCATCCATAAACCGCTTGGGGTCGTCGGGCTCATCACACCTTGGAATGCCCCTTTCATGCTTGAGACTTGGAAAGTGGCCCCAGCACTTGCGACAGGAAATACAGTGGTGCTTAAGCCAGCCGAGCTTTCTCCATTGACTGCCAATAAATTGGCAGAAGTCATTGATAAAGCCGGTCTTCCTGAAGGGGTATTCAACGTGGTCCATGGTTTTGGTGAAACAGCTGGTGCAGCACTTGTCTCTCATCCGGACGTTGAAGCCATTTCCTTTACAGGGGAGACGGTCACTGGTTCCGTCATCATTAAAAATGCGGCAGATTCATTGAAGAAGACATCAATGGAGCTTGGCGGGAAGTCGCCGCTCATCGTTTTTGATGATGCCGATTTCGACAGGGCGCTCGATGCTGCGGTATGGGGAATCTTTTCATTCAACGGTGAGCGCTGTACAGCCAATTCCCGTTTATTCCTGCAAAAAGGGATCAAAGAAAAATTCGTCGATGCATTGAAGGAAAGGGTCTCAAATATTACGATCGGCAACCCGATGGATTCAGGTACCCAGCTTGGTCCATTAATCAGTAAAGAACATGCGGAAAAAGTAAAGGGCTATATCGAAATCGCGAGGGAAGAAGGCTGTGAAGTCATTCAAGGCATTGTGCCTGAAGAATACAGCCAAGGCAATTTCGTCCCGCCGACACTTTTACTCGAAGCTGATAATGAGATGAAAAGTTCCCAGGAAGAGATTTTTGGACCGGTCATGTCGGTCATCGAATTTGAAACGGAAGAACAGGCCATTGACGCGGCCAACGATGTGAAGTACGGACTTGCCGGCTATGTGTGGACAAATGACATCAAGAGAGGACACAGGGTCGCGCAGGCAGTGGAAGCAGGAATGCTCTGGATCAATGCACAGAATGTACGGGACCTGAGAATTCCATTCGGCGGTTCAAAGGCGAGCGGAATCGGACGGGAAGGCGGCCACTACGCCATGTTTGAATTTTATACAGAGGCCAAAGTGATCCATGTAGCCATCGGCGACCATCACATCCCGCAGTTTGGGAAGAAAAAGTAATCATTTAAAGGGGGAGCGGAAATGCCGGCAAAAACAGGTGCAGAATACAAGGAGCGGCTGAAAAAAGCGAAGAACAATATTTATATTGGCGGGGAGCGCGTCGAGGATGTCACTGCCCATCCAGCCTTTAAAAATGTCATTCAATCGATGGCTGACCTTTATGATCTCCAATATGAAAAAGAGGACAAGATGCTCTATACTTCTCCGACAACAGGTCAGAAGGTAGGCATGACATTCCTTCAGCCGAAGTCGATTGAGGATTTGATCAAACGCAGGGAAGCCATAACGGAATGGGCGTTGACATCCGGAGGGATGATGGGGAGATCTCCCGACTATTTGAATGCGGAAGTCATGGCAATGGGTGTATCCAATGACCTTTTCGCAGAAGCAGATCCCAGTTTTGCGGAAAATGCCAAGAACTATTATGAGTTCGCACGCGAGAACGATATCAGCCTGACTCATACGTTGATTCACCCTCAGGTCAATCGTGCCAAGGCCATCCATGAACAGAAGGATGCCAATGTCGCCCTTCATTTAGTCGAAAAGAATAAAGACGGGATCATCGTCGACGGCATCCGCCTTCTTGCAACACAGGGCGGAATTACGGATGAAATCCTTGTTTTCCCTTCCACCGTAAAAAAATCGGGTGAAAAAGATGATCCGTATTCACTTGCCTTTGCTATCCCGAATAATACACCTGGACTAAAGTTCTTGAGCAGGGAGTCTTTCGACTATGGCAAAAACCAGTGGGATCACCCGCTTTCTTCACGATTTGAAGAAGGGGATGCCATTGTGTCATTCGATCATGTCTTTGTTCCATGGAATCGTGTATTTGTCTGCGAGGATTCTTCCATCTGCAATAGGACATTCAGGGAAACGAACGCAGTTGTCCATATGGCTCATCAAGTGGTAGCAAAAAATGTGGTCAAAACGGAATTTTTGCTTGGTGTCGTCCTTAGCATCATGGACGCAATCGGAATCGATCAATTCCAGCATGTCCAGGATAAAGGAACGGAAATCATGCTCACGCTTGAAATCATGAAATCGCATCTTTATCGCGCAGAGCATAATGCTTCTCTTGATAAATGGGGAACGATGACCCCGGATTATGCCGCGCTCGATGCTGCACGCAACTGGTATCCAAGGGTATATCCAAGGCTGGTTGAGATAGTAAGGATTCTGGGTGCTTCAGGCTTGATGGGAATTCCAAGCGAGGCAGACTTCCATCATGAAGAGATCGGGCCGTTATTGAATCGGGCAGTACAAGGCAAAAACCTTGATGGCTATGAGCGTGTGCAGTTATTCCGGCTTGCCTGGGATTTGACACTGAGCGCATTCGGCGGCAGACAGATGCACTATGAATATTATTTCTTCGGTGATCCAATCAAGATGGGAATGACCTATTTTGATAACTACGATAAGAATCCATACAAAGAACGAATCAAAAGTTTCTTGAAAAACAGCGGCAGCAAACCGCATTTTGTGGGAATGTAAGGAGGGATGAAGGATGAGTTTTGATATTATTAGGGCGGCTAGGGCCATCCTGCATGTAACGGATTTAAATCAATCCCGTGATTTTTATGTCAATGCATTGGGATTCATTGAGACAGAAGCAGATGATTCCCACATATATTTAAGGGGGCTAGAGGAGCATACCCATCACAGCCTCGTTTTAAAGAAAGCAGATGAGGCAGCTGTGGAGGCCATCAGCTATAAGGTCCGGAATGAAGAGGATCTCGAAGAGCTGGCAGCGCTATTCACAAGGGACGGCTCTAAAGTGAAGTGGATGGAAGCAGGATCGCAAAAAGCTGTTGGCAGGTCCTTCAGAGTCCAGGATGTTTCCGGGATGCCTGTTGAATTTTTCGTAAAAATGGATGGTGCTGAAAGGTTCCTGCAGCGCTATGATATGTATCGCGGGGCACGGGTACAGAGGATCGACCATTTTAACTGCATGGTGTCCGATGTGGAAAAAGCCTATGAATTTTATACGAAGAAACTTGGGTTTGCCTGTTCGGAGTACACAGCCGGTGCAGAAGAAAAAATTTGGGCCGCGTGGCTCCACCGGAAACCGACTGTCCATGATGTAGCGTTCATGAATGGAAAAGGACCAAGGTTGCATCACATCGGATTTTGGCTGAGCGATTGTATGAGCATCATCCATACGTGTGATGTCCTTGCTTCGATCGGCTATGGAGCCCATATTGAACGTGGTCCTGGAAGACACGGCCTTTCCAACGCATTCTTCCTATATTTAAGAGACCCGGATGGCCACAGGATCGAGTTGTATACAGGAGACTATTTGACAAGCGATCCGGATTTCAAGCCGATTCGCTGGGACATCAATGATTCAAGGCGGCAGACGTTCTGGGGCCATGCAGCTCCCGACTGCTGGTTTGAGGAAGCCTCGGCTGTTCTTGATGTGCATGATGGACAAAAGCAGGAATTAAAAGATGCCGTCCTCGCCCAGCAAAAACCGACATTCATAACGTGATACTTTCAAGACCGTCTTAACAGAGGCGGTCTTTTTAATTTTGGCTATCTTTATTTTAGATCTATTCTAGCTGTTGATTGGAGTGCAAGACGTAGACTCCGGTGGGAAAAGCGGAACAGGCGAGACACCGCAGGAGCGCAGCGACGAGGAGGCTTGCCTCCGCCCTCGGAAAGCGTAGTCTTGAACGGAAATCAACAGCGGTTTATTTTAGTATTAAATAAAAGGAGATTTACTTTGTGGAAAGGCTGGATTTTTCAGCTGGTCCCCGTATAATGGAAACGAAAGATTTGTCATTATTTATCATTTTATTTATACAGGGAAATCCTTTGTTTTTATGGAAAGTATAAGGACTAAAAAGAAAAAGGGAGCGGATTTTGTGAATTGGGAACAAACCTGCCAAAAATGGCTTAATTTTAAAGAGCTTGATGAAGAACTGAGGGCACAGCTGGAATCCATTCAGGGGGATGCAAAACAGCTGGAGGATGCCTTCTATAAAAATCTTGAGTTTGGAACGGGTGGAATGCGCGGAGTCATCGGACCCGGGTCGAATCGAATGAACCGCTACACGGTCAGAAAAGCCGCGGAAGGTCTTGCTCAATACATACTTGATAAAGGGGAAGACGCGAAAGGTCGTGGAACCGTGATAGCCTATGATTCACGGCATAAATCCCCTGAATTCGCCATGGAAGCAGCACGCACCCTGGCAAGCAGAGGGATAAAGGCTTATGTCTTTAATGAATTGAGGCCGACCCCGCAGCTTTCTTTTGCCTTGAGAGAGCTGAATGCCATTGCAGGGATTGTCATCACTGCAAGCCACAACCCTCCAGAATATAACGGATTCAAGGTATACGGGGAAGATGGGGCCCAATTGAATCTGAAAGAAGCAGATGAGGTCATAAAGAAAGTCAATTTAGTGGAGGATGAGCTCTCATTAGAAGTAAAGGATGAGAAGGAGCTTATCGACTGCGGACTAATTAAATTTTTAGGTGAAGAAATGGATCAGGCTTATGTAGAAAAGCTGAAGACCATCTCAGAGAATCCCGGGTTGGCGAATGACAGCGGCCTTCGCATTGTGTATTCACCGCTTCATGGAACAGGAAATAAGCCTCTTCGCCAGGCACTGAAGGCCCTTGGATATGAAAACCTGCATGTGGTAGAAGAACAGGAGCATCCTGATCCTCAATTTTCTACTGTAAAAGCGCCTAATCCTGAGGAAAAAGAGGCTTTTGAACTGGCTGTACGGGATGGACATAAATACGAAGCGGACATCTTGATTGCAACGGATCCCGATGCTGACAGACTCGGTGTTGCTGTGAAAAATCCCAATGATGAGTATGTACTTCTAACGGGCAATCAGACTGGGGCATTGTTGATTGATTATATTCTAAGCCAAAAAGAAGACAAGGGAACCATTCCATCCAACGGCATCATCTTCAAGACCATTGTGACTTCCACTCTCGGTGAGAAAATTGCCCGTTCCTATGGTGTCGAGGTTGAGGATGTACTGACAGGATTTAAATTCATCGGCGAAAAAATCGAACAGTACCATAAAGACGGCTCCTATCGCTTCCTGTTCGGCTATGAGGAAAGCTATGGATACTTAATCGGCGACTTTGCCAGGGATAAAGATGCGATTCAAGCAGCCATCTTAGCAGTTGAAGCAAGCGCTTATTATAAAAAGAAGGGCAAAACACTTTATGATGTCCTTCAGTCCTTGTATGAAAAACATGGGTTCCATGCAGAAGGCCTCCAATCACTGACATTGAAAGGCAAGGAAGGGGCAGAACAGATCAATGCCCTCCTCGGTGAATTCAGACGGAAGCCAATGACGGCTTTGAATGGGGTTCGGGTCACGGCATGCGAAGACTATAAAGAACAGATAAAATATGATTTTGAGAATAATACGGAATCAAAACTCGTCCTTCCCGCTTCCAATGTCATTAAATATTTCCTGGAAGACGGATCATGGATCTGCCTTCGACCATCCGGTACAGAGCCAAAAGTGAAATTTTACTTTGGAGTGACAGGGGAAGACGAAGCGGAAGCCAGTAAAAAGCTTAATGAGTATCAAGAGTGCTTTATGGATTTAGTCCACCACACACTTGATGCAGTTAAACAAACAGTTAAATAAGGAAGAACTTAAGGGGAAAGCAAATACTGCTTTCCCTGTTTCAGTTCTTGAACAGGGTTTTGGTATCCATTGATGTTGGATTTCTTGTATAAAGAAGCTATAATAGTTGAGCATTCAAAGACTAGAATATTGCATACTGAAAGGATGAATGGAATGCTTGAAAATCAGACCGCGATTGTAACAGGTGCATCAAGGGGAATCGGAAAAGAAATTGCTGTCCAGCTTGCACAAAAAGGCGTGAAATTAGTGCTTGTCGGGAGTTCAGATGATATTTTTGGAACAGAAAAGGAACTGAAGGAATCCGGATTTAACGATACGTTGGCAGTAAAAGCGGATATCAGCCTGGAAGCGGATGTCGAGCGTGTTGTAGAAGAAGCAAAGAAACAATACGGCAGAGTCGATATTTTAGTGAATAATGCTGGCATCGGCTTCTTCAAAAGCGTCGAAGAAACGACTGCAGAGGAATGGAAGAAAGTATTTGATGTAAACGTGCAAGGCGTTTTCCTATGCTCGAAGGCAGTCCTTCCAGCCATGAAGGAACAAAAATTCGGGACGATCATTACGATTTCGTCCGATGTAGCCCGCTATACAATACCAAATGGATCAGCTTATACAGCAACAAAATACGCTGTTCAAGGCTTCATGGGTTCCTTGTCACAGGAAGTAAGGGAATATGGCATCCGTGTCGGCACTGTGAACCCCGGCATGGTCGATACTTATTTTGCTGAATCCAAGCAGGGCCTTCCGGAGAAAGAGGATTGGCTGAAAGTGAACGACATCGCGCAAGCAGTCGTCTACATGGCATCTGCTCCTAAACATATGATGATCGATGAAATGGTCATCCACCCATTTGCACAAAACTACCCAATAGCATAACAGCAAGTAGAACGGGGCGTGACAGTGACAAAGAAAAGCGGAGGCGGCTTGAAAGCCCCGACCAGCATAAGCCGATACTCTTAGGAAATCCTGATTTCCGTAGAGTATCGGCTTATGACTCGAGGGGCTAGCCGCTGGAGCTGGACACGACCCGTTTTTTGTCGATTTCTGTCTCAGACTTTAGTCGTAGATAAGTTCATTCTATTTGAGAATGGTTTTTGTAGATCCCGTGCGTATAATGGTAATATGAGGATTTTTGCGAAGGGGATTGGAACATGGCCATAGATGAGATCAAGCATAGTTCAGATCTTCACATTTTGAAGAATATTGCAGAACTGCTGAATGAAGAGACCGATTTGTCCCAGATGATGAAAGGGGTCTTAAAGAAGCTCCTCCAAATCACGGGATTTACAACCGGATGGATTTTTTTCATAGATGAAGAAGACAAGTCACATACCTTGGCTGCAGCAGAGAACCTGCCGGCAGCTTTGACATACTGCCAATGCCAGCCGATGAAAAAAGGGAGCTGCTGGTGTGTCGATAAACTGCAGAATGGACGGCTGAAAAAAGCGTCCAACATCATGGAGTGCAAGCGCATTGAAGAAGCGACCATCAATGAATTGGGAGAAACCAATGGAATTACCCACCACGCGACAGTTCCGCTGCAGTCAGGCAAAGAGGTCTTTGGACTGCTCAACGTTGCTTCCCCTAACAAAAAGGAGTTCTCCTCCAGGGAATTGGCACTGTTAGAGTCGGTTGCCCTTCAGATTGGTTCTGCCATCAAGAGGGTGAAGCTGACAAAAAAAGAGCAGGAAATGGCCCTTGTACAAGAAAGGAACCGATTGGCGAGGGATCTGCATGATTCAGTTAATCAGCTTCTGTTTTCACTTACGTTGACGGCTCGAGGCGGGGAAGCCATGACCAATGACCAGGACATTAAAGAAACGTTTTCAATGATTGGGGAGCTTTCGCAATCCGCTCTGACAGAAATGAGGGCATTGATCTGGCAGCTGCGTCCAAAAGGCCTTGAGATTGGCCTCCTTGAAGCGATAAAAGGCTATGGAGAAATGCTTGGCCTCCAAGTTTCCACACAACTGAATGGAGTCCTCTGTCTGCCCTCCAAATTGGAAGAGGCGCTTTGGAGAATCGGTCAGGAGGCTTTGAATAACTGTAAAAAACATTCTGGACAAGATTTTGTTCGTATTTCATTAGAGGCTTCAGAAAAACAAATCATTCTAGAAATTACAGATGAAGGATGCGGTTTTGATTTCGATGAAGAAAAAGGTCTATTTTCCATCGGGCTTCAAAGTATGAAAGAGCGGACAGAAAACCTTCAAGGGACCTTTAAAATAAATAGCAGGCTGGGAGAAGGCACTAATATCAAAGTGGTTTTGCCATATTAGGGGGATGGGACATGGGGATTCGATTGTTGATTGCAGATGATCATCACATCGTAAGAAGAGGATTGGTTTTCTTTTTGCGCACACAACAGGATATCGTCATCGTTGGAGAAGCGAAAAATGGGGAAGAAGCAGTAGAGTTAACAAAAGAGCTCAATCCTGATATCATATTAATGGATTTAGTCATGCCAGTCCTGAATGGAATAGAAGCCACGAAGCAAATCAAGCGGTTTAATGATAAAGTCAAGATCCTCATGCTTACAAGCTTTTCGGATCATGACCATGTCATCCCTGCGATTGAGGCAGGGGCTTCAGGATATCAATTGAAAGACATCGAACCTGAAGAATTAGTGAATGCAATCCGCAAGCTTCATGGGGGTGAAAACACCCTTCATCCGAAAGCGACCAATCATTTGCTGACAAGGATATCACGAAAAGATCAGCCTGAGCATAGGCTTGAGCAGTTGACGAATAGAGAAAAAGAGGTTTTGTGCCAGATTGCAAAAGGGAAAAGCAATAAGGATATCGCTTCTGCCTTATTCATTACAGAAAAAACAGTCAAAACCCATGTATCGAATGTTTTAGCAAAATTAGACGTTGCCGACCGGACACAGGCTGCTTTATTTGCAGTGAAATTGGGACTGGACGAAAAATCATGAAACACCTTAGAAACGGAGAGGAAGATTGCAATGAATATTGTCATTATCAATGGAAGCCCAAGGAAAAAAGGAAGAACTGGTATTGCATCCAGATTCATGGCCAGGAAATACGGTTTTAATCTAATTGACTTGAGTGCAGGGGAAATTCCGTTATACACAGGAGAAGAAGAACAATTTGAGCTGGAAAGCGTCAAAAATCTTCGCAAATTGGTAAAGGAAGCTGACGGTGTCATTTTGACTTCACCTGAATATCACAGTGCCATGAGCGGTGCGTTAAAAAATGCATTGGACTTCTTGAGCGGTGAATTCTTTGCCCATAAGCCGACAGCATTATTGTCATGTGCAGGAGGAGGAAAAGGTGGAATCAATTGCCTAAACAACATGAGAACCGTTGCTCGTGGTGTTTATGCAAATGCAATTCCGAAGCAGCTCGTACTTGACCCGCACTGTTTCGATTATGAAAACGACGGCCTTCTTGAAGAACCGGCAAAATTAGTCGATGACATGGTGAACGAATTAAAAATGTATGTAAAAATTGCCGAAAACATCAATAAATAATCATGAAAGCAAAGAGAAACACCCGCATTGATTTGCGGGTGTTTTGTTTTTCTTAGGCCAGCCCAGCCATTTTACGTAGTCGCCATGCTGATTTCTTCGGCATCCTGCTGGATCCCCAGAGAGTTGGCATGATCCACATAACGTAAAAGATTATATAATTTTCTTTCCACTACCGTATAATCATTTGAAAAATTATAGGCATGGAGGAATTGTTCAATCCTTTTCGATAAAACATCATCCTGCGTACGAACCATCAGGATCAACAAGTTATCCCACTGGGACCGATGCGTATAATACAGGGCACGGTCATAGTCCATTCTGTTCATCTGTGTACCTCCTTATAAGGAGTTGATTTTAGTATGTGTCCATGCAGTGCTTTATCTCCCTGAAAAACTTGGAGGTGCTGCTGCAGCACGTTTTCCTTCATTTGCATGGATAGCTTGCTTTTTTTTTGAATAAAATCTTCTCACCGGAAGAACCTACAGATAGAAGACTTGTTAGGAGGTTCATCATGCTCAGATTTTTATCCTTTGTCATCTTATTAAGCGTCCTTCCATTGGCTTCATGGAATCATGCCGGCGCTCAACAAACAGATTATGCAAAGTATGGGAGGATGGCAACGGCCATCGTGAAAGAGGATTATCCTTCTGAAGAATTAAAGGATTATGAATATAAAGGAAGGACCACGGCAGGAAAAGATCAAGTAGCAGACTACTTCAAGTTTACTGTCAGCGAAAATGGGCAGACCAGCTATATCCTTGTCAGGGTCACGCACAGCCTGAAAAATGAAAAACTTGTGGGACTGACGGTCTCAGAAACGGTCGAATAACAAAAAGCTTCTGTCTGAATTATCAGGCAGGGGCTTTTTTCAATGGGAGCAGTGTGGTACGATGAGTGAAAATAACAGTTCGGAAGGTGCATCGCTAATGTGAAAATCTCTGTAATCCTAATAAAAATTGGATGATTAGGGGAGAAGTATTTTGAAATCAAAAGCATTCCGTTATTTATGGATGGGGCAGGCATTTGCAAACCTGGGGGACATCCTTTATGTAACGGCTCTGATTGCTGCTGTATATGCGAGCACAGGATCCCCGCTATATATGGCATTTGTCCCGTTCATTGTAACGCTGGCTAAATTCATCAGCAGTGTCATTGCACCTATTCTCATGGAGCGCTGCCAGCTTAAGGCGCTTCTTTTTTATTCGCAAGGGGCTAAAACATGTATGCTTCTGGCCATGTTCATAGTGCTGGTAATGGTGCCGCAGAATACAGTCTTATTGTTCATCATTGCCTTTTTGATTTCCTTCTTGGATGGCTGGGCCCTCCCGGCTCAAAATGCGATGGTTCCATTGCTGGTTAAAAGGGAAGAACTGCTCGGCACAAATGGATTCCTCTCCACTGTCGACCATACTATCGGAATAGGCGGGTGGAGCATCGGGGGTCTGCTGACGGCACTGATAGCCCCGGGCGGAACATTAGCAGTTGTATTTGGCCTATACGTCCTGAGTACGTTATTCATGTTCAGAATCAATATAGAAACAGGATCACCAAAAGAAAATGTAGAAGATAGAGCGAAAAAGTACTTGGAATCCATTTCAGACGGCTGGACCACCATATGGAGGGATCCATCGCTTCGCACGATTCATCTCCTCTATTGGATAGAATCGGCAGCGAGCGTGGTCTGGATTGCAGCCATAATGTATTTATTCGTCAAAGAACAGCTGAAGACGGGAGAACAATGGTGGGGCTTGATCAACGGTGCATTCTTTGCCGGACTGATATTAGCCAGTTTCCTGGTGATGAAGCAGCACAGGAGGATAGAACGAAGACGTGGATCGATCCTTCTTGTTGGAAGTATTTGCATTGCAGCTCTGACGTTCTTATTCGGAATAAATGAACTGCCGATACTGGCATTGATCTATTCAGTGCTTTACGGATTATTTGATCAGGCAAAAGCCGTCATTCTTCAAACGGCTGTCCAAAGTATGACGGTTCCGGAAAAACTTCCAAAAGTGTATGCCGCACAGAATGCATTGGTGACCATCACTTTTGGTACAGCATCCTTGCTGGTCGGATGGTTTGTTCAGCACTTTGGGGTGGAAAACGCATTTCTTGTGTCATCATTGCTATTGGCTGCTGCGATCATCCCTTCGGCCGCCCTTGCAAAAAAAATAAAAAATCAAACATAAAGACTGCAGGCTTCTGCAGTCTTTTTTGTTCATCTTATCAAATCTCGGTTCATACATTGTGTTAAGAGAGTAAAGGGGGAAAAGCCGATGAGAGAGGCTGAACATAAAGAACTTCAAACAGCGATTGCGGAAATCACGGAAATTGCCAAAGGGTTTGGCCTGGACTTTTATCCAATGCGCTATGAAATTTGTCCGGCTGATATCATTTATACATTTGGTGCGTATGGAATGCCGACGAGGTTTTCCCACTGGAGTTTCGGGAAGCAATTTTTTAAAATGAAGCTCCATTATGATTTGGGCTTGAGCAAAATTTATGAACTTGTCATCAATTCTGATCCCTGCTACGCATTTTTGCTCGATTCGAACTCCCTGATTCAAAATAAACTGATTGTGGCACATGTGTTGGCGCACTGCGATTTTTTCAAGAACAATGTTCGGTTTCAAAATACGAAAAGGGACATGGTAGAAAGCATGGCAGCTACGGCTGACCGGGTCAGGGAGTATGAAATCCTCTATGGTAAAAAAGAAGTTGAAACCTTCATCGATGCCGTTCTTGCCATTGAAGAACATATCGATCCTTCCTTGATGAGGCCGAAGCTCTCATGGACGCTTGAGGATGCCGAGGATTGGGAGGAAGAGGAAGATGTTAAGGCAAGTTCACCATATGACGATCTATGGAGCCTGGATGAAAAGAAAAAAGCGCCAGCACCTAAAAAGAAGCGGAAGAAACTGCCACCGAAACCGGAAAAGGATATTCTGCTCTTTATCGAGTCCTACAGCAGGGAGCTGACCGACTGGCAGCGGGATATTTTGACGATGATCAGGGAAGAAATGCTTTACTTCTGGCCGCAGCTGGAAACCAAAATCATGAATGAAGGCTGGGCTTCCTATTGGCATCAGCGCATTTTGCGTGAAATGGACCTTACAAGTGGTGAAGCGCTTGAATTTGCCAAATTGAATGCGGGGGTCGTACAGCCTTCCAAAACGAGCATCAATCCTTACTACCTTGGTCTGAAAATATTCGAGGACATTGAAGATCGCTATAACAATCCTACGGAAAAAATGAAGGAACGCGGTGTCAAGCCGAATTCAGGGCGTGAAAAAATGTTTGAAGTACGGGAAATTGAATCGGATATTTCATTCCTGCGCAATTATTTAACGAAGGATTTAGTGATGCGTGAGGATATGTATCTCTTCCAGAAGCAGGGGAAAGACTATAAAGTTGTTGATAAACAATGGGAGAATGTCCGGGACCAGCTTGTGAGCACAAGGGTGAATGGCGGATTCCCTTATTTGATGGTCGAAGACGGCGATTATATGAAAAATGGGGAGCTTTATTTGAAGCATTCCTTTGAGGATATTGAGCTTGATCTCAAGTATTTAGAAAAAGTCCTTCCGTATGTCCATCAGCTTTGGGGAAGGACCGTCCATCTGGATACCGTGGTGGAAGGGAAGAATATGCTGTTCTCCTATGACGGGAGAGCTGTTCAGCGGAAATATCTATAATTGTAAGGCCTGCTTCTTGTAAGCGGGCTTTTTCATTTCAGTTTTTTGGTTTCGAGTTTCGCTTTTTTCATTTTTTTTCAGTATAATTTTAGTACTTAAATCAATTTTCTAGTGGGAGTGTCTGGCTTGGATTTGTTTATGCGCCTGATTGAAGAGCACGGGTACATTTTTTTATTTTTCTCCCTGATGCTTGAGTTAATCATAATTCCTATCCCGAATGAACTCCTGATGACCTATGCCGGCTTTATGGTCTATCAGGACAAGCTTAATTGGATCCTTGCGATTTTGATGGCAGGTACAGGCGGGATGATCGGTGTTTCAGTTTCTTATTGGATCGGTTCAAAGCTCGGTGCACCGTTTTTTTATAAATATGGACGAAAAGTGCATCTTGGACCGGAAAAATTGGACAAGATGGCTGCCTGGAATGAACGTTATGGAAAAATGCTTTTGATTTTTGCTTATTTCATTCCCGGCGTAAGACATATAACCAGCATCTTTTCTGGAATTACCAAAATTACATTTAAGACGTTTGCTATATTTGCTTTTCCAGGTGTTTTCATCTGGGTAGGGACATTCATTACATTGGGGAGGATTTTCGGTCCCAAATGGGAGCAATTCCACCAGGAAACAAGTAAATTCCTTGTGATAGCAAGCATTATCGGGGCGATCATCTATGTCATTTATTTTGTCATCAAGACCAACCGGGAGCGCATCAAAGAGGATGGAATGCTGCTTTTTGAGCATACTTTCAAACGGTTTAAGACCTTTTTGGGTATAAAATTCTTTATCCTTTTTGTTTCCATCATTTTTATAGGTCTGGTAAGTTTCATGGTTGGTCTGATTCAAGATTTCATCGCGAATGAATTTGGCCAGTTCAACGTGATTTCTTCCATGGTGATCCATTATACGTTCGATGAAAGATGGGAGCAGGTCATGAAGGTGTTTTCTCGTGCTGCCTCATGGAGGGTATTGGACACCATTATTTTATTGACGGTCGTCTGGATCCTTGTGAATGGAAAAAATAAACTTATGGAGCTTCAGTTCTATGCTGTGAATTTAATCGGTGCAGTATTGTTCGGAAAGGGCCTCCACATTTTATTCAGCTATTTGACAAGGGGAAGGAATTTTAGTGAAGAGTTTCCGAGCGGGGAAATGATCATGGCTATCATCGTCCTTGGGTTTTTCCTTTATGTAGTCATCCGCCACCCAATCAGTCATTTGTTCAGTGTCATCATGGTGTTTTTAGAGATTGGCGTCATCGGTATGCTCGCGGTCAGCTACAGCTATTTAGACATTCAGCAGTCCAGCGACATCGTGGGAGGTTTGGCTTTTGGTGGAGTATGGGTGAGTCTGGTCATACTGATCACCGAAATCTTCAGGTTTATCGATTTGATTAAAACTACTCCGATTAAAGGAAAATGATGTGTTTGACGCAAGATGGATTCGGTACTATAATAAAAAACAATTTCATAAAACAGTTTTCTAGGGTTCCGCAGTTTAATTTGAACTGGCCTGGTCCGAGAGAAAACGCACGTATAACGTGTACACGGAAGGATAAAAGCCTGGGAGATATCGAAAAGTGATATCATCCAGGCTTTTTTAATTTGAAAGGAGTTTGTGTAATAATGGCTTGGATTTATTTAGTGATAGCAGGAGTGTTCGAAGTGGTTTGGTCCATGGGATTGAAATATTCCCAAGGTTTTACAAAACTGTACCCAAGTTTAGCGACCATTGCAGGGATGATTATCAGCTTTTATTTTTTGGCTGCCGCTGCAAAAGTGCTGCCGATTGGGACAGCATATGCAATTTGGACAGGGATTGGTGCAGCAGGCGCAGTCATCATGGGGATCATCTTATTCGGTGAACCAAAAAGTTTGATCAGATTCATCTTTCTGTTGTTTATCGTGATTGGGATAATCGGATTGAAATTCACATCCGGAGGAGAGGGATGAAGAGGGTTCTCCCTGCTTATGCCGTGTTTTAGTCCAACCTCGTCGCCTCTGATCAGGCGCTTGCGCTTTTCTATTTGTCCAGCTCCAGCGCCTAGCCCCTCGAGTCATAAGCCATAACTCTACGGAAATCAGGATTTCCTTCGAGTTTCGTCTTATGCTGGTCGGGGCTGATCGAGGCGCTTCCGCTTTTCTATTTGTCCAGCTCCAGCGCCTAGCCCTCGAGTCATAAGCCATAACTCTACGGAAATCAGGATTTCCTTCGAGTTTCGTCTTATGCTGGTCGGGGCTGATCGAGGCGCTTCCGCTTTTCTAATGGTGCAGAGCATGCTCAATGGATTGCTTCAAGAGGTCCAAAACATGCTCATCATCATGGGTGTAGTAAAATGTGGTGCCCTCTCTGCGGAATTTGACGAGCCGCAGATTTTTTAGGAAGCGAAGCTGATGAGACACCGTCGACTGCAATAGAGAGAGTTTTTCTGCAATTTCATTGACAGAATGTTCACCTTGGAAGAGAAGGTGCAGAATCCTCAACCTGGTCGGATCCGAAAGGGCCTTGAACGTTTGCGAAACGATAAATAATGTCTCCTCATCAAGTTCTTGAATCTCATTTTGATTGGTCTCTTCTTTTTTCATGCCTGGGGCCGCCTTTCGATTTGGTATATGAGGTAGTTTCTAGTGCTGTACTCTTCGTGAATATTTCCTCCCTAAATTCACAGAATACATATGTAAGGCAATAGTGATAAAGAGGAGGAATTCTAATGCAAGTACGCGATGTTATGACATCCCATGTGGAATCTTGTACAAACCAGGATACACTTCAGGATGTAGCCAATAAAATGCAATCTTTAAACGTTGGAGCTATCCCTGTCGTTCAGAACGGACAAGTTGTCGGAATGGTAACAGACCGGGATTTGGCAGTCAGAGGGGTAGCATCAGGAAATACTTCCAATACAGTTTCTCAAGTCATGTCTAATCAAGTAGTAACAGTCAATGCAGACGCATCTTTGGAAGAAGCTTCTGCACTTATGTCACAGCATCAAATCCGCCGTCTTCCAGTTGTTGAAAACGGACAGATTGTCGGAATGCTGTCACTTGGTGATTTGGCTGTCAGGGAGCAGGCTGACCAGAGTGCTGGAAGTGCCCTGAGCCAAATTTCCGAAAACCACACTAAATAAGTGGCAACGCTTTAAAGATGATAGGCTGGCCATTGGCCGGCCTATCCGTTTATCTGCATGTTATACAAAAAAGAGGTCATGATGAATGATAATACCCGTTCAGCTTCTCTTATCTTTTCTGTTCCTGATTTGTTATAGCTATAGCCATTATAAATTGAATGGCAAAAAGTTCATACTTCTGTTCCTGTCTTCATCCATCATTATCATGAACATTTATACTGAATTAAGCATGAATTTGAAATATATTACAGTCAGTATGCAACAAGAGGAATTTGTCGGTTTCCTCATATACAGGAATATCACTCTTCCGCTGTTTTTTACATGGATTTGCGGGTATTTTGAAAACAAAGCTTTGCGATCCAAAAGAGGGGTTCATTTCCTCCTGTTTGCAGGGGGAATAAGTCTGATGGAATTCGTCAATCTTTATTTTCATGTTTATAAATATAACCATTGGTATTTCGGAATTACGTTTGTATTAATGGCACTTATTATTATTTTAATGCTTTTCCTTGTGAAATTCTATGATTGGGCAGGGAGGGGGAAGAAGTATGAAAGTGTACGATAATGCCTTTAACGGCAATGAATGGTTCACCCTGATTATTTTTGTCGGAGCGTATGCTTTTCTTTTTGTCCTCCCAAGAAGATTTTCTCTGCAGGACACTTTTTTATATGTTCTTACAGGAATGTTCATCGGGAATTTCTATGATCATACCATCAGTATCGGCCCGTGGAATTTCTACGATGTGAATGATAACTCCTCATTTGAATTCATTGACTTCATCTCATACTTTATGTATGGTCCATTTGCTTATTATTTCGTCTACTTTTGGGATAAATGGAACGCCTCCCCCAAGCATATTCCATTGTATATCCTATGCTGGTCGCTTTTTTCCATGCTGCTTGAATATATTGGCCATCTGTTAGGGGTCTATCACTATTTAAGGGGATATCGCATCTTTTACTCATTTTCTGTCTATCCAACCATGCAGGGGTTGATATTCCTTTTATATTACTTCTTGATGCATGAAAAAAAGAAAAATATGAAATCTGGCAGCATAGGTTGAAGATAAAAATTCATTTATGTAGGTTTCCGTCCATACGAACCTTTACCTTTCTGAATAAGTTAGAAACGTAAGGATTATCCTTAACAACTTCTTCAGGAGGTGAAAGGATATGTGGGGTTACGGCGGATATGGCTGCTGCGGCGGCGGTTACGGCGGCTATGGCTATGGTTACGGCGGTTCAACTTTTGTTTTAATCGTTGTACTATTCATCTTGTTAATCATCGTTGGAGCTTCTTTCTTGTAAGATCCAATAAACAAAAAGAAACACCCTGTCACTCACAGGGTGTTTTCGTTTTTTCACTTTCTATTGTTTAAGCAATTTCATGCCCCATTGATGTCTGCAGGATTTCAAACCATTGATCGTGGTTCAACTTCAATGGCAATGCATTTACAGCAGCATCGATCCTGGATTTTTTACCTGAGCCGACAATCGGCATGATTTTGGCAGGATGCGCCAGCAGCCATGCGTACATGACTTGATCAATGCTTTCGGCTCCAATTTCTTCTCCGATTTTTTGAAGCACATTGCGCATGCGGACTTCTCTCTCTTCCTGAGAAGAAAAAATGGATCCTCCGGAAAGAGGAGACCAGGCCATTGGAGCTATTCTTTCCTTCATACATAAATTCAGCGTCCCATCTTCAAAGTTTTCAAGCTGCAACGGAGATAGTTCAATTTGATTGGTGATCAGCTTTTCGTCCATATAGGATTGAAGCAGGTCGAATTGATGCTGCTTGAAATTAGAAACACCGAAATGGCGAACTTTTCCTTGAGCCTTCAATTGAGTAAAAGCTTCCACAGTCTGTTCAGGGTCCATAAATGGATCTGGCCTGTGGATAAGCAGGACGTCTATGTATTCGGTACGGAGATTTTTTAATGAATTCTCAACCGATGAAATGATATGTTCCTTGCTCGTGTTGTAGTGATGGGATTTATGTTCTGGACGGTTAGGGGATTCAAGTACAATTCCGCATTTCGTCACAAGTTCAATTTTTTCCCTCAGAGAAGGATCAAGAGAAATCGCATCCCCGAATAACTCCTCGCACGTATAACTTCCATAAATATCAGCATGATCAAATGTAGTGATTCCTCGATCCAAAGCGTGATGGATGAGATCCAGTGTCTGTTCTGAAGAATAATTCCATTCATTCAAGCGCCATAAGCCGTGGATGATCCTTGAAAAGGACAATCCTTCCGCCATTTGTATTCGTTCCATCGAAAGCCTCCTTAAAAAGTCATAGAATCATTATACATAACCTGCCCATGTAAAAACAAAGCAAAGGTATTCAACCAGTCCTATATTTTCCTTCGAATAAAAAGACATGTTTCTTTTTCATCGAGGAATAATGAATAATAGCAAGTCAGGAAAGGAGAATATTTATGAATCTTAATGAACCGGGTCATGGGTTCCAGGCGGGGGACATTGTTTATGTCATCTATCGGAACCCCCATACCCAGAATGTCGCCAACGTGCAGTCGGCAGCAGTGGTCCATGATCCTGATAATCCAGAGGCTCTTTCGATATTTCTATATGATACTTACTATCCCTTGAATGATGAGGTGGCAGTCTATTCTTCGGAAACAGAAGCAGAAGAAGCCTACCAATATTATTTTGGGGATGCACTGGAAGGATGATGGGATGATGAAGCCATTTATGCCGCAGCTGGTGTATTTTGAACCTAAGGCCCTGGACTATCCTCTAGGAAAAATGCTGAAGGAAAAGTTTGAAAAAGAAAATATTGAAATTCGCTTAACCACTTCCCATAATCAAGTAAGGGATTTACCTGGGGATAATCACTTCCAAAAATACAGAGTGGCCAAGTCCACCCTTGTGGTCGGGGTTAGAAAGACTCTGAAATTCGACACATCGAAACCTTCTGCAGAATATGCGATTCCTTTTGCCACCGGCTGCATGGGGCATTGCCATTACTGCTACCTTCAAACGACCATGGGATCGAAGCCTTATATAAGGACATATGTAAATACCGACGAAATCTTTGAAGCAGCCCAAAATTATATGGATGAACGCGCACCGGAGATCACCAGGTTCGAAGCTTCCTGTACATCAGATATCGTAGGGATCGACCATATTACACATACATTGAAGAAGGCAATCGAATATTTCGGTGATTCCAAGTATGGAAATCTGCGCTTTGTGACGAAATTTCATCATATCGATCATCTGCTTGATGCCAAGCATAATGGAAGGACCAGATTTCGCTTCAGCATGAATGCGGATTATGTCATTAAAAACTTCGAGCCGGGAACTTCTCCTTTTGCCAAAAGGATAGAAGCAGCGGGGAAAGTGGCAGGGGCAGGCTATCCACTGGGTTTTATCATTGCCCCTATTTATTTGCATGAAGGCTGGCAGGAAGGATATAAGGATTTATTTGAACGTCTTGAAGGAGAGTTGTCTTCAGAAGCAAAGAAGGATTTGACATTTGAATTGATTCAGCACAGGTTCACAAAACCGGCGAAAAGAGTAATTGAAAAAAATTACCCAATGACTAAGCTTGAATTGGATGAAGAGAAGAGAAGATATAAATGGGGGAGATATGGAATAGGAAAATATATCTACCCTAAAGATGAAGAAAAGGAAATGAAAGATGTACTTGGAGGATATATTGAAAAGTATTTTCCAAAAGCAAAATTAGAATATTTCACTTAAAAAGGCTGTTTTCGTAAACATTGTTGTTAAAATCTTAATGCCGCTTTTAACGTAAAAATACCTGTTTGGCGCGTTGGTATAGTGTATCCAGGCTCTTTTCGAGCTGGATTTTCAGCATAGCCTGCATAAATTAACCTCTTTTAATGCTTAAAGCAACAAACTTGGAGAAAAGAGCCTAAAAAAAATAAAGAGATTGGCTAAGAGTTTAATGATCATTGCTCTTATGTCAATCTCTTTACATAATCACTTTCAAGGAAGGCTCTAAATGCTTGACTTTAAAGGCGATCTCGTCGCAGATTTCCTGATAGAGCGGCCACTTTTCATCTGATGTGTCTGCCAGGCAATTGGGATTTTTAATATCCCATTCAATTACTTTGCTTTTTAGCTCATTTGGAATAGGAATTTTCGATTCATTGTGAAAATCATAAATCGAAACAATGTAATCAGCCTGGTCTAATAGCACTGCATCAACCCATTCGGCAGGTTCAGTGGACAGATCGATATTTAATTCATCCATTGCCTGGATTGTCAGAGGGGATCGGTTTGCATCAAACCAGCCGCCGCTTTTGAAGCACCAGTCAGTCAAACGGAGCTTTTTGGCCCATGCCTCTGCCATTGAACTTCTTCCATGATGTGATGAAACAAAATAAAGTAGCTTTTTTGTCATGATCTGTGAAGTCCTTTCTGCTGATATTCTATAGGCACTTTACCCGGAAATAATAAAAATAATCTAATGTCCATGCATTAAATAATGGAAATAATATCCCTTTTTCTTTCATCATAGTCCTTTTTACCCATAAAATAAAGGTCCGTGCTTAATTATTCTTAAATATGACAAAAGTATCAAAAAAATATTTAGATTTGAAAAATAATAATTTCATGTTTAAAGTAAATAGTACCCGGGTAGAAATAAGTGTGCTCATCCAACCATTTTGAATTGGCTGAGTTTTCTAACAAGAATCTAATCGCATCATGACTAAGCTGTTTGGGGGTATGTAGATGAAATTGACAACAAAGATCATTTTAGGTTTAATTGTGGGTGCAATTGTCGGAATTATCCTAAATATTGCTGCACCTGGTTTATTTAAAGTATTAGATCCATATATTTTCACTCCTCTAGGGAAAATCTTCTTAAACTTAATCAATATGCTCGTCGTTCCAATCGTATTATTCTCCATCATTCTTGGTACCGCAGGTTTAGGTGATCCTAAGATGCTTGGTCGAATTGGATTGAAAACGATTGCATATTTTTTGGTCACAACCTGCATCGCTATCATCATCGGAATTGGATTGGCCTATATCATCCAGCCGGGATTAGCTGGACACTTTGATACTGCTTCAGCGAAATATTCAGCTGAAAAGGCACCATCCATCGCTGATACACTTCTTAATATCATTCCGAAAAACCCGATTCAGGCTCTGGCAGAAGGAAACATGCTTCAAATCATTGCTTTTGCCATTTTTATTGGACTAGCATTGACTGCATTGGGAGATAAAGCAAAAGGCATCTATAAACTTGTGGAACAGGGCAATGACATCATGATGTACCTTGTTACACTTGTTATGAAGTTTGCTCCATATGGTACATTTGGCTTGATTGCTTCTGCAATTGGAAGCCAGGGTTTCAGTGCAATGAAGGCAATGGGCGTTTATATGATAGTCGTTATTTTAGCATTAGTGGTCCATGGGATCATCACATATGGCGGCGCAGTATCACTACTAGCCAGAAAGAATCCGATTTGGTTCTTTAAAGGATTCCTTCCTGCAATGGGGGTTGCATTTAGTACATCCAGTTCAAATGCTACTCTACCTGTCTCCATGGAGACAGCTCAGGATAATCTGAAAGTGCCGGAATCCATTTCAAGCTTCGTGCAGCCGCTTGGGGCAACCATCAATATGGATGGTACAGCCATCATGCAGGGTGTTGCAACAGTATTCATCGCTCAAGTTTATGGAGTGGATCTATCATTTGGAGAACTTGCAACAGTTGTATTGACTGCCGTGTTGGCGAGTATCGGTACAGCAGGGGTGCCGGGTGTAGGTTTGATCCTTCTGGCAATGGTGTTGAATTCCGTCAACCTTCCTGTTGCTGGGATTGGTCTTATCCTCGGTATCGACCGTATCCTTGATATGGCAAGGACAGCTGTTAATATCACTGGTGATGCATCCTGTGCCGTGATTGTAGCTGAAAGCGAGAAAAAACGTAAAATTAAGCTTCAAAGAAAAGTATCTTAAATAGAAAAGCGTAGCTATACAAAAAAGAAGCCGATTTGGCTTCTTTTTTTGTTCAAATATTATGTACTTGGCAGCGAGATGCTGAAGACTGTCCAATCTTGAGCAGATTCGCAAGTAAGCGAGCCTCCGTGCTTTTCTATGATTTCTTTGCAAATATATAATCCTAACCCGGTTCCGGTCTTTTTGGTCGTGAAAAACGGATCAAAGATTGTGGCTTGATGTTCCAAAGGAATTTGCGGGCCATTATTTTTGATGCTTACAACAATGGATCCGTTTTGTTCATACGCTCTTAAAAGGATGACAGGATCATCGTGCTGATCAGACAGTACTTCAACTGCATTAAAAATGATATTGATGAATACTTGTCGGATTTCCTCTTTGTAACCGCTGAAGTGCAGCCCTGGCTGCAGATCCTCCTCGATCCTGACATTGACTTCGACAATCCGTGGATATAGAAAAGACATCACTTCATCAAGAAGATCATTCATTGATAAGTTTGCCCATTCAGTATCCACTATCTGCTTTTTGGACAGCATCAAAAATTGAGTGATCCTGAATTTCAACTGATCCAGTTCTCCGGATATGATTTCCAGGTAAGGAAGGTTTTGATGTTCAGCCTTTAATAATTGGATGAATCCATGGATGGAAGTAAGTGGATTGCGAAACTCATGCACAAAACTGGAGGTCATCTGCCCTAGAAGGGAAAGACGGTCATCATGAGTTGTACTGATATATTCTTCTTTTTGCCTGATGATTGAATTTTTTAATTCAGTGTAATGGGAAACCGCATAATAAAGAAACCGGTCAAAAATTAAATTGAAATGGTCCAAAGCCTCCTGTATCTCAGTCACATCATTTGTAAGTTTATTGAGGTCTTTATAAATCTCTGAACGCGCGATATCTACATTATAAACAAACTCTCCAATATTAATGTTTACTTTTAAGCGTTCCTCTGCGACTTTCTTAGCAAAAGGTTTGATGGATTCTTCAATATTCTCTTGGGGGAAGGTCAATAAATGGACCAATAATTCCACCATTTTTTCTCCATTCCCCCTAATGATTTCAATGGAGTCTTCACCATCTGGAATAATGACTTTCTTTTCCCATCTATTAATGAATTCGGATCTATGCGTCTCAATATATTGGGCTAAGTGTTTCTTCAGTGGAATCATACTTTCACCTCTATTTCCTATTATAGCAAGAATATTCTGTAAAAAAACTAATTTTTTTACATTCTTCTACATTCTCTTATAGAAGTGCAAGAGATTTCTTGTTAGGAATGATCATCCTTTTCTATGGATGCCTTTAATAGTAAAATGAAAGAATCAGTTTCCAGATAATGAGGTGAATAATTAAGTGAAGATTAAATTTCTTCCCATTGCTGTTATTCTATTATTTTTAGCAGGGACAATGGCAGGCTGTTCAGGTGAAAAAGATAAGAAAAAAACCATTACCGTATCAGCGGCCGCAAGCTTAAGCGACGTATTGAAAGAGACGGCGGAAGCCTATCAGAAAGAACACAAAAATGAAAAGATCGTTTTTAATTTTGGCGGTTCGGGTGCATTATCCCAGCAAATCATTAATGGAGCACCGGTAGATTTATTTATATCCGCTGCTAAAGACCCCGTTGATTTAATCAAGGATAAAGGATTGACGGAAAATGAAATTGCTTTGTTCAAAAATAAGCTGGTCCTGATTGTACCGAAAGATGTGGAAAATGAGCAGATCGACTTTAGCAATCTGGATAAGGGTAGTGTAAAAAAGATAGCCATAGGTACTCCGGAAGCAGTACCTGCCGGAACATATGCCAAAGAAACATTGGAATCCTTAAACAAATGGGGAAGCCTGAAGGAGAAGCTTGTTTACTGCAAGGATGTCAGACAAGTCCTTCAATATGTTGAATCCAATAACGTAGATGCAGGAATGGTCTATTATACGGATGCGATTACATCAAAGAAGGTGAAGGTAGTGTCTGAGGCAGCAGAAAGCTGGCATCAGCCAATTGTCTATTATACTTCGATTATAAGTGATGGGAAAAACCAAGATGAAGCTAGTGATTTTTTGGAATTCATGAAGAGCGAAAAAGCAAAATCAATTTTTGAAAGGTTCGGATTCAGCTACTAAAATAGATTGATAGAAGCGGGCAGTGAAAGAGGGATAAACATGTTTGCAGGATTTTGGGAACCTTTATCTTTAAGTATTAAAATTGCTATTCTTGCAGCAATGTTTGCTTTTGTGATCAGTTTGGGGGCAGCAAAGGTGCTTTCTTCCACCAAAAGTAAATGGGTGCTTCTCATCGAATTGCTGCTGCTTGTTCCATTGGTTCTGCCTCCTTCTGTAACAGGTCTCCTTCTGATTACAGTATTCGGACGGAACTCAATTGCAGGAAGAGCGGTTGAATCATTATTCGGCGAAGGGCTCATCTTTACTTGGTGGGCAGGTGTGATCGCTGCTGCTGTTGTGGTCATTCCGTTAATGTATCAGTCGCTTAAACTGGGGTTTTCCAGTATTGAAGAGGATATTAAAGGTGCAGCAAAAGTGGACGGAGCTGGAGGATGGGCGTTATTTTGGAAAATCGAGTTTCCGCTATCCTATAAATATATTCTCACTGGATTCATCCTCAGTTTTGCCAGAGGGCTTGGAGAATTTGGAGCCACCTTGATGTTTGCTGGAAATATACCTGGGAAGACGCAAACCGCATCGACCGCCATTTATACCGCCATCGAGACCGGCAGGATGCAGCAGGCATGGACATGGGCAGGTGCCTTGATCGTCATTTCTTTTCTCCTGTTATTTATAGTTCAATGGATGTCTAAAGGCAAAGAATAAATCATTGATACATTTTTTACAGCATAGTATAGTATTAGAGGAAGCTTGCTAATTTAATAGTTCCACAAGGGGAGCCTTTGGCTGAGAGTGAACAGGAGTTCAGACCCTTCGAACCTGTAAGTTAATGCTTGCGCAGGGATGTGGTTTTGATGGGATATGCAATGAGGGGCCATCTTTACCGCCCTTCATTGCTTTTTTTATTGCCTTAATCCATAAATTTCTTATGGTCCCACGGAATCATTTCCCCAAAAATATAATTAGGGGGAGTTAGCAATGAAGTCTAACAAAACACTTTTTTTAGTAGAAGTAGCTGTATTGGCTGCATTAGCCTATTTGCTTGACATTGTTTCTACTGCATTATTTTCTAGAATCTGGGCGCAGGGAGGATCCGTTTCGCTTGCGATGGTTCCTGTATTTCTGATTGCCTATAGATGGGGAGTAAAGGGAGGGCTTTTATCAGGATTCCTTCTTGGATTACTTCAATTTATTACGGGTTTTGCACAGATTTATCATCCTGTCCAAGGGTTCATTGATTACTTTGTTGCCTTTACGGTCATTGGATTTGCCGGTATATTTGCATCTGGCATCCGCGATGCTGTGAAAAATAAACAGACTGGCAAATGGATTGGACTTGTGATTGTGAGTACATTCATCGGCTCACTGCTCCGTTTCATGGCACACTTTTATACTGGGATTGTGTTCTTTGGATCCTATGCACCAAAAGGCCAGCCTGTAGCACTTTATTCATTCATTTATAACGGAACATACATGCTTCCGACATTCATCATCAGTGTTATCGTCATCATATTGCTATTCTCCATTGCGCCGAGACTAGCATACGTTTCAAAAAGATAAAATAAAAGGATGGTTCAAGCCCGCAGGCTCCCTTAGTTTGGGAGCGGGTCTTGAATCATCCTTTTTTAATTTTTCCGAAGTGTTCCAAAGCTCTTTTTCTTGCAGCTTTATGATCCACGATCGGGAATGGATAGTCCGCACCGAGTTCAATTCCTGCTTCCTTTAATACATGATCAGGTGCTTTGCTCGGATCATGAATATATTTGGCAGGGAGGTCCTTCAATTCGGGAACCCACTTTTTTATATAGAGGCCCTCTTTATCAAACTTTTCTCCTTGAAGGACAGGATTGAAGATGCGGAAATAAGGGGCTGGGTCAATTCCAGTTCCGGCCACCCACTGCCATCCCATCGAATTATTGGCCAAATCAGCATCAATCAATGTATCCCAAAACCATTCCGATCCTTTTTGCCACGGAATCAATAAATCCTTCACAAGAAAAGAAGCAGAGATCATCCTTACACGGTTTGGCAAGTATCCTGTTGCCCATAATTCTCTCATTCCGGCGTCAACGATTGGAAATCCTGTCCGGCCATGCTTCCAAGCATCGAAATCTCCTTCTTCATTCGTTCTCCATTCAAAAGACTTAAAGCGGTCATCCAAGGAAATCTCATGCATTGAAGGGAAGTGAAAGAGAAGCTGATATGCATAATCCCTCCATATCAACTGTCTGATGTAGGGTGCAGAATTTGGCTTATCCTTTAAGAAATGATACATGCTCCTGACTGAAATGATGCCAAGGGCCAAATAGGGTGACATCATTGAAAATCCTTCAGAAGAAGGGATATCGCGGGTTTCTTGGTAGCCGGCGAGCTTAGTTTCGCAGAAATCCTTGAATTGCTCAATCGCATGATTTTCAACAGGCACCCATGTTTCTTCCATTGTTTCAGTCCAATTCTTTTTTGGGAGCAGGCCAAGAGAAGATAGCGATTTACCTTTAAGCTCGGTGTCGGCAAAAACAGATTCTTTAAGTACCGGGTATGGATTAGGAACATCTTCCTTTAAGAACGCTTTGTAAAAAGCTGAAAAAACCTTGTATGGCGCATTCTCTTCTTTCACAACTTCCCACGGTGGGCGAAGAAGGTGTCCTTCAAATGACTTTACCTGGACATTCTGTTCTTTCAGGCGAGCTGCAATTTTCAAGTCCCGGCAGTAAGTTTCCGGGTCATAGCAGCGATTCCAATAAACGGCATCAGCACTTGTTGATTCGACGATATCTGGAAGAAGTACTTCGGTATTTCCACTAAATAGATATAACTGGCAATCTAAATTTTTCAGTGAGGTTTGAAAGGACTTAAGGGATTGATGGAGCCACCATTTTTGGGCGCTGCCCATGGATTTAGAATGATTACTGTATTCATGGATATAGACAGGGATGATTTCTCCATTCCTGCTTGCTTCATATAAAGCGGGATTATCATGGAGGCGGAAATCATTCCGAAAAAGAACAATGATGCGGCTTTTCTTCATGTGGGATTTCCTCCTTTTTAGAAAAAAGTATACTCAAGGTTTTTATCCTTTTCAAAAAGGGATGTGCGCATAAATGATTGCATTTTCAATGGTGTGGTGTAAAATTTCCCTATAAGCAGTTAGGAGGGATCTCGTGACCCGGGAAGAAATCATTGAGATGCTTGGAGAAAACCTGAAAATAGTACGAACGGAAGCTGGATACACACAAGACAGGATGGCCGAAATCATCGGAATATCAAAAAAGACGCTTGTCCAGATTGAGAAGGGCCGCATCCTCCCAGGATGGACAACTGTCATAGCGGTTTGTGCCTTGTTTTCTATGAGTCAAGTGCTTCAGACAGTATTTGGCGGTGATCCGCTGGAGGTTGTCGAGATGGTGGCAAGGGAAAAGATCGATGTGAGAAAAGAGAGGACCATGGGTGGGAAAGTCTGGTGGAAAACGCTGGAAAGACACACAGGATTGATCCTTCAGCAAAACCTTATAACCAAGCACTATAGAATCATTGACGATGAGCAGTTCAGGCTTTATAGTTCTTTCGATGAGAAAGATTCGAGGCAGAGATTCATTGAATTGCAGGAAAAATAGATTAGCAATAAAAAGAAGCGTGGACTGGCTTTAATAGCAGTCCACGCTTCTTTTGCAAAGATTAAGATAGTGAAAATTCTAGTAGAATTAGATCTGTCTAGCTCCGCCGGCTAGAGGCTGGGAGGTTTCCTTCAGCACACTTACGATAAGTCAACATCGGTTCACTTCGCTCACCGTGTTTCCTTTATCTCGTGGTGCTTCAGTCCAACCTCGGCGCCTCTGGACAGCCGGCTCCGCTTTTCTATTTTACGACCAGCACGGGGCAGTGCGAATGTTTAACGACTTTTTCACTGACACTGCCAACAAAAAACTTCTTAATGCCGCTGTGTCCGCTGTTTCCTACTACAATCAAGTCCACCCCGCTGCTTTCGGCATATGCACAAAGTGCTTCTGCAGGGGAGCCTTCCAATATTTCAACATCTCCATGGATGCCCCTGGTCTCCATTGCATATCGTGCTTCTGAAACGATCTGATCGGCGCTGTGATGAACCACTTCATGTGTCTGCGTCACTGTCTTATCTTGTGATAAAGGCATATGGGCCGCATATACGCCGTCCACCCTTGGCGTGATCATTGTATCCATATTTGCGAGCTTGTCCTCTGATGCGACCTCTGAAACCGTTTCATGGAATACATGAGCCACCGTCAATCTTTGCATTCCAGAACGGTCATATACAGCCATCGCTTCTTCAAGCGCTTTTTTACTTCCATCTGAACCATCATAAGCCACCATGATATGATTAATCATACCCATTCATCTCATCTCCTCAAGAGTCGGTTATTTGTTATTTCTTATACTGGTGTTTACCCAATTATCTGAAAACTATCCCTTGTAAATTATTAAAAATTGTTGACGAATGTTTCAAAATGAAAAGTGCGAAACTGCACCCATAAAAACAAAAGAAATGACGAACGTTGATTTAATAGGGATCAGGCACCTTAAAGTTTGTTGAAATACTTGTCATGCAGCATCGCCCCCAGGATGTTTTATCCTTTGCCATTTGATTCAGATTGGTATATCTTATAGACTTGGCGGAAAACTGAGCCAAAATGATTAAAACAATCGTGTAAAGGGTAAGTATATCTGGATTCATTAAGAAGAAAATAATGGTACATCGAAAGGAAAGCAGGTAACAGATATGAATACAATCAAGAATTATATGCTTGCTATCAGGAAATTCTGGAAAAGGAAGCATATGAATCAAATACTGATATTGTGTTTTTCTATCTTCATTTTAGGATTTATTGGATTTTTTGCTTATTTTGCGAGCACGGCCAATGTGGAAGATCTACAAAAAGGACTCTCCCAATCGACCATCATCTATGATAAAGATGGAGACGAAGCCAGCAAAGTGACTGCCAACAGGACTGAGGGCGTTGAAATCAATGACATACCCGACCAGGTGAAAAATGCGGTCGTGGCCATTGAAGATCATCGCTTCTATGAGCACGGCGGATTCGATCTTCAGGGGATGGCAAGGGCATTTGTAGGGAATTTGTTCGCCGGGCATGTAGTGGCTGGTGGAAGTACGATCACTCAGCAGCTTACGAAAAACGCATTGCTTTCACCGGAACGGACTTATAAACGGAAGATCCAGGAATTGTTCCTGGCTGCAGAAATAGAAAAGCATTATACAAAAGATGAAATCCTTCAAATGTATTTGAATCAAATCTATTTCGGCCATGGGGCTTGGGGAGTCCAAAACGCTTCCTTAAAGTACTTTGGAAAAGATATTAAGGATATCTCCATCAGTGAATCAGCCTTGCTGGCGGGATTGATCAAGGCACCTTCTTCATTGAACCCATATGAAAATTATGATGGTGCAATTGCTAGAAGGAATGTCGTCCTTGGCCAGATGAAAAAATATAATATGATCACAGAAAAAGAATACGAAGAGGCAAAATCAGAGAAGATTGCGCTGAAGGACAAAGGCGGCGATCCGCTGAAAGGGAAGTATCCATATTATGTGGATGCAGTCATTAATGAAGCAATCAAGAAATACGGCCTTACCCAAGATGATATTTTGACAAAAGGCTATAAAATTTATACAACGATGGACCAGAATATCCAAACAGCACTGGAAAAAGTGTATAACAGGGATTCATTATTCCCGGCAGGCAAGTCTGATCAAATGGTCCAAAGTTCCGCTATACTGATTGACCCGAAAACAGGGGGAATCAGAGGGCTTGTCGGAGGAAGAGGAGAACACGTATTCCGAGGATATAACCGTGCGACTCAGCTTGCAAGGCAGCCGGGCTCTACCATCAAACCATTGGCTGTCTACACGCCTGCCGTCGAAGAAGGCTATTCTGCCACATCCCCATTAAAGGATGAAAAAATGGATTTCGACGGATATCAGCCGAGCAATTATAACGACCAGTATTTAGGAACCGTTCCAATGTATAAAGCATTGGAAGATTCCATCAACCTTCCTGCTGTTTGGCTCCTAAACGAAATCGGCATCCAAAAAGGGATGGACTCAGTTGAGAAGTTCGGCATCCCTTTGACAAAAGATGACCGCCAGCTAGGTTTAGCTCTTGGGAATATTAACGAAGGGGTATCCCCTCAACAAATGGCAGAGGCATTCTCCACTTTCCCGAATAACGGGAAAAGGGAAGAGAGCCATTTAATCACTAAGATTGTCGGTCCGACGGATGAAGTAATCATGAAGTGGAAGAAGAAGGAAACCAATGTCATCAGCAAGAAAGTTTCGGATCAAATGATTTCGATGATGCTGAATGTCTTTGAGACGGGAACAGCAGCGAATGCAAAAATCCCCGGCTATTCGCTCGCAGGTAAGACCGGCTCTACACAAGTACCGATCGAAAATCACAGAGAAGGAACGAAGGATCAATGGGTTGTCGGCTTCACACCGAATCTTACAGGCGCAGTCTGGCTTGGCTATGATAAAACAGATGAAAATCATTATCTTGAGGGGTTGAGCTCCCAAGGGGTAGTTCCACTCTATAAAGCCGTAATGGAAAGCGCCCTGCAATATGTTGAACCGAAGGAATTCGATGTCAAGTCGGTCAACTATTATCAAGAGGAAGAGCGGAAGAAGCAGGAAGCTGAACAGAATAAAAGTTTTGAAGAAAAAATCAAAGATGAAGCAAAGAAATGGAAAGACCAGCTCGACGAAGCAAAGAAGAAATTCAAGGAACATTTTAAAGGCAAAGGGAAAGAGCACGAAAAAGGGCATGGAAAAGGCCATGGTCCTGGCCATTAAGAAATGAAAGGATGAACCCATTACTGCGGGTTCATCCTTTTTTATTGAACAGTTGTTTAAGACAAAATAAAAAAGCCCTGAATCGGGCTTTAAATACTAATATAATTGCGATTAAAACATTGGTAAGATATAGTGGATTAGAAACCAAATAATCCCAAAGAAAATGATGATGTAGGCTAAATATTTGATGAATGTTGCACCGACAAGGCTGTTATTCGATTTTTCTTCACGTTTAATTTCAACTTCACGATGTTCATCCATTCCAATCACCTCATTTTAAATAGTTTCAAAGGTACATTTCACTATTACGCTAAAGCGTTGATCAGCCATCCAATTACTACAATTGCTCCAATGATCATAAGTATTGTCCGCAGCATTTCTTACACCTCAAGTTATATTTGTTTTAGTGAGAATTCTCAATGTCAACCGGTTATGTGTTCTTTACCCCTTTCAACACTACATAAACTCCTAGGCTTCATAAAAGGATATATCAGCCTGAAGGCGGAGGAAAAAACCTCCAGAAGACTCTCTTAAGCGTAAAGTCAAAAGGATAAACTAAGAATATCAAGAATCATGTTAGGGGAATGGGAATGAAAAACCTGAAAGAAATTTTTAAGAATAAAATATTTGCGAAACTATTTTTTGCCAACTTCACATCACAGATGGGCAGCGTGATCGGGGTCACTGCTTTCATGTTTTACCTTTTGGACAGATTTTCCGGCCAGCCAATCTATGCTTCCATCACAGAGTTGATGTACTCACTGCCGACACTCGCTATCTTCCTTGTTGTCGGTGTTGTGGCAGATAGATTTGACCGGCAAAAAATAGCTTATTATTGTGATGCCATTTGTGTGGTCCTTTCAGCAGCCCTTATATTTGCCATATGGTATGGCTGGATGCCATTGATTTTTGGCGCACTCTTTTTGCGCAGCGCTGTACAGAAGTTCTTCTTTCCGGCAGAATCCGGCATCATGCAAGGCATATTGAAAAAAGAAGACTATGCTGTTTCAGCAGGGCTTAACCAAATGGTCATGAGTGTTTTCATGCTGTTTGGGAATGGACTTGGAATTCTTGCTTATTGGCTGGGAGGGATATATGGGGCATTGATGATCGATGGAATTACCTTTGCCATAAGCGCCATATTGATTAAGTCCTGTACGATTTCCACAGAAGCAAGGCTCCCAAATGGGAAACATCGAATGAAGGATTTAAATATTACGTTTGTCATGAATGATTTCAAAGAAGGTTTGTTTTATATCATAAAAAATAAGCTCTTGATTTCGCTTATTGTTGGATTCTTTGTCTTTGGGGTAGTTAATGGAGGCTTCTCTGTCATGCCTGTATTCATTCTCAAATATAAACTGGCACCGGATTCGTACGAACAGTTATCCATTATTTTGGGGGCTGCATTCGGCATCGGGGCGTTAATAGGCGGAGTAGTGGCATCATCTGTGGTGCAGAAAGTCAAATTCCATCATTTAATCGTTTTTGGAATCGTCATTGCAGGTGCATTTACTGTTCTTTCTTCCTTTGCACCGAATACATGGAGCTTCATGGTTTTAGTTTTTCTATCATCGTTCGGGATTCCATTTGCCAATATCGGCATCGGGGGATGGATGCCAAGCATCATCGATCCGAAAATGATGGGAAGGGTACAGGGGTGGATCGGTCCGTTGATGATGCTGTCCCAATCTGCCACACTTGGTTTCATTGCTGTGAGCTTTCCGAAGATCCTTACCGTTGAGATGCTGTATTGGATTGTAGGTGGATGCATGATGGCAGTGGGCGTATTTTATGCGATCATTCTCCCGAAATATATTAAGGGAGAAAAAGAAGTCCCAGGAAAAGCAGCCGCTGTTTCTTCGTAAAAATAAGGCAGATGCCTCAGCATATTCGACCTGCCGCTGAATAAGATAAAAAAGGAATCAAACCTATATCATTCAGTTACAAGAATATTCATAAAAAAAGTAATTGACTTAATATTATGAAGATGTTAATCTAATTTAGTATTAATTAGAAAATTTAACCAAAGGAGGGCATTGAAATGATCAATATGATTGTAAGACCAAACCAAACAAGAAAATTTCATATCAGCTCAGCCCATCCTTTTAAATTTTACATGCAATAACACTACCATAACTGGAAGTTGTCAAAGCATGGGCTGGCTATCAGTCTGTGCTTTTTATATGCTTTTTTTGGCATACTGCAGAAGCGCAGTATGCCTTTTTCTATTTAATTGTTGATTGAAACGGGGATATCCCCTTTTAATAAAAAAATATTTACGGAGGTTTTGAACATGCACAACTCAAAAAAGAGAATGCTTTTATCACTGGCGGAGTCAGACAGCGGATAGTTGGCAGGCAACTAAAAGGGAATGGGAGGAAGTTGAAATATGTTCAGTGTTTTAGGAAAATTAAGCTGGTTTTTTAAAGAGAATTGGAAGAGGTACTTGATTGCCGTAATCTTATTGACTTTTGTGGGAGTCATCGAAGTCATCCCGCCAAAATTAGTGGGGATGGCAATCGATGATATTCATCTGGGCAGTTTAACCGTTCAGGGAATCTTAAAATATATCGGGATTTTAGGAGCAATTGCCATTACATCATACATGGTCACATATTATTGGCAGTACTTGCTTTTCGGAGGGGCCTTCCTTATAGAAAGAAAGCTCCGTTCCCGCCTGATGGGACACTTTCTGAAAATGACGCCGACTTTTTATGAGAAAAATAGAACAGGGGATCTGATGGCCAGGGCGACAAATGATCTGAAGGCCGTCTCCGTGACAACTGGATTTGGAATCTTGACTTTGGTCGACTCCAGCATTTTCATGCTGACCATCCTTTGCACCATGGGGTTTTTCATCAGTTGGAAATTGACGATTGCGTCCATTCTGCCGCTGCCGATCATGGCGCTTTTAATGAAAGTTTATGGGGCTAGAATTCATAAACGTTTCATGAGTGCCCAGGATGCATTTGGGGACTTAAATGATAAAGTGCTTGAATCGATTGCGGGGGTCAGGGTCATCCGGGCATATGTGCAAGAAAGGGCAGACGAGAAAAGGTTCCAGGAGATGACGGAAGATGTCTTTAGGAAAAATATCGCTGTCGCTAAAATCGATTCATTATTTGATCCGACGATTAAAACTCTTGTAGGCATCAGCTATATGATTGGTCTGGGATATGGAGCCTATATGGTATTTCATCAAGTCTTGACACTCGGGGATCTCGTTTCGTTCAACGTCTACCTGGGTATGCTGATCTGGCCGATGTTTGCAATCGGGGAACTGATCAACGTCATGCAGCGGGGAAATGCTTCATTGGACCGCGTTCAGGAAACATTGAATTATCAGGAGGATGTGAAAAATCCTGTGAAGCCGATCCATGTCGATGAGCCCGAGACAATTAAGTTTAATGAAGTTACATTCCAATATCCTTCATCTAATGTGTCCAATCTTTCCAATATCAAATTGGCACTGAGGAAAGGAGAAACATTGGGTGTTGTAGGGAAGACGGGAAGCGGCAAGACGACATTGATCAAACAGCTGCTGAGGGAATATCCAGCAGGATCAGGGGCTTTGAATATTACTGATGTCCCAATTGAACAGCAGACAAAAGAGCAAGTGAGAAGCTGGATTGGCTACGTGCCGCAGGACCATGTTCTTTTCTCAAGGTCTGTTAAAGAAAATATTTTGTTTGGTAATCCAGATGCGGGCGATGAAGATCTCGAAAAGGCGATTGATCTTGCATCATTCAGAAAGGATCTCGCTATGCTTCCTGAAAAGCTCGAAACTCTTGTAGGGGAAAAAGGGGTCGCATTATCCGGAGGGCAAAAGCAAAGGATTTCCATTGCAAGGGCGTTGATCAAAGATCCAGAAATCCTCATTTTGGATGATTCACTTTCTGCAGTCGATGCCAAGACAGAAACGAACATCATTCAAAATATCCGTAAAGAGCGGAGCGGAAAAACGACGATCATCACAACCCATAGATTATCAGCGGTTCAGCATGCGGACTGGATTGTCGTCCTTGATGATGGAAGAGTCATTGAAGAAGGAAATCATTCGGATCTGATTGAAAAAGGCGGATGGTATTATGAACAATTCATCCGACAACAGATTGAAGAAACAGCTTTAGAGGGGGTGCAGGCATGAGTTTAGGGAAAAGGCTTGTACAATATGCTTTACTATATAAAGGCATCATAATTGCAGCTCTGCTCATGCTTTCTGTATCCGTTGGGGCAGAGCTTGCAGGCCCTTTCATTGCCAAGCGTATGATCGATCACCACATTTTGGGGATTGAATCGAAGTGGTATGAAACGGATAAAAGCAGTGAGAGCGTCCTTTACAAAGGACATTATTATAAAAGGGGAGATTATTTAAGCCCCGGAGAGAAAAAGGGAAATGAAGTCCACGTCTTCCAAACAGGAAAAGATTTTGTCTTTGTTCCGAAAGCTGTTGACATGGATGGAGAAAAAAAATATAAAGATGGCTATTTGACCATCGAAAAAGGAAATATCGTCAAAAGATTCAAAGCGGATAAGCTGACAATGAATCAACTATTGGATTTTTATAATCCTGAAGTGCCTAAATTAATGAAATTATTTGGGATCTACCTGGGACTTCTTCTGTTTGCGTCCATCTTTCAATATGGGCAGCACTATTATTTGCAGACGGCCGCCAACCGCATAATTCAAAGGATGCGAATGGATATCTTCAAACATATTCAAAGGCTGCCTATCAGCTATTTTGACAACCTTCCTGCCGGCAAGGTCGTTGCCAGGATTACAAATGATACAGAAGCAATCAGGGAACTTTATGTAAATGTCCTGGCCAACTTCTTCACGAGCGGAATCTACATCATAGGGATTTATATTGCTTTATTCATCCTGGATGTAAAGCTTGCCCTCATCTGTTTGATTCTGCTTCCAGTCCTATTGATATGGATCTTTTTCTATCGCAAATATGCTTCTAAATACAATCATGTCATCCGAAGCAAAATCAGCGAGATCAATGCGATGATTAATGAATCAATTCAAGGGATGAACATCATCCAAGCGTTCAGAAGGGAAGAAAAATCAAAGCAGGAATTCGATGAATTGAATGAAACTCACTTTTCCTATCAAAATAAAATGCTAAGCCTGAATGCACTGACATCACATAACCTTGTCGGTGTGCTGCGCAATATTACGTTCGTGGCTTTCATTTGGTATTTTGGAAAAGGATCCATCGGCGTGGGTTCATTCGTTACGCTCGGTGTACTATATGCATTTGTCGATTACATCAACCGTCTATTTCAGCCGGTGCAGGGGATCGTCAACCAATTGGCGAACTTGGAGCAGGCATTGGTTGCAGGTGAGCGGGTTTTCAAATTAATCGATGAAGACGGTGTACCAGTCAGCGACGATAAAATGAAAAGATATAAAGGCGATGTCAAATTTGAACATGTGTATTTCGGATATAAAGACGGTGCACATGTCCTTAAGGATATTACTTTTGAAGCGAAACAGGGTGAAACGGTAGCGCTGGTGGGACATACCGGCTCAGGGAAAAGCTCGATCATCAATCTTCTGTTCCGTTTCTATGATCCAAATGAAGGAAAGATTACGATTGACGGCCAAAATACGGTGGATATCGCCCATCAGACAATCCGGGAGCACATGGGAATCGTCCTTCAGGATCCATATCTGTTCACGGGTACCCTTGCATCAAATGTAAGCCTCGATGATCCACGGATCAGCAGGGATATCGTCGAGAAAGCATTGAAAGATGTCGGTGCAGACACCGTATTTAAAAACCTGGAAAACGGCTATGATGAACCAGTGATTGAAAAGGGAAGCACACTGTCTTCCGGTCAGCGTCAGCTGATCTCATTCGCCCGGGCACTGGCATTCAATCCTGCCATCCTGATCCTGGATGAAGCCACATCAAGCATTGATACCGAAACAGAATCCATCATCCAAAACGCGATGGAAGTCCTGAAAAAAGGAAGGACCACATTCATCATTGCCCACAGGCTCTCAACCATCAAAAATGCCGACCAAATCCTCGTACTCGACAGAGGAAGAATCGTCGAGAGAGGAAACCATGAAGAACTCATGAATCAAAAAGGCAGATACTATCAGATGTATGAGCTTCAACAGGGGAAGAAGGAACAAGCAAGTTAATAATGGAATGGCCGCTCATTTGTCGAGCGGCTTTTTTGTATTTTATAGCTACCCCTACTTATTTTTTACATATTTTATTTCGGTTTGCTCAAGATAATGATGTATAAGCAACTTAAAAAGGAGTGAAGAAATTGAAAAAAATAGTGATGCTGACAGCAGCAGCCTTAATGATTGCCCTTCCAGGAACTGCGCTTGCCCATAATACATCCGGCGCGCCAATCGAGCACCGCCACCATATGGGAAATCATCAGGACTGGATGAAGCAGCAGCAGAAACATCAGGAAATGCTGCTTGCACTGGTGAAACAATACAGCCCTGATACACTTTCCAATTGGCAGAAGGTCATTGCTGATCGCAATGATTTAATGAAGCAGTTCCACGATCCTGCTTTACGAGAAAAATTCAAGGAAGCCCATAAAAAACAATGGGACAAGCTCAGCGAAGCCGAGAAACAGAAGCTGTTCCAGCAGAAAAAAGCTGAGTGGACAGCAAAAAAAGAAGCACATAAAAAGTTTGCTGAAGATCTAAAAGCAGCAATGGATGCCAAGGATCAAGCAAAAATCAAGCAATTGCTTGATCAAAAATACACTGAAATGGCCCAAAAAAACAAAATGCTCTCTGATAAAATAGCAGAGCTCAAATCTTCAAACTAAATAAAAGGAGCCTTCTGAGACATGTGTCACAGAAGGCTCTTCTTTATTTAATAACAAATGCCCACCCTTGCACATGGGTATTCACCCGTCTGTAGAAGGGAGTAGGCGCAATCACCCGTATCATAGATAGAAATCATTTTGCCATCGATCGGCAAGTAATCCTGTTCTGTCCGATATTGTCCGACCCTCTCACCATCAGGCAAATACGTAGGGCAAAGGATAGTCCATGAAAGATCGGTTTCCTTTAGCTGCAAATAAACTTTTAAATGCTCTTCAGCCGCCCTCGTCAGTTTGCGCTTGGATTCCGATGATTGAAATCGATAGAGCCCCGGCTCGGTTCGGGATTGAAGAATACCCGCCGTCCCAATCGTTACAATCCTTTTTACCCCAAATTCCTGCATTCCCTTGATGATCAAAGGAATCGAATCCGACAAGGTTGTGCTGCCATCTGTTCCAAGGGCGCTGAAAACTGCATCAGCGTCCCGGATAGTTTCAAAGACAGGATCCTCCTCCAATACATTTCCTTTTATCAATTTCACCAGGGCCGCATCCTCTTTATTCCCTTCAGGATTTCTCACCAGGGCCTTAATGCTCCAGCCATCCTTTAAAGCGTTTTGCAGAACCACATTCCCCACTCTTCCTGTACTCCCGAAAAACCCAAGTCTCATATCTGACAATTCCCCTTTCAAATTCACGATTACTCTATTATAAAGCCTTTTCATTTAGAAATAATAGTTCAAGCATTAAGGGGGAAATCTAAATAAAACATTCTCATTGACATTTCGAATTAAAGATATTATGATGTCATTCGTGAATAAAATAATTCCGATAAGAATAGGTGGTTTAAAAATGAAAAAGCTCAAAATGACTTTGGTTCTTGCTTTAAGTGCCATGTTTATACTTGCCGGCTGTGGTTCATCTGATACAAATAAAAATGAATCAGCCAATAAAGAAGATGCACTTTACAACAAAGTGAAGAAGGATGGAGTCCTTACGATTGGGACAGAAGGAACTTATGCGCCATTTACATTCCATGATAAATCAGGAAAACTAACTGGTTTTGATGTAGAGCTTGCACAAGAAGTGGCAAAACGCATGGGTGTTAAAGCGGAGTTCAAAGAAACACAATGGGATTCCATGTTTGCAGGCTTAAACTCTAAGCGTTTCGACATGATTGCCAACGAGGTTGGAATCAGGGAAGACCGCCAGAAAAAATACGATTTCTCGGATCCATATATCAAATCCGCTGCAGTCCTTGTAACTTCCAAAGACAACAACGATGTAAAATCTTTTGAAGACATGAAAGGACTAAAGGCAGCCCAATCCTTGACAAGCAACTATAAAGACATTGCTGCCAAAAATGGCGCGCAAATTGTTGGAGTAGAGGGAATGAGCCAAGCGATCAAACTCATTGAAGCTGGACGCGTTGATGTGACAGTTAACGATAAATTATCTATCCTTGACTACTTAAATACGCAGAAGGATGCCAATATTAAAATTGCCGCAGAAGCAAAAGATGCATCTGCAAGTGCATTCATGTTCCGTAAAGGAAATGACAAGCTGGTTAAAGAAGTGAATAAAGCATTGAAAGATATGAAAGATGATGGTACGTACTTGAAAATCTCTAAAAAATGGTTTGGCGAAGATGTATCTAAATAATATCTTTCCTTCAGCAGACCGTCTTCATGACATGTTTCAAATTGCACAAAGCTCCCTAGCTCCCATGGTTCAGGGAGCTTTGTATTATACGATACCATTGACCATTCTTTCTTTCATATTCGGTATGATACTCGCTGTCTTGACAGCACTCGCACGCTTATCCAAGATCGGGATCCTCAGAGGGATTGCCCGTTTTTATGTTTCTGCCATTAGGGGAACGCCTCTTTTGGTGCAGTTATTTATCATTTTTTATGGTTTGCCTTCATTAAATATTGAAATTAATCCATTTCCATCTGCTGTCCTTGGATTTTCTTTGAATGTAGGGGCATATGCCTCAGAAATTGTGCGGGCAGCCATACTATCCATTCCAAAAGGCCAATGGGAAGCAGGCGCATCCATCGGGATGACTAACAATCAAGTCCTGAAGCGAATCATCCTTCCTCAGGCAGCCAGGGTTTCAATCCCGCCATTATCCAATACATTTATCAGCTTGATCAAGGATACGTCCCTTGCTTCACTGATACTGGTAACAGAATTGTTTAGAAAAGCCCAGGAAATCACTGCGATGAACTATGAATTCCTGCTCCTTTATTCAGAAGCGGCACTCCTCTATTGGGTCATGTGTTTCATCCTTTCAATCATTCAAGGGCGCATTGAGGCAAGACTAGACCGCTATGTGGCGAAATAAGTAAGGAAGGAGCGAGGACATAAATGATTACGATAAAAGGACTGCATAAACAATTTGATAAATTGGAAGTCTTAAAAGGAATTGATTTGGACGTTGAACAAGGACAGGTGGTAGTCTTGATCGGGCCTTCCGGTTCCGGTAAAACGACCTTTCTCAGGTGCTTGAATGCACTTGAAATTCCGGATCAAGGCGAGGTTTCATTAGGCGATGTCTCCCTGGATTTCAACGGAAAGATCAGTAAGCAGAAGCTTCTTCAGTACAGAAGACAATCAGGGATGGTTTTCCAAAACTATAACCTCTTCCCACATAAGACGGCACTGGAAAATGTGATGGAAGGTCCTGTCATCGTTAAAAAAGAGCCGAAAGCAAAAGTAGCGGAACGGGCTAAAATCCTGCTGGAAAAAGTCGGCCTTGGCGATAAATTGGATTTTTACCCTCATCAGCTTTCCGGCGGACAGCAGCAGCGCGTCGGCATTGCAAGGGCATTGGCCATCGAACCGAAAGTCATGCTGTTTGACGAGCCCACATCCGCATTGGATCCTGAGCTGGTTGGTGAAGTCCTCAAAGTCATGAAGGACCTGGCCGTTGAGGGAATGACGATGGTCGTTGTCACCCACGAAATGCGATTCGCCAAAGAAGCAGCGGATGAAGTCATCTTCATGGATGGTGGCGTCATCGTAGAACGAGGCAAACCCTCCCAGATATTTGATAATCCGCAAGAAGAAAGAACAAAGCGATTCTTGAATATGATACAGTAAATCTGAGAGCACCGGTGGAGAAGCCGGTGCTTTTTTATGTTTGAAAGTGGAACATTGATTGGGAAAGAGAGGGTGGGTTGAATGACATCCCGATTGACACATCCTGATTGAGCGCTCAGTCAACAAATAGAAAACAAAACCATCAATTTGCCAGGCTTCCGCCTGGATATTCGACAAGATCAATAGAATAAGACAAATTGAGTCTGCATCAGCGAATTTCCACCTTAAAATGCTTCAAATTGTCCCTTTTTCAGTAAGAAGGGGACAAACTTACTTCAAAAGGATGAAAATTGGGGCAGAAATGGATGAAATAAATGTGGAAAATTCCCTCAGCTAGGCTCTATTGAAGTTAGTATAAAAAGTGGACACAGGTAGTGGCGTCATGTTTAAATCTATACAACTACAAAAAGGGCGTGTATAAACATGGCGAAAGATCAGAAAAAGTTCCCACCAGAATTTAGAGAATATGTGTGTAAATTAATTGAGTTAGATGGACGGAAGCTCGTGGATGTGAGCAGTGAACTCGATATTTCCTATAGTACGCTTCAAAAGTGGGTCGCTTCCTATCGTAAAAAGCAAAATCAGGCGGAAAAAGAGAAACAAAGCCAGTATCTAACGGCTTCTGAATACAAAGAATTGTACGAAGCTGAAAGACGTAAAAAATTAGATTTGGAAGAGGAGAACGCCATTTTAAAAAAGGCTATGCACATCTTCACGCAAGAAAAGAAGTAAGGTTTGAATTTATTTTTCATAATAAAAACGACCATACCGTTGTGAAGATGTGCGAAGTTTTGGATGTTTCTACTTCTGGCTATTATGTTTGGGAAAAAAGACAGGATCAGGAGGAAACAGAGAGACAGCGCTGGAGACGTCATCTTGACGAGCGAATTCGCTATCATTTTCACGACAACCTGGGGACGTATGGAAGTCCGAGGATTTATCGAAAGCTGGTCGAGGAGGATCATATACAAGTTTCCCTTAAAACGGTGACGAACCGCATGAGAGAGATGGGTTTATATGCGACCCCGCCAACTCGATACATTCAGACCACGGATTCAGATCACCAGCAGCTTGTGTTCAAAAATGAGTTGAATCGGAATTTTAATCCTGAAGAACCAGATCGTGTTTGGGCAACGGATATCACCTATATTCATACAGGGGAGGGATTTGTTTATTTAAATCCAGTTTTAGACCTGTTTTCCCGCAAGGTAATTAGCTATAGCATTGATGACCGCATGGACGCCGAATTGCCGTTAAAAGCATTAAAAGAAGCACTTGAGATTCGCCAGCCCGCTGAGGGATGGATCCACCATTCAGACCGGGGAAGTGTGTACTGTTCAAAAAAATATATTGAAGCCTTGAAGGATGCCAAAGCGACCATTAGTATGAGTCGAAAAGCAACCCCTTATGATAACGCTTGTGTAGAATCGTTTTTTGCCTCCCTGAAGAAAGAGTATTTGTACAAGTTTGTGTTTAAGACAAAAGCAGAAGCCATCGGGGCCATTAAGTTTTATATTCAATTTTATAATCGTAAAAGGATTCACTCGACATTAGAATACGCCACTCCGATTGAGTATGAAAAGGCGTATAAAGAGGCACAGCGTTTAAACGCCACTGA